>DATAKF010000503.1:0-5894 GCA_036261775.1 Polyangiaceae bacterium | reverse complement strand
ACTATTCACGAAAGTGCGTCGCAAATGCGACTTCGATTGGAGGCGCAAAAGGGCTTGCACCAGGCGGAGGCGAAAACGAGGAGCAGTCCCACTAGACCAATCCTCAAAACAAATCGGAACGGAAACAGCCACCTGCCGCGCAACCGTCAAAGCCGCCGCTTGCGCTTGACGCCCGGCAACGTAGCAAGCTCCAAGCCTGGCTCGAGCACGTCGCGCTCCGCGTAGTCGAAAATTCCCATGACCAGATCGCTCTCGCCGCCGGAGCTGACTTTGGCGAACGACAAGCGGTACTTGCCGCGCACCGTGAGCTTCTGGCCCGCGACTGGCAGCGGATTGGGCACCACTTGCCCCCAAAACGAGTCAACGTAAGCCTCGTCGGCCTGGCTAGAGTCCGCTTGTCGAATTGCGTCGAAGATTTGCGCGTAATTCGAGGCAAAACCCATGACTTTGATGCAGTCGGCCTCCGGCGCGTCGGGCGTGTCGCCAAGCCAAAACGCCGGGACCTGGGCCCAGCAATTCTCTGGATCCGCGACGCCGCTGCGATGCACGGCACAGAGTGGGGCCTGCAGGAGATTGGTCTTGGTGACGTAGCCGGTGATGGCGATCGGCGCGTCAGTCACGGCGCGGTGATGCGCCGGGTTACGCAGGTAGTAGCTCGCGCCCCACACCGTGTAAGCGTCCCCCACGCGAATCCTGCCGAGCGCCAGCTTGGGCGATGGCATACCGCGCGGCAGCGGCACGACTGGCAACGGTTGCTTGGGCGGCGTTGGAGTCACGTACGGCGACGTTAGCCGCGGGAGCACGCTGGAAAGGATTTCGCACTGCACGCGGTACTTGTTGGCAGCCGTGCCGCGGCACACGCGCTTGGAGAACGCGTTCAGCAGCCGTAGCGCCTTTGCTCTGTTGTCGGATCCCCCGCTGTCGGGCAAGTCGAGATACCTGCTCCCCAGCGCGAATACCAAGCCGGGCATGTCTTCACCCACTAGCGTCTCGGCCTTCTCGAGCCAGGCGAGCTCTGCCTTCGTGTCGTGGCGCTCGCCCGACAACTCGGCCGCCAGCAGAGCCATTTGCGCCAAATCGACGCGATTTTTCTCGAACGGTTCGACCTTATGCAGGCCTTCCGTCAGCACCATTTCGGCTTGCTGCGATTGCTTGAAGACGCGCAGCCACAGCGCCAGCCCCAAGTAGTAGCGCGGTAGCAGCGGCTCGCTCGCGATCGCTCGCAAGTACAGGTCAGCCGCCGCCTGCGCCTGCTCGGCGTGCTCCTCGACCTGCGCCAGCAGAAACGCGCATTCGGCCAGCTTGGCCTCGAGCTCCAAACAGCGGGTGAGCGGTTCTCGCGCCGAGGCGTAGAAGCCCGAGCGCTGGGGTGGGTCGCTCTCTTGCGCCAACCTCACCAGCGCGTGGCCGCGCCAGCGCTGGTAGTTGGCGACGTTGGGGGCAACCTGGACGGCTTTGCTCAGCGTGGCCGCGACGGCTGTCCAATCTTCCTTCCTTTCCTGAGCGCGCGACAGCTTCCAGAGCACCTCGACGTTGTCGGGCTCGACCCGCAACGCCTCGAGGTACTTGGCGATCGCTCCCTCGACGTTCACCTTCACGGCCGCGTCGCCTTCGTTCGAGAGCGCGACGGCGCGACGGTGATTCGCGGCCGCAACGCTATCGACAGGCTCGGCGGCTGCAGGCGCCGATGCAGGTCTTGCCGCCGGAGCGACGGGCGTCGCCTGGCACGACAACGCCAGGGCGCCCCCCAGCAGCGCCCTGAAAGTGGGCAAGAACCGCGAGTCCCTCGACCAAGGCGCTCGACGCATCGCCGTGCGAGCCTAGCCGACTTCAGGCGCTAGCGGACGCCGACGTTCGAAGCATCAGCGTCCGCTCTGTGCCCTTTACGGCTCAGCCGCCGCTGAGGCACACGTTGGTCGCTTCGTACTCGGCCGCACATGGGCCCAGCGCAAAAGCCCCGAACGGCTCGAAGCACTCCCAATTCGAGGCGGGCGTGGCGGCCACTGCAGCCGTGCACGAGTTGATGGCGCTATTTTGCGTCAAGCATTCCGGCAAGGCGTCGCGAATGAAGCCGGTGTTCTCCAAGCAGAAACCGACGCAGCCCTCGAACGTTGGCAGCCCCGGGCAACCCGAACGTTGGCTAGCGCGGCACGCGAGCGCGCACTCGGTTTGCTCGGCTTCCGCGGCACCGCAGCGACGCGAAGCTTGATTCACCGTGAGCGTGGTGGTGGGGCTGTTGTCGGGCGACAACGTCCAGCTCACCGTTTGGCCAGCGGTGAAGTCGACGCCAAACGCAAAGTGGTGCGCGCCGGGCGCGAACAGCTTGGGGCGCTGATTCAGCGTGTCGCGCGCCAGCGAGTTCTTGTTGCCGTACGGCACCGTCACGCCGACGCCGTTCTTGTTGTCGAAGCCGAAAAACGCCGTCAGCGTGCCGTTTGCGTTCGGCGCCACACAGTCGAACGTCGGCTTCAACACCTCTTGCCCGCCCTTCTTGTAGGCCTGGTCGAGGAACGGCAAGAACGAGCTGGGTCGTACGTACAAGCTGTAGTCGGCGCACGACAGGCCCGTAAAGTAGCTGACGCCGCCGATGTACGTCTGGCCGTAGTTGGTGACGAGCACCGGGCCGCCCGAGTCGCCAAAGCACGAGTTGGCGTTCGGCGCCCTGCCGTCCAGCTTCAACAGGTTGGGGCGATTGGCCGCCACCAGCACGCCCGGGTTCGGATCCTCGGGGTGATAGTCGGCTGCCGTGGGCGAGCCCAACGTGCGTGTGTTGCCGGTGCGCTGCACGCGACCGCCTGCACCAGTCGTGGGCGTCGGCGTGCTGTTCGCGCCCCAACCGGAGATGGTGACCGCTCGGTTCGCCTCGAGCGGCGTGCGCAAGAGCGGCAGCGGATCGAACGGCAACTTGCGGTCCAAATACACGACGCCAATGTCCGGATAATGCTGCTCCGGATCGTAGCCGGGGTGCCCCTCGTACGAGTCCGCTTTGGCCCAAAAAGACGGCGTTCCAGGCGGCGGCGGCTCGAGCCCGTTCGGCCCTTCCACGAGCTGTGCCTGATCGGCCTCGAAGTTGTCGCCGAAGTAAACGAACAGCTGCCCCGCGAAGATGTTCGGCAAGCAGTGCGCCGCCGTCACCACCACGCGCGGAGCAAAGTAGCTACCCGAACAAGTGCGAAATCCGAGCGAGCCGTTCGGCAGCACGATGCGCGCATAGAGCATCACCACCTCATTGCGCCCACCCAACGTCGACGGCCCCACGATGGCGTCGCTCTGCACCGCCACGTCTTCACCGCTCGCCCCAGCACAAGACGCACCCAACAAACACAACGCCACAAATCCCAAGCTCGCTTTTCGCATCGTCGCCTCCTGAGCGCGGGACCCTAAACCGGAACCGATCCCACACTCAGAATTTTGGCGTCAGCAAAGCTTCAGATCGAAAGGTCAGCCTCTTTACTGAAGAGGCCGTCGCGCGCTACGACTGGCGTTGGACTCGCTCAAGGTCGATAGAGTTGGGACGACGGAATTGCGGCTTTTGGCTCGCAGGAGCTCGACCAAAAGAGCCGCGCCGTCGCGCCGCCAGTCTGCTCGTAGTACTCGAGCTTGATGTCGTATTTCTGGCCAGCCGTGAGCGAAAGGCTGCCGGAATTTTCGGTTGGGGCGTGGTTGGTCCAGTTGTTGATCAGCTGTTGACCGTTGACCCACAAGCGCACGCCGTCGTCGGAAGAGGTAAAGAACGTCGTGCTGCCGCTATACCGAGGACTCACCTTCCCGGTCCAGCGTACCGAGAAGCGATCCGCCGCTACGCCGGGTGCGGGCGCCGCCGTGCCCCACTGGAAGTCGACCGTCGCGTCGTTACGCGTGAGCACCTTCGTGATGAGCGTCGTGTCGCTGAAGTAGTCACCGTTCAGGCCGGTGCCGGCACCAGCGACCGCCGAGCAAGCGGGGGTCGACGACGTTGCCAGCGGCACGCCGCCAGCGTTGACGATCGCACCAGCGCGACTCTTCATGAACAGCTGCCCGTCGGTGTACGGATCGTTCGTGTACGTACTCTGGCCGCCTGCTCCGGCGCCAAAAAGCAGGGCAATCACGCCGGTTTCCGCGAACTTTTCGATGTGTGCGGTGCCCGAGCCGAAGAAGTACTCGGGACGATTGTCCTTGTAGCCTTCCGCGGCGCCACCGTTGTTGTACACGTTCTTGGAGTTGGAGTTGCCGAGCGGAATTTGCCAGAGCACCCAACGCTTCTGCGCCTTGACGTTCCACAGCCGCAGCCACTCCGCATAGCGGTTAAAGCTGCGAGACGAG
Organism: Polyangiaceae bacterium; assembly: GCA_036261775.1. Taxonomy (GTDB): domain Bacteria; phylum Myxococcota_A; class Polyangia; order Polyangiales; family Polyangiaceae; genus PMG-095. Next base: position 1,592 of record DATAKF010000503.1, on the reverse strand, counting down.
ATGGACGCGGTGTCGCTAGCGTCCCACCAGCGATTCGAATTTTGGGTGAGCCTGTAGAAGTCTGCGTCGCGATCGAGCGGGTCGCCGACCAGCACATCGAACTGTTGACCGGTAACGTTCGCCGCCAAGCCGAACGGTGCCAAGAATCCGTACACCTTGTCGACCTCGGGCTGCAGCGCATCCGTAACGCTGAAGGCGGCAATGTCCTTGCCGCTGGCCCAGGCCGAGATGTGCAGGCCGAGCACTGCGTTGCTCGCGCCAACGGCCTTGCGCAGCTGCAAAAAGGCCAATCCAAAGCCAGCAACGGTGTTGGGTAAGCCTTGCAGCTCTGGCATGCCGGACGACGCAATCGCGGCCGGAGCGCTCGTGTTGTGGTTGGACTGCTGCTCGAGAAATCCGAATGCGTCGGCCTCGAGCAGAATGAGCACCGGTTTTCCAAAGTCTTTGGCTCGCTGCATCAGCAGCTTGAAGTCACCAAAGTAGGCGCGCATCGTCGCGGCGTTCTGCACCTTCTGCAGTGTCGCCGCTTCGCCTCCACCAGGCTCGGCGAACACTTGGTAGTACTGCACCGCCGGCACGGCGCCCTGTGCATCGCACTCGCGAAAATAGCTCAGCGCAAAACCTCCGTCGTACGCGCCGAACCCCCAATTGTTGACCCAGCCCTTCGTGAGGTAGCGGTAGCGCGCGTCCCAGCGCACGCCGCTGTTCTTCATCCACGTGCTGCCCGTATCTTCGAACAGACCGACCAAAACGCGAGCCGGCAAGCCCGCTGGAATGGGGCCTTTCGCGCTAGATCCCGCAAGAAATGCCTGCTGCTCGCCCTGCTCTTCGCCTGCGTCCGAGGCGCCGCCACAGGCCGCCAGGAGCGACAAACACACCACTGCTAGCCACGCCGTAGTGGAGCTCTTCATGCCCTTCTCCTTATCGAGCCGCACGCGGGTCCTTCCGCGAGGGACGGCTCTATGCCACGCACGCAACACCCGCGCTTCTCTTTCGTCTCGAGAGAAAGTTTCGTCGCTCGCCATCAACGATCGTGGCGATACGCAACGTTGCGCGCACGCCGCGGCTTCGTCCTCCACACGTCGACACACACGCGCAAGCATCTTGCCTAGGCGCGGCGCGCGGCGCGATTCGCATGTGGTTGGCTCTGCAGTCACTGCCTTGCTGAGCGCAGCCACCTCCGACACGCGCTCACGCCCGACATTGCGACTCGCGCGCAACGCCCCAACGCACGGTCAGCGTTACTCTGCGCGCTGCAGCGGCCCGCTATGCCACCGTCAACGCTGTCTCGTCGCCGGCCACCAACGCCGACGCCCCCTCAACCACCGGTCAGTCGCACAAAAGTGCCTCTTTTCCCCCAGAAACCCCAACGAATGGCGCTTCGCACCCAAGAATCGTGCTACGTACCGCCCACTCCACGGAGGAGTGGCCGAGCGGTTGAAGGCACCGGTTTTGAAAACCGGCGTACTCGCAAGGGTACCGTGGGTTCGAATCCCTCCTCCTCCGCTGCGGGCCCAAGGGGCCCGCTTGCGTAGGAGGGGGATGGTCGGGCTGCCTGCGCTTCGCCTGCGGCTCAGCTTCGGGCGCGAATC
>DATAKF010000287.1:0-6661 GCA_036261775.1 Polyangiaceae bacterium | reverse complement strand
TTCACCTTGTAGTGAGCCATCGCGCCTTCGAAGTGCGGTTGGCGTTGCTGCTACCCGAACGGCCGTCGCTTCGTCCCTACCTGGGGGTTTACTACACGGCGGTTCCGGGCTTCGATACGCTGGTGCGAGGGCTCGCAGTTGTTCGTGAACGCAGCGCGAGACCGAGCCGGCTGGGAGGTCGTCAGCGTCGAGTGGCGCGACGTGTGCAAGCGCGGCGCCGACGAGCTCTGTATTTGAGTCAGTGCCAGGTCCCGCGCCCGCCGCAGGCGGGGCAAGACCACATCCGGGGCACTCCTGATAGTATCAAATGATACTATCAGGGCGTGTCGAAGCCGGCGTTTTCCGTTTCCTTGCCCGCTGCCACTGCGCTCGGCAAAGTCGAGCGGCTGCTGGGAACCTGGGAGGGTGCACTGGGGCAACCGGTACCGACACCGCTGTTGAGGCGAGAGAACCGCGTGCGGACCGTGCTCGATACGGTCGCCATCGAGGGCAACCCGCTGTCGCTTGCCCAGGCGACGGCGGTGCTCGACGGCAAGCGAGTGCGTGGGGAACGGCGCGAGATTCTAGAGATACAGAACGCCAACACGGCGTACGAGCGCGTGGCCCAATGGAACCCGCTGCATCAGCGCTCGCTACTGATGGCACACCGCGGGCTGATGGACGGGCTAGTTCCCGATGCCGGTCGGTTCCGCCTCACACAGGTCGGGGTCAGGCAAGGGGACCGCGTCGCCCATCTCGCGCCTCCGCCGCACCGCGTGCCGGACCTAGTGCAGGCCCTGTTCCGCTTCTTGCGTGCGGAGCGCACGGCGTCGCTCATCGTGCAGGCCATTGTCTTTCACTACGAGCTTGAACTGATTCATCCATTTAGCGATGGCAACGGCCGCATCGGGCGGCTGTGGCAACACGCGCTTCTCTTGCGCTCTTCGCCAGCGTTCGCCTACGTCCCTACCGAATCCCTCATTCGCGAGCACCAGGCCGACTATTACGACGCCCTCGCCGCATCTGATCGCCTCGGCCGCTGCGACCCCTTCCTCGACTTCATGCTCGAGATCCTCTTTTTGGCGCTCCAGCGCGGCAGCGCTGGCTTCCGCGCGCAGCCAGAAACCAGCAAGACGCGCATCGCCAAAGCCCGCGCCCAGCTCGGGCACCGCTGGTTCTCGCGCAAAGACTACCTCGCACTCTTCCCGCGCCTCTCTACCGCCAGCGCCAGCCGAGACCTGAAGAGCGCCATCACCAACAGCCAGCTTCGCTCCGCGGGCGAGCACGCGTTGACGCGCTATCGCTTCCGTTGACTAAGACCTTGGCTTTAGGAAAGCCAACGTCACCGCCCGTTGCGCTTTCACCCCCGCGTCATCTTCCAAAGTATCGCGAGAATCCGCCGCAGCAGCCGTAGCGCGCTGTCCGCTTCGCCCGCCCGCACAATCCGCCAAGCCACCGCCAGCCGCAGCGCATTGCGCGTCTCCCCCGCGCTGCCCGCCGCCGTGAACAGCCGCGCTCTCCGATTACCCGGATCCGAAAATTCTGCCTCACCACAGTTGAGCGAAATGCTGCTCGCCGCGCGCGACAACTGATCCGCGAGCGACCGATCCCGCTGCTTGATGCGCGGCATCAACGGCGCAAGCGCTTCGACCAATTGAATGCTCAGCTCCGAAACTTGAAATGCCATGTGGTGCTCCTTCGGTCTCGCCTGCTTGCGAGCCATAACCAGCCCCCAGCAGTGCCCGCAGCTGCAGTCGAGGCTGCGAGCGCAGCGAGCACCGGCGCAGCCGGCTTGGCCTCGACGGCAGCGAGGACACTGATACCCTGAGGCCCACACGAGCAAGCCAAGCCGTTAGCCGCTAGTCGCCTCCACGATCGAGATCGTGAACCGGCTACGCCGGGGATCGTGGACCGGCTGCGCCGGGAATAGGTGAACCGGCTGCGCCGGGGATCCGCTGCGCGGGTGAACCGGCTACGCCGGGGATGGGTGAACCGGCTACGCCGGGAATGGGTGAACCGGCTGCGCCGGAACCCGCCAAAGGCGGTTCACCAGCCGCAGGCTGGACACCCGCGAAGCGGTCCACCCCGACCGAAGGTCGGACCCGCCGAAGGCGGCTCACCCCGGCCGTAGGCCGGATCCCGCCGAAGGCGTCCACCCGCGCAGCGGATCCCGCCGAAGGCGTCCACCCCGGCCGTAGGCCGGATCCCGCCGAAGGCGGTCCACCCCGGCCGTAGGCCGGCCCCGCCGAAGGCGGTCCACCCCGGCCGCAGGCCGGCCCCCGCCGAAGGCGGTCCACCTTCCCGCGCCCGCCGAAGGCGGCGCGTCCACGATCACGGTCACGATCACGCCCAGCGGCACCTGGCTCCGCCACGTTAGCTTCTGCAATCAAGCTGCAAGCCTGCAGCCCCCCGCAGAATCAGCGCATTGGAGCCAAGATGAGGCAGCCCAAAGGCGGCAGCTGCAGCTTGATCGAATTCTGCCGACCATGCGCCGCGATCGGATCCGTCTCGGCGACGGTGGTCGTCTGGTATTCGCTGCCGCCGAAGCGCAGGTCGTCGCTGCTGAGCTTCTCGACGTAGCGGCCGGCGGTGGGCACGCCGATGCGGTAGTTGTCGCGTGGCACGGGCGTGAAGTTGAGGACGACGATGACGTAGTCGGCGCCGTCTTTGCGCATGAACGTCAGCACGGTGTTCTCGCGATCCGTGCAGTCGATCCACTCGAAGCCTTCGCCCGTGGGGTCGCCGCGCCAGAGGGCGGGCGTGTTCTTGTACAGCTTGGCCAGCTCGGCGATGAAGTCTTGTAGGCCCTTGCGCTGCGGGTGGTCGGCGATGTGCCAGTCCAGGCTGGCGTCGTGGTTCCACTCGTTGTGCTGCGCGAACTCGGTGCCCATGAACATGAGCTGCTTGCCGGGGCGCGTGAACTGATACGCGATCAAAAGCCGCAAATTGGCCAGCTTTTGCCAGAAATCTCCGGGCATCTTGTCGATGACGGAGCCTTTGCCGTGCACGACTTCGTCGTGAGAGATGCTGTTGATGAACTTCTCGGTGTACTCGTACAGCATCGAGAAGGTCAGCTGGTCGACGTGGAACTTGCGGTGCACCGGCTCTTTTTGGAAGAAGCCGAGCGTGTCGTGCATCCAGCCCATGTTCCACTTGAAGTGAAAGCCCAGGCCGCCCTCTTCGGGCGCGCGGGTGATGCCGCCCCACGCCGTCGACTCTTCGGCGATCGTGAAGGCGTGCGGCGCTTCCTGGCGGATGACGGCGTTGCACATGCGCAAAAACTCGATGGCGTCGATGTTCTCGCGACCGCCGTACGGGTTCGGCACCCACTCGCCGTCTTTGCGGCTGTAGTCGAGGTACAGCATCGAAGCGACGGCGTCGACGCGCAGGCCATCGATGTGAAACTCCTGCAGCCAATACAGTGCGTTGGCGACCAAGAAGTTGCGCACTTCTAGGCGACCAAAATTGAAGATGAGCGTGCCCCAGTCGGGGTGCTCGCCGCGGCGCGCGTCTTCGTGCTCGTAGAGCGCGCTGCCGTCGAAGCGGCGCAGTGAGAAATCGTCCTTGGGAAAGTGCGCCGGCACCCAATCCAAAATCACGCCCAGGCCGTGCTGGTGGCAGTAGTCGACGAAGAAACGAAAGTCGTCGGGCGAGCCGTAGCGCACCGTGGGCGCAAAGTAACCCGTCACCTGATAACCCCAAGACGGGTAAAACGCGTGCTCGGCAATCGGCATCAGCTCCACGTGGGTGAAGCCCAGCCGCAGACAGTGCTCGACCAAGCGGGGCGCGATTTCGCGGTAGGAAAGCCAGCGATTGCCCTCTTCCGGCACGCGCGCCCACGAGCCCAGGTGCACCTCGTAGATGTTGATGGGCTCGCGCTGGACGTCCTTGCCGATGCGCGACTTCATCCACGCTTCGTCGCGCCAGGCGTGGCTGCTCACGCTGACGCGCGAGGCAGTGGCGGGCGGATGTTCCATCTCGCGCGCCAACGGATCGGTCTTGAGGCGCAGCGCGCCGTCTTTCGTCTTGAGCTCGAACTTGTAGAGCATGCCGGCGCCGACGCCAGGCACGAAGACTTCCCAAACGCCGGAGCCGCCCAAGGCGCGCATGGGCACCAAGCGGCCGTCCCAGCGGTTGAAGTCACCGACGATGCTGACGCGCTGAGCGTTGGGCGCCCACAACGCGAACGCCACGCCGTGCACGCCGTTCATGGTCTTGGGGTGCGCGCCGAGCGCTTCCCACAAACGGCGGTGGTTACCCTCACCAATGAGGTGCAGGTCGATGTCGCCCAGCGAGGGCAAGAAACGGTACGGGTCTTCGCGCTCCCAGGTTTGGCCGTCGGCGAAACGAAAGCGCAACTTGTAGTCGAGCGGTAAGCGATGGCCCGCCAGGAACACCGCGAACACGCCGCCCGCCAGGAGCGCCATGGGCCACGAGCTGCCGCCCATGACCACCTCGCAACCGGTCGCGTCCGGATGGAACGCGCGCACGACCACGCCCGACCCACCAGCGTGCTCGGCCGGGTGCGCGCCCAGCACTGCGTGGGGCTCGTGACAGCGATCTTCGATCAGACTGGTGAGCTTCTGTACGTCCCCCAGCAAGACAGGGTCGGACGATTGAAAACTGGGGGTGCGGATAAAGGAAGCCATCAGTCGAGGAGGTAGCAAAGCAGCACAAGTGAGTGCGGCGCAACATTGATCCCGCTGCCTTTTTGGATGCGTTGCGTCGCCTGGGCGGTGTTCACGACCTCCTGCCAGTGACCCTTCTGGGGCAGGCTTGGCAGGGCGAACTTATGCGAGCGATTGCTGCCGTTCAGTAAGAGCAGCAGCGACTGGCCTTGATTCGGCCGGCCGCGCTCGTCCACGTCGTCGGATGCCTCACCCGGGATGAGCATGCCCAGGATGTGGTTTTTGGGGTTTCCCCAATCCTCCAGGGTCATCTCGGCGCCATCCGGCCGCACCCAGGAGACGTCTTTGACGCCCGTAGCGGAAACTGTGCCGCCTGCAAAGAAGCGGCGACGGCGAAACAGCGGGTTGGTGCGCGTGATCGCGAACACCTTTTTCGCAAAATCGAGCAGATCCGCTTGGGCCGGATCCAGGTCCCACTGCAGCCAGCTCAGATCATTGTCCTGACAGTAGGCGTTGTTGTTGCCCTTCTGGCTGCGGCCGATTTCGTCACCATGCGAAATCATCGGCACGCCTTGCGAGAAGGCCAGCGTGGCCAGCATGTTCTTCATCATGCGCTCACGCAGGCGCGACACCTGGGCGCTGCGGGTCTCGCCCTCGACGCCCCAGTTCTTGCTGGCGTTGTCGGAGTTGCCATCGCGGTTGTCTTCGCCGTTGGCTTCGTTGTGCTTGCGGTCGTAGCTGACCAAGTCTTTCAGCGTGAAGCCGTCGTGACAGGTGACGAAGTTGATGCTGGCGTACGGCCCGCGATCGCCGCCGTGAAAGATGTCGCTCGAGCCGGAGAGGCGCGACGCCAGCTCCGGCACTTGGCCTTCGTCTCCGCGCCAGAAGCGACGGATGCAGTCGCGGTAGCGGCCGTTCCATTCGGCCCAGCCCGGCGGATAGCCGCCCAGGCGGTAGCCGCCCGGTCCCAAGTCCCACGGTTCTGCGATGAGCTTGACCTTTTGCAGCACCGGGTCTTGCTGAACCAGGGCGAAGAACCGCGAAAATGAGTCGAATTCGTAAGGGTCGCGCGCGAGCGTGGACGCCAGGTCGAAGCGGAAGCCGTCGACGTGCATCTCGGTGACCCAGTAGCGCAAGCTGTCGAGCACCAGCTGCAGCGTGCGCGGGTTGAGCACGTTCAAGCTGTTGCCGCAGCCGGTAAAGTCGACGTAGTGGCGCGGGTTTTGCTGATTCAGGCGGTAGTAGGACGCGTTGTCGATGCCGCGAAAGCACACCGTCGGGCCGTCTTGCGAGCCTTCGCCGGTGTGGTTGTAGACAACGTCCAGCAGCACCTCGATGCCAGCGCGGTGAAACGCCTTCACCATGGTCTTGAACTCGGTCACCTGCTGGCCGCGCGCGCCCGTGGCAAAACGCGGGTCGGGCGCGAAGAACCCGATGGTGTTGTAGCCCCAGTAGTTGGTCAGGTTCAGATCTTCGAGCCGCCGCTCACCGGCAGGGTGGTGAATCGGCAAGAGCTCGATCGCCGTCACGTTGAGCGCGCGAAGGTGATCGATGATGGCATCGGAAGCGAGACCCAGGTACGTGCCACGCAGGTGCCCCGGCACGTCGGGGTGGCGCATGGTCATGCCGCGCACATGGCACTCGTAAATCAGCGTGCGGCTCCACGGCACGTTCGGCGGGCGGTCGTCACCCCAGCTGAAAGCCGTCTCGACGACGACCGATTTGGGCATGTACGGGCCGCTGTCGAGCTCGCTCTTCGACAGATCGGTCTGCGGGTCGCGCATGCGGTAGCCGAACATTTCGTCCAAGCCTCGCACCTCACCCGAAATGGCCTTGGCGTACGGATCGAGCAGCAGCTTTTGCGGGTTGAAGCGGTGCCCCTGCTCGGGCGCGTACGGGCCGTCCACGCGGTAGCCGTAGAGCTGACCGGGCCTGACGTCGGGCAAGTAGACGTGAAACACTCGGTTGGTGCGCTCTTGCAGCGGGATGCGGATCAGCTCCGCAGGCGAGGTTTCGTTCTCGTACAAGCACAGCTCGATGGACGTGGCGTGCTG
>DATAKF010000501.1:0-2719 GCA_036261775.1 Polyangiaceae bacterium | reverse complement strand
TTGAAAACCGGCGTACTCGCAAGGGTACCGTGGGTTCGAATCCCTCCTCCTCCGCTGCGGGCCCAAGGGGCCCGCTTGCGTAGGAGGGGGATGGTCGGGCTGCCTGCGCTTCGCCTGCGGCTCAGCTTCGGGCGCGAATCCCTCCTCCTCCGCCAGAGAACGCGCGATTCCGAGAGGTTCGCGCGTTCGTGGCGTGCGCGGCGCGCGGTCGGGTGCGTGGTCACGTGTGGTCAGAAATGGCCCGGCGTGACCCCTGATTCTGGCAAGTGTTCTGGCAAGCGCGAGGGCTGAAGCTCGGGGGATCAAGGGCTCCGTTGCGCCAGCTCCCTGCTCGCGCATACGACTATCATCCCGCGGCTAGTGATGGTTCGGCTCGCGAACGAGGGAAGGTACGAGCTAACCGAACGAGACAGCGATGAGATCGCTGCTTTCGACTACCTGCTGTGCGAGGCCGACCTCACTACGCAGCGGAACGCCGAAGAGAGACCCGAATGGCCTTGGCGAGAGGCCCTGTACGATGCCAGCCATGACCGCCATCAAGCCCGTTTCCAGGCGGCATTGGCGGCCGGGCTGCTCAACGACCTCGCTGCCGAACTGTTCGAGGACAACGAGCCTGAGGAACCCTAGTCGCCGCTGGGTGGTCGGCGCAGGTTAGGTCCAGCTGGCGCCGACGTGAGCGTGTTTGCAGACGTCGGAGCGACATGATACTACTCCTCGGTCCGAATTATTTTTGACCACTGTTTCGTATCATGGCTAGAACGCCCTCCAAGGCTCAGAAGCTGCTCGAAATGGCCCGAAGCGGGCCGCTGCGGGCTCGGGATCTCGACGATGCCGGCATCCCGCGGGCCTACCTGCGCCGAATGACCGAGCGGGGGCTGCTTGAGCACGTAGAGCGCGGCGTGTACCGGCTGAGCGATGCGCCCGTGACCGAGCTGCACTCCATCGCGCAGGTGGCTGCGCGCGTGCCGCACGCCACCATCAGCCTGCTCAGCGCGCTGCAGCTGCATGACCTCACGACGGAAGCGCCGCACGCGGTCTGGATTCTGATCGACCGTAAGGCATGGCGGCCAGCCATCAAGAGCCCCAAACTCGAGATCGTGCGAGCCAGCGGCAATGCTCTCAACCACGGCGTGGAGACACGCACAATCGAGGGCGTGCGCGTCAAGTTCACCACGCCAGCCAAGACGGTGGCCGACTGCTTCCGATACCGTCGACACGTGGGCCTCGATGTTGCGCTAGCAGCGCTTCGTGAATACCTGCGCATGCACCGCGGTGGCGTGGATGCACTGGTCGCTGCCGCCAAGGCCGACCGCATCTACCCTTTTATGCGGCCCTACCTGGAGGCGTTGGCGTGAAGGAGCCGCACAAAGACGTCGGCGCCTCGGTTCGCGCACGGCTGCTTCAACTCGCGAAGCGACGTGGCGACGACTTTCAGCTTCTGCTAATGCGCTACGCCAACGAGCGCCTACTTTACCGTTTGACGAAATCGCAGCATGCCGGCCTCTTTCTGCTGAAAGGCGCGGCGCTGTTCACGCTCTGGACGGGGCACGCGCACCGGGCGACGCGCGACATGGACCTGCTGGGATTCGGCGAGCCGAGCGTCGAACGACTACGCTCCATCTTCACCGAAGTGGTCGCACTCGATGTTGATGATGATGGTGTTGTCTTCGACGCCTCTTCGCTCAAGGTGGAGCCCATCCGCGAGGACCAGCTCTACGGCGGCATCCGGCTCGTCATGATTGCGCGCATCACCAACGCACGGGTGCGGCTTCAAGTCGACGTGGGCTTTGGCGACGCCGTCACGCCTGAGGCGCAGGTGGTCGAGTTCCCGCCACTGCTCCACTTCCCGGGGCCTCAGCTGCGCGCCTACCCGAAGGAGACAGTCGTCGCTGAGAAGCTCGAAGCCCTCGTTCAGCTAGGCCTCGCCAACACGCGCATGAAGGACTTCTACGACCTCGCTGCGCTATCGAACCTGTTTGAATTCGAAGGCCAACTGCTCGTCGACGCGATCTCGGCCACGTTCGCGCGGAGGGGCACGAGACTGCCCGCGGATACCCCGACGGCTTTCAGGGCTGAATTCACGGGCGACGCCACCAAGAACGTGCAGTGGACGGCCTTCGTGAAGAAAGCCGGCATCACCGGAGCCGCTGACCTGAAAGCCACCATGGATCTGGTCGAGCTTTTCGTCGGCCAGGCGCTACGTGCCGCTGGCGCCGCGCAGGACTTCGGAGCCCGTTGGTCGCCGCCAGGTCCTTGGATGTAGGACGCGACGTGAGCAGAGCGCCCACGAGCGCAACAGCGCGCTGCACCCTGTCGTCGCCGACCACCACCACCACCACCAGCTCCCTTCGCCAACTCCACGCTCTCCGCCGCCCCCTCTGCCACCGCCTCCACCAACCGCTCCGCCGCGCCCTCCAGGTCGCGACCAAAAATCGGCTTGGTCGCTTGGTCGCGGGCTTGGTCGGAAGTTTGGTCGCGGTGCCGCTCAGTGCCGCTCGGTGCCAAATTTTTGGTCGCGGAGGCCTCAGATCCTCGGGGATTTCCGTCGGTGCAACCCCGTGCAGAAGGCGGGACAGAATTTGAAAACCGGCGTACTCGCAAGGGTACCGTGGGTTCGAATCCCTCCTCCTCCGCTGCGGGCCCAAGGGGCCCGCTTGCGTAGGAGGGGGATGGTCGGGCTGCCTGCGCTTCGCCTGCGGCTCAGCTTCGGGCGCGAATC
>DATAKF010000284.1:0-89857 GCA_036261775.1 Polyangiaceae bacterium | reverse complement strand
AGCCCCCGCCCATCGTCGCGGATGGCGACGACGATTTGTCCGCCGCTCTGACTCGCCGAAAGCACCACACGACCGGCGCGCGGCTTGCCGGCGCGCTCGCGCTCGGCGGGCGTTTCGATGCCGTGATCGGCGGCGTTCCGTACTAGGTGCAGTAACGGATCTTCGAGCCGCTCGACCAGCACCTTGTCGAGCTCGGTCTCGGCGCCCGAGAGCTCGACCGTGATTTCTTTGCCCAGCTTGCTGCCCAGCTCGCGCACGGTTCGCTGGTACTTGGAAAAAAGCCGCGCAATCGGCACCATGCGCAGCTTCATCACCGTGTCGCGCAGCTGCCCGACCGCGAGCCCCAAGCCGCCGAGGCCCATTTCGACCTCGCCGAAGGTTTCGCGCAGCACTCGCTCGAGCCGCTCGAGCTCGTCGTTCAACGGCGCGGCGCTGCCGTTGAGGCCGCGTAGGGAGGTGACGCGCTTTCGAACGGCGCCGACCTCGTGCAAAATGGACGTCTGCACTTCGCTCGCGCTGTTGAGCCGGGAACGAGCGAGCACGACTTCGCCCACGAGGTTCAGCAGGTGGTCGACCTTTTCGAATTCGATGCGGAGCGTCGAGGCGGCTGCGGGAGCTGGCGAGGGGGCGGAAGCGGGGAAAGGGGAAGGGGAATGCGCGGGTGAGGGGGGGAGAGCCGCCTTGGGCAAGGACGGGTTGGCGAGGCGGGCGGTGAGGTCGGTGACGTCCAGGTCGATCGGGGCGCGGGCGCGGGCGCGGGCGACGATGGCGCGCAAGGCGTCGAGGGCTTCGAGCAGCAGGTCGACCAGCGGTTTGTCGACGCTGCGGCGGCCTTCGCGCAGCGCGCCGATCAGGTCTTCTGCCTTGTGGGCGACCCGATTCATTTTGGTCAGGCCGGCGAAGGCGCTGGAGCCCTTCAGCGTGTGCAGGTCGCGAAAAATTTCGTTCACCAGCTCGCGATCGTCGGCGTTTTGCTCCAAGCGCAGCAATCTTTCGGAGAGCGAGTCGGTGCGCTCGCCGCACTCGTCCAAGAACGCCGCCAGCATGTCCTCGGCCAAGCTGGGCTCCCAGATGCTGTCCGGATCCGCGCCCGCGACCTGCGCGGTGGGCAGGGCTACCGGAGAGGGCGCGCCGCGGGAGACAATCGAGCCGCCGCTTTGGGTCAGCAGCTCCTTCGCGAGCTGGCGCAAACGTGACTCGTCGGTACGAGCGCCGGACTCGTCGCCGTGCTGCAGCTCATGAGTCGCACGCTCCAGCTCGTCCAAAGCAGCCGTGAGCTTGTCGCGCGGGCCAGCGCCGCTGCGCGCGATCGCCAAGGCAAGCTCGCGTAGTCCATCGGCGCCGAGCAGCGCTGCGTCGACGGCCAACGGAACGAGCGCGCTCGAGAGGCTGGCGTCGCGCTCGGCCGGGCTCGCCTGCAGGCCGTCACGCGCCGCCGCGATGCGTGGCCCGGCCAACGTGAGGAAGAGCTCGTACTGCTCGCCGGACGACGCCACGAGGCAAGACTACACTTTCTTGGGGCGCGGCGTGCGCCGCAAAGTCACGCGAATTACCCGGCCTTCACGCAGCAATGTCAGCTTGACCGGGTCGCCCACCTCACCGGCCAACGCCCGGTGAACGCCGCGCTCGTCCAGCTCGCGCACGTCGCGCCCGTCGATCAGCAAGAGCTCGTCACCCGGCTGCAGGCCAGCGCGCGCGGCCGCGAGCTGAGCAGGCACTTCGCGCAGCACCAGCTGCCGCTCGGGCGTTTGCGCGAGCAACGCGCCGATCGTGCCGCGCTCGGCGCCGCAGCCCAAGAGCGCGCTGGCTAGCCCAGTCAACGCGACGAGCGCGCCGGTGCGACCGAGCGCGCTCGCGGTCATGAGCGGTAGCCGGCGTTGACGTCGATGTAGCCGTGGCCCAAATCGCTCGTCAGGTAGGCGAAGGTGCCCGGGCCGTCTCCCAGCGTGAGCTCGATGCTGTAGCTCGGGCGCTTGAGCACCTCGTTGGCGAGCTTCTCGGCGTCGGCTCCGATGGGCGCGCCGTCTTTGACTATGGCGATGCCGCCGACCGAGATGGCCGCGCGTCGCGGATCGAACGCGATGCCGGCGCGCCCTGCGGCGGCCAACAAGCGGCCCCAATTGGCGTCTTCGCCGAACAGCGCCGTCTTGACCAGCATGGAAGTCGCGACCGTTTTGGCGACCGTCTTGGCGTCCGCGCGGTTGGCCAAGCCGACAATCTTGATCTCGGCAACGTGATTCGAGCCTTCGCCGTCGGCTACCATGGAGCGCGCCAGCACGTCGCACACCTTCGTGAGCGCGGTGGTGAGCGCGGCTTCGCTCGGCGTTTTGCCGGAGGCGCCCGAGGCCATGGCGACCACGGTGTCGTTCGTGCTGGTGTCGCCGTCGACGCTACAGGCGTTGAAGGTGACCTCGCTGGCTTCGGTCAGCGCGCGCGCGAGCACCGGCTGCTCTACTACGGCGTCGGTAAAGATGAAGACCAGCATGGTGGCGTGCGGCAGCCCGCCCACGTCCGGGTGAATCATGCCGGCGCCCTTGCCGATGGCCAGCACCTTGGCACCTTCGGCCTCGGCCTCGGCGATCTTGGTCCAGCGATCGGTCGTACAGATGGCCTGCGCGAAATCTTCGTGACCTTCGGCCGTGAGCTTGTCGGCCAAGGCAGCGGCTTGCGCGTTGATCTTTTCGACCGGCAGGTGCGCGCCGATCACGCCGGTAGAGGCGGGCAGCACTTCTTCGGGAGACACGCCCAGCGCCTTGGCGATCGCGGCCGTCGTTAGTTGCACCGCGCGGATGCCCTGCTCGCCCGTGACCGCGTTCGCGCAGCCAGCATTGGCCAAAACCGCCCGAGCCAACCCGGCGCTCGCGCGTTCGGCCGCGACCAGCACCGGCGCCGCCTTGACCAGGTTGCGCGTGAACAGGGCCGCCGTGACGGCCGGACGGTCGCACACGGCCAGCGCGAGGTCGATACGACCGTCTTTCCGGATACCTGCCGAGACCGCTCCGAACCGAAAACCCTGAACCTTGCCGCTCATATCGGCGCGAAACCTAGCAGAATGCCTTCCGCTTGACTAACGGTCGTCCGCAAGTATCCTCCCGCTCCTTTCGCCGACTTAGCTCAGTGGTAGAGCAGTGCTTTCGTAAAGCACAGGTCGTGAGTTCAAATCTCACAGTCGGCTCCAGCGCACAGCGGGCAACGCCCGCCGGGACCGCGAAAGAGGGACAACGAACGCCGGTCGTTTCCTGCGCTTGGCTTGGTGCGGCACAGCGGGTGGCCGAGCGCGCTACGCGAAGGAGTGCGACGCAGCGAGGCGGTGACGGACGCGTGGCGTGGTCGCGGGCGAAGTGATCGGCTTTGGGCGGCGCGCTGGTGAAGCACACGACGCTGCCAAGTCTCGCCGTGAACTACCGACGAGCCCGAACTTCACCACCACGGCGGAAGGCGTTTGATTGCTTAACCACCACCGAACGCCGTAGATGGGGTGGGGCGGAGACCTTATGCTGTGATGATGGTACGGGGTCGCTTGGGTAGAGCATTGGCCACAGGCGCGGTGCCCGCGCTGGTTTTGGCCTGCGCTGGCGCGACGGGCACGGCCGGGTGCGGAGGTAGCGCCCATGGCAACGGCGAAGCCGGAGCAGGGGACCGACCCTCGTCCTTCGGCGGAGCCGCAGCTGGCTCGAGCGCGGCCACTGGCGGGTCCGGCGCTGCCGGCGGCGACGCCGCGGTTGGTGGCGCCACCGCAGGCACAGCGAGCGCGGACGCAGGGGGAGCGCCACAGTCGACAGCCGGTACTTCTGCAACAGAGGCGGGCATGGGCCCCAGCGAAGGCGGGGGCCCGTCGATGACTGGAGACGGCGGAGCGGCCTCCGCCCACGCGCCGATCCCGAGCCCCGGCTGCGCGCTCGCGAGCGCCACCCCGACGCTTCCGGACACCATTTCGCTCTCGACCCAGCTCGCTCTCCCCCCTGGCTACGACGGCGTTATGCCTCGGCCGTTGCTCATCCACCTTCACGCTACCGGTGGAGGAGGGGAAATCTCCCTGTTCAAAGCGGACCCGCGGATCGGGCAAGCCTACGTTCTCGCTGGTCCTCAAGCGCGCGCGGGCGGCGTGTACAGCTTCGAGTCCGTGTCGAAGGTCACCAACGTTCTCACGAGCGTCTTGGATGAGTTGCTCGCCTCCGTGTGCGTCGACGAGAGTCGCGTGTTCGCAACGGGTAACGGTTCGGGCGGCCGCGTGCTCACGTCTTGGGCAGCGGCTCGCGACAAGGCCCAAAACCCGCTGCGCTTTCGGGCGTTGGCCGTGGTGGGCGCCTACTACGGCAAGTACGCATGGCAGCCCACGCCGCTCCTCTTCATCCACGGCCTCCAGAGCCGCTACAGCGCGAACGTCGCAGGCGATGAATTCGGGACCAAAGCGTTCGCAATCCTTTCCGGCATGAACGCATGCGGCGAAGCGTCGACGCCAGTGAGCGCCGAACAATGTCCCGCGCAAGCCGCGGACGATCCAGGTTGCGTCGACCTCGAAGGCTGCGCGGCGCCCTTTCGCTTTTGTCACTTCGAGGGCAAGGCCGAGGACGATGTCTGGCCTTGCTTCGCCACCAACGCGGTCGCGCAATTCTTCGAGCCGTTCCGCCAATAGCTGAGGCCGTCGCGGCGCGCTCGAACCTGCTCGCCCTCTCGCGCTAGCATCGGCCAGCGAACGCGAACGGCGGTAGGCGTTACCGTTGGCTGAACGGCGCCGCTTGGAACGTGGTCGTATCGCCGGATGGGAACACGGCGTCTACTGAAACGAGCGCTGTCGACTGGAAGCGCAGCGTGAGCTGAGTGGGGAGCTCAGGGCTGGTTTCAGGGACGGGCCCAGCCACCAACGTCTGCTCGGCCTCGTTCCACGTCATCTCACTCTCCCAGAAGGCGCCAAGCGTCCCAGCAAGCGCTCGAAACTGCCCGTAGCCGAGGATGTCGATCCTTCCGGGCGTGCCGTCGACGTCGACCAAACCCTCGAGCTCGTACCAGTTGCTGCGCTCCTCCAGCGCGAGCGATACGGCACTTGCCGGCTCCGCGCGGGGCATCCAACCGTCGTTGGCCCCGATGCGCAACCAGCTGAACGGGGAGACTCCCCAGCCACCGCTCGCGCGAAAAGCGCCGGCCATGCGCTGCCCGTCGGCAGAGACATAAACGTTGGCGGCATAGGTGTAGGTCTCAGCCGCAAAGGCAAACTGGACGTGGCGGCCGCTCGCCGTACCTGTCAGCGGCTGGCAGGTGCTTGGGATCTCCGGATGGTTGGGCGTCGGCAAGCCTCCATAACAACCTTGCCCCGACAAGACGCCCGACTCCTCGGAGAGCTCGACGCCGACCGGATCTTCGAACGAGAACATCGCCCAGCGACCATCGAGCGAGGGCACGGGCTCCGCCTCTCCTCCGCCGTCACCACCCGCACCCGCGTCCCCGCCTTGCGCTGCTCCGCTCGAGCCCGCGCCCTGCCCAGCTGCGCCCGCGCCACCGTTCGCATCGGTCGAGCCGCAGCCCACGAGCAAGCTGACAGCGACCACAACCCGCCCTACTCCAGCAGACCCAGCCATCTGTGTAGGTTCGCAGCGGCGTGGGTCGGACGCAACCTGCGTCGAATTTTGCGGGCCTCGCGCGGACTTGCGCTCAGAACTGCGAGAAGAAGTCCCACAGCGTGGTGCCGGAGCTGGGCGCGGGCATGTGATCGGCGTTGTACTCGCACCAGATCACTGGATAGCCCGCTTTGCAGCCGTTGTAGCTGACGCAGGAGCAAGGCTTGTAGCTGGCGGCGAGACCTTCGCACCAGCCGCCGGCGACGGGCGTGGTCTCGTTCGAGCAGCCGTTGCGCTTGACGAACACGTCGCGCGCCGTGCGGCCGCCGCTGATGTTCACGACGCCGTCGTGATCGCCGTGGAAGCCCATCATGGCCACCGAGCGATCACCAGCCAGGCAGCCGCTGACCATCGAGTTGCCGGCCATCGGCGCGATGGCGCGCATCATGCTGGTGGGCGAGCAACCAGCCGCGTTGGACATCATGCCCCCGAAGCTGAAGCCGGTAGAGAAAATGCGAGCTTCGTCCACGCAAAGCTCCGCGCGAAATCGGTCGAGCATGGCCTGAAGAAAGGCGATGTCGCCTCCGTTCGTGTTGCCCCAGCCAAGGCTCGAGCCATTGTTGTACGGAAGCCCTTCCGGCGCGACCAAGATCAACTGGTCTGCCTTGCTCTTGAGGCCGTAGTAGCCGCCGTTGGCGACTTGGCTCGCGGAGCCTCCGAGGGGGTGCCACCCGAAGACCAAGCGGTAGGGGCGCGCGGAGTCATAACCGGTTGGCACCGCCAGGATGTACTCGCGCATCGTGCCACCGACGTCGATGCTGGCTCGGCCGTTCATCAACGTCGTGGCCTTCCCACAGCCCGCGCTGGGGGTTGGTCCCGCCGTGCCGCTGCCGCCCGCGTTGGTGCCCGCTGAGGCGGAGCCGCCGTTGCTCGCGCTGCCACCTATGCTCGTGCCACCTGTCGCGCTCGCGCCGCCCGTCGCGCTCGCGCCGCCCGTCGCGCTCGCGCCACCGGGAGTGCCAATGACCGAGCCCGTTCCTGCGCTGCTCGCGCCAGCGCCTCCACTCGACGGTGCTCCGACGGTGCCGGCGCTCGAGGACGAGCCGCCCGACGTCGCCGCAACGCCAGCGCCGGAGGTGCCGGGATCGGATGCCTCGATGCTGCAGGCAATCGAGCACACGCCGCTCGTGCCAATCAGCAATAGTCCAAAAATTCGGCCTTTGAGCGCCAGTAGCATGAGGCCTCCCGAGCTTAGAGCTCCGCTAAGGGGTACAGCCCTCCACCAGCGCGAGCCAGTGGCCAAATACGTCCCCCCGGCGAGCACGGAAACTTACGCTTTCACTCGCCCGCTCGCGACCGACCGCGTCAGCTAGCGTTGCCCGCGATCATCGGCGGCGCCGTGCAATCATGGGGCACGAGTTGTCGGCACGATGTACTCGCCGAAGCTTGCGATGACGGGTCCTTGTCGGTTGGGCCAGTCCTGCAGACGAATGAGCCACTCTCGCTGGCCGTCCAACGAGACGTAGAGCGAGAGGCCGTCGTCGTAGGCCGCGTAGCTCCAGCCCAAGAACCGCCACGTTTCGCCCACCTGGTGTTCTTGCTGCTCGTAGTCCGCGAACGCGCGAGCGACTCGATACCAGTCGCCAACCACCAGAAACGCATAGCCACCCGGATTGCTATGCCGGGTAAAGTGGCCGGGGGGCTCAGGGCCATACATGCGGCAGCGACGGTAGCCGGCACCAGAGCGGCGCGAAAGGGCACTGGTAGCAACCGGAGCGCCCCCGAACGCGCGGCGGGCGCGTCACGCGCCAGCGCCCTTCGAGCAGCTCTCGATGCTAGCATCTCGGGAGTGCGGGTGATCCTTCTCGGGAGCGTGGCAGCGTTGGCGTGTGGGTCACCAGGCTCGGGGAGCGTTGCCACGCCACCGACGACCCACGCGCTGAGCGCGCCGGCGCTGAGCTTGCCCCCGACGCGTGAGGGGGCGCTCGGAGCCGAGCTGGAGCGGGTCTGGGACTCGGGGCTCCGTGGCGAGTGCGCGCCTTTGCTGTTGGGAGACGAGCTGGTCATCGCGCTGCAGCCCCGAGTGGTGGCAGAGCCGGATCTCTCTCCGCGTGACTACCCCGGCAGCCTAGCAACGCTCGATCGCCGAAACGGCCGCATTCTTTGGCAGAAGCGCCTTGCCGGTTGGCTCGTCGGGTGCCCGGTGCTCACCGAGGGTGTGGTCGTAGCCGCCGACGGCACCGCCACTTTGCAAGCCTTCGATGTTCGGACCGGAGATGTCCTCTGGTCGCAGTACGTTGCCGGACTATGGGGCGGCTTGGCCGCCGCTGGGACGCGGGTCTTCGGCTCGAGCAGCAAGGAGGCTGCCATCGCGCTCGACATCCGGACGGGGCGGCGAGTTTGGACGACCCCGTGGACGAGCCCGCCAACGACCGGCCCCGGCCACGCCCCCGTGTGGATGGGTTCCACGCTCTACGCGCTCGCCTCCGTGGGCGCGCAGGGCGCCGCGGGTAGTTGGGTCGACCGCTCGCTGCTCATCGCCCTCGACCCATCAACGGGCGCGCGCCGCTGGGAACGTCTGCTCGATGGCAGCTTCAACGAGCCGCTGCTCCACGCCTGGGGTTCTGACGTCTACCTGGTGTCGGATCGCCCGGAGCTGGTGGTGCTCGGTGCTGCTACCGGCGAGCTGCGCGAAAAGCGCCCGCTCGGCGATCCGTCGCGCGGACGCGCCGCCATGCTCTTCGACCGTGGCGCGCTCTACGTCTCGGATCTCGACGCGCAACGCATTGGGCGCTTCGAGCTCACGAGCGGGCGTGAAGCAGCCGCTCTCCCCTTTCTATCGGTGCCTCGGCGAATGTTCGCGCGCGGCGAAGTGTTGTTGGTCGACGGCGACGATGGCCTGCATGCCTTTCGCCTCCCCAGTGGTGAGCCGACCTGGCACCTCCCCACGGACCAGGGCTCGGGGCCGGTGCTCTGGCAAGGCGACGTGCTCTATTTCCCTGGTTGGGCGGTGGCGCTGCGCGCTCACTCGCTCGCGCTCAAGCTCGCTCTGGGGCGATCGTCGATAGGCGTCGACGAGGCGCTCGAGCTGCGCGCGACGTTCGTGAACGTGCGCCCGAACGGCGAGCTCACACTCGGCGCCCATCTTCTGGAGCAGAACCTGGTCCGCGCGCTCGAGATCCGCGACAAAGACGGGCACCTGCTGACGCTGCGCGAACCGGCGCCGCCCAACGCGCCCGTGCGCGCCCGCGAGCATTATCGGACGTTGGCAGCTGGACGAGAATGGACCGTGACCTGGAGCGTGCCCGTCGGACCCAAGCCTTATGTCGAGGGGCGCGGCTTCTGGGTCGATGGCGCGCGGCCTCTCGCGAGTCTGCCGCCCGGAGAATACGAGCTGGTCGCAGTCTACGAGAACGCCGAGGACACCGCGGCCGAGCTCGATCCCGTCTACGGACCGCGTGTCACGACAGTGCCTGGAGTCTGGAAAGGCCGAGTGCGCTCGGACCCCGTGCCCTTCCGCATCGTCCCGCCCGCAGCCGACGCGGCCCTACCCGAGCCGAGCAGCGCGTCGCGCCGCAAGAAGGCAGCGCACGACGTGGTCGATCGGGCCTTCGGTGGCAAGCTCTCCGAGGCCGAGCGCCTCTGCCAGAGCGAGCCGCATGAGCGACGTGAGGCGTGCATCGATGCTTTCTTGGATGAGCACAAGAATAAGCTCGCGGAGCGGACGGAGCGGTCGTTGCGTTGGCATGGAGCTGCTCGTTGCGTATGGGGAGGAGCGCTGTAAGACCGTGCGAGGGCCGGAGGCGCGAAAGCGATTCATCGCACGCGACTTCAAGGAGTTCATTCGCGTCGCCGGCATGACCCACGTGCGCACGTCGCCGTACTACCCGCAATCCAACGGCGAACTCGAGCGCTACAACCGCACAGTGAAGACCGACTTTCGCAGCAAGTGCCCGGCATCACTCGACGAGGCGCGAAAAGTTGTCCAGCGCTTCGTAACCGATGCGCCAAGCCCATCTGGCGGGCGGCTATCGACACGTCGGACAAGGGGGCATGCGGAAGCAGTACACGGCTGAGCAGCGGGCAAAGTTGATCGCGGAGGTGCGTGCTACCGGGGATAGGGTGGCCGTGGTGGCCGAGCGGATGGGCGTGGCGTCTTCGTCGGCGTACCTGTGGATGAAGGCGGCGGCGCCGGCTCCGGGCGGTCCGGTGTTCGCGAGGGTGGTGCCGGCGCGGAAGGCATCGCTGCGGCTGGAGGTGGGCGGGGCCGCGGTGGTCGTCGAGGCGGGGTTCGACGCCGAGCTCTTGCGCCAGGTCGTTGTCGTCCTGGGCGGCAGCGCGTGATCAGCCAGGGGCTTCCGATCTACGTGGCGCTCGAGCCGGTCGACATGAGGCTGGGCTACGAGCGCCTCGGGGGCGGACAGATTATCGCTACGCAACACCTCGGGCACGCCGCCCAGGCGCCAAAAGGCATCCTGGAGGCCGCAGACCAGGGCCTCGAACGTCTCGCTGAATGCGAGCGTGACCGAGCGCCAGCGGCTGAAAGTGAGCAAGAACTGGAAGAGTAGGTGCGCGAAGACCTGGCCAGCAATCCGAACGCCGAGCGACGTGCAGTCGGTGAAGTCGACCGCCGCTTCTCGGCCGGGCACGTGCTCCTGCTCGAAGAACACCTCACGCTCGGGTCCGTGCATCGCTCGCCAATCACGAACACGCCGCTGGAGCGTCCGCAGGTGCTTGTCGGTGAAACGCTGACCGTGCGCGCGGCGCAGCTCCTCGATAATTGTCGTCGCCTCCAGAATGCCGTCCTGGTCGCGCTCGAGCAGCGGCACGACCTCGGCGTCCCAGACGTGGACGAAGACGTCCTCGCGAGTCCGCCAGTGTCGCGGCTTCTTCGCCTGCGACGGCAGCGGGCCTGCCTTCCAAGTGTGCGCGCTGCGCGCGCTCATTCCGGCCGCCGCCGCGGCGGCCTCAACAGTCTTTCCTACAGCCATTTTCAGCCCTCAAAAGCTGAACCTGCTTGTCCGTGACCATCGGGCTCCAAAGTCGCCGGCTACTTGGCCGAAGACTCTGGATTTAGATCATCGCACACGCCGTCAGCACGCCCCCGACTCTGCAAATCTAATTGTCGTCGAGCTGCAGGAGTAATTGTCGCCGATCACCAAGTTTGCCAGCGCCTGGGCACGATTCTCTGTCATGCTCCGGTGCGCGACGGGGCCGCGAAGGGAAAAATCGAGAGATTTTTCAGATCTGTCCGCGAGGGCTTCCTGACGAAAAACCTCGACCTTTCCAGCCTCGAAGCGCTCAACCGCGCCTTCATCAGCTGGCTCGAGGACGAGTACCACCAGCGCGAGCACAGCTCGCTCGGGATGAAGCCGCTCGACCGCTTCGCGCTCGACATGAGGCGCATCCGATTTCTCTCGCCGGGCGACGTGAGCGACGAGCTCTTCTCCGTCGAGCAAGACCGCAGCGTGCTCGCCGACAACACCTTCTCTCTCAAGAACACCCGCTTCGAAGCCCCGCGCGACCTCCGCGGTCGTAAGGTGCAAATTCGCTTTAGCCGCTATTCGACCGCGCGATCGTGTATTTCAAAGGCGAGCGCATGGGCGAGGCTCGCCCAGTGGACTTCATCGCCAATGACCGAAAGCCGAGTCCTAAGACCAAGGCGACGCCTCACGAGTCGTACGACGGCAGTGAGGCGCCAGCCGCACCGCGGGAGGACGGCCATGATCCGCGCCCACTTCGGGCTCGCCCGAGACCGTTCTCTGCGGAAAACATCACGCTTTTGCCCCAGCAGCAGGAGGTGCTCGACATCGTGCGAGTGCACTGCCAGCAGGGCGGCTTCTGCCTCATCGTGGGAGAGCCCGGCACCGGCAAGAGCGTGCTCAAGCGTGCGCTGTGCGGGTACGACCCCAAGCGTCTCATGACGCCGGTCGTCAACCGCACCTTGCACACCTACCACAGCACTCTCCGCATCCTGTGCGAGGCATTTCAGATCGAAGCCGAGGGGCACGACGTGCGCTGCGAGCGCCGGCTCATCGCCGAGGCCCGCCGCCTGAACGCCGCCGGCAAAATGCTGGCGCCCATCATCGACGACGCGCACCTGATGGACGTCACGAACCTGCGCAAAATTCGGCTACTCTTCGAGGACTTTCCCAACAACACCTGCCTGGTGCTCGTTGCGCAGCCCGAGCTGCTCCAAAGCCTCGCCCTCATCGTCAACGAGGACCTGAAGAATCGGGTCACTTACTCCGTTTTGCTCAAGAAATTGGCTCCCGACAGCATCGCCGATTTCATCCGGACCGAGCTCGACAAGGTGGCCCTTTCCCACGGCACCTTTACCGACGACGCGCTCGGTCTCATCGTCCGCTCGTCCGAGGGTGGCTTGCGCAAGGCCAGAAACCTCTGCCTCGGAGCGCTGCTCGAGGCCGTGCGCGACCGCACCAAATCCGTCGACCTCAAGCACGTCAACCGCGTCCTGCTCATGCCGCACTGGCGCAAAGAGGCCGACTTGCCGCAGTAACACCTCTGCACCGCCGAGCATTCCATCCGGCCAACGCCGTCGTAGCCGCCCCGCGCGCTACGGCGGCGTTGATCATTTGGCCGCCGCTGTCGTACCTCGGACTACGACCTATTCGGCCCGGATCTACGACGTCAGCTCGGTATTTCCCCGAAAACTCTATGACGTCAGTTTTGCAAAGCTCTACGACATCAATCTGGCAATCAACAGCGAGCGTCGGCGCCAGCAGCGGCAAATGGCGCGCTGCTCAACCTCCGACCCAAACGCCACCGTCGCCTAAACTAAACCGCCTCCCTTAGCTGCCAACCCCAACCGTCACGTTCACGCTGAGCCAGAACACGGGTTCTCGAAAGACCTTAGCGCGTCAGTCCCCTAATGCAGCGCTTGCGCGCTGGAGCGTGCGCCAATTGACGTACCTTAGCTCCTCGGTAGCTCCGGCGTAATTCAAAGCGGCGGCGCCAAGGTCGACAAGTCTACCCGCCCGCGCGGTGGTCGGTGGACTCCAGACGCTTCGCATGTCGTAGTGGCCTCGGGGCGCCGGAAGGAACAAGTGCAACCAACTCCCGTCGCTGCCGGGGGGCCGGCATTCGGTCGAAACTGATGCGAATGCATGCTCACAGTTCCGGGCCATTTCCTTTGCCGTCGGTGCGTCCAGCGGCGCGCTGTATTCACTTATTTTCCCACTCGCGGAGGCGACCAGAGCGACGATGGCTGGCTTACCGTCGGGATCTGAGGGGACCAAAAAAGTGAGGTATGTTGCGCCCCGCGACTCTTCGAGCAGCTGACAAGTCCGGGACGCCTCGTTCATGGCCGCTGCACGCTCGACGAGGGCGTTTGACGCCGTCGACAGGGGCCACTTGGAGGCATTCGCGCATACCGGCTGCGCGACGCCGCTGGCAGAGCAACCCAATAGCGCCGCCGAGAGTACGGCGCAGCTCAAGCCACGTGTACTTGGACTCATTGAGTCGCCATCTGGAGGAATGAGGGATTCATCTGCGAGTACCTCAGTGCGCCGATGTAGAGCGACTGCAAGGTATAGGTGTGGGCAGGCGTAACTCTGTAAATGTCGAGGTAGCCATAGTGCGTGCTGATGTACGATGTATATTCGAAGCGAGCGTTGACGAAAGCACCGCGCGCGTACGCCACGTTCGCATCATGCTCATAGATACCACCTCTCTCTTCCGCCGTTCCTTTGGCTGTCGGAACCAGATGCCTGGCGAAGCCGTCCAGGGCTGCCATCCCTTCAGGCCAAGGTGGGTGAGAGTGATGGTAACCGACCTCTCTGGCGCCCATCGGTTTCCAAGCGTCGTCCATACCACCTTCCCAGGCGATGCTATCGCTCGCATCCGAGCGGACGCCCTGTGTGGAGTAGAAAGAGCCGCCCCATTCATAGATGAGGCTTCCAGTTTCTAGACCGGTGGCATTGGCGTCAATCTGGTTGCGCAGCGCTGCGGCTATGCCAGCGTCGTCAGCGGTGTCATACGCCTTGGGGGTATGGATTTGTCCAGTTACGGCGGCACCGAGATAGGCGGCGACGGCTGACGTGGCGCCGACACCCGCAGCCCGCCCATAGTCGGCCTTGTACGATGGGACGAATGAAGCCATGGCCAGCTCGGTTAGCATTCCCGTGCCTGCACCGACCACGACGCCGCTCGCGGCCGACGAAAGGTGCATGGCGGTGGCCAAAGAAACGCCGGTTGGCTCGAGTACTCCAATGAGTGCGTCCGACACCTTCGATTGCGCCCAGCTGCCTCCGATCCCGACGACCCCGCCCAAGACGGTCGCGCCCGCGACGCCCCAGAATCCCTGACCGTTGACTGCTGCACCCACCCCGGCCCCAGCGCCTTGCCCAATAGCTCCCGCCCACATTCCGGCGCCCGCCGCGCCTAACCCTCCGGAGACACCCCCGGACACCGCGCCGGCCAGTGCAGCGCCGGCCACGCCCTTCCATCCCCAGTCCACCCTTCCGGTGGTCGCTTGCTGCACGACCGCGCTCGTGGCGCCGCCGACGATTGCGCCGTAGACGGCTGCAACTGCGATGACCGTGAGGATCTCTCTTCCATCCGGATCCACGGCGGTGAATGGTCGGCCCCCCACATAGGCGTACGGATTGGCATCACCACGCAAGTGGTGAATTGTTACTGGGTCAGGACTTGCCCAGCGCGAGAGCCCACCCACGAGGAACCTTGCCCCGAAGTAGGTGAGGCCCACTTCGATGTCTTCCTCTTTGCCCGAGAACTTGTAGCTCTCTCGGAACTCACCCCAACGTGCGGGTCGGTAGTCACTTTCGATAGCACCGTACGGCTGATACGAGGATAACTCGACGAGTTCGCCTGTGGAGCGATCGATCGTCGCGGTCGAGCTGCGCAGGTAGTCAGTGAGTTGAAGGAAAAGATGCTGCCGTCCGCTCGTAAGGCTGGGCAGGTCTTCCGCTGAGTAGACGACCACGGCTCCAGGGAGACGAACGGTGACGGTGTCGGGATTGACCACGTAGTCCCCATCAGCCCACCACGTCCGTCGAAGCTCGTAGTTTTCGTTGATGTACACCGTGTGCGACTGATTCCCCGCGCCGTCAGTCGCTGTTTTGAGCACGCGAGCGTCGCCACAATTGTAGGTGCTTCGAAGGTCTACGTCCGCAGGTCGGGCAGGCAAGGACTCCTCAAGCGTGCTAGCGCGTTCGTCGCCTTGCAGGTCCCAGCGCCGTGCTCGGTCTAGTCTGCCCAGCTCGTCCCAGCCATAGCGAAATCGCTGCCAGCACGACGCGCCTTGCGGCAAGCACGCGCCGTCGCGTCGCGCCAACATCTCGGTCAGGTTTCCCGCGGCATCGAAGCGGGTTTCCAGGTCGCCCGCACGCCCTGAGGCGGTGGCGACGCTTCGGTTTTCCGCTGCTTCCAAACGATGGGGACCAGCGTCGGCCGTGCCGTGCGCTTGCACGCCGAGAGACCGATCAAGAAATCCGTCTGCGTCGTCGGTGGAGCGGGGCGCATGTCCCGCAATGTCCGCTGCCTTACGCTTTTGTTCGACGATCGTGCGTCGTTCATCTCATCGCTTGGATTTCTGAGCCGCCAAGTGGGTCATTGCAAAACGCCTCGTTGCTGCTGGTAGCAGTTGTCGCCGATTGACGCTTTTTGCCCCGTTTGACGGCGCTAGCCGTGGACTTGTACAAGCACGAGTCTAGACACCTAAGCGCCGTACATGTTTGGGTACTGGGCCACCCTCATTCGGCCGCCGAACCGATCTCCCTGGCAGCGCCCCGTCTTGTCTGGCAGCTAAGCAGTCGACCACTGCCAGTAGTCGCCGGCCAGGACGTGAGCCGGGTTCGCTTCGCCGAAACGCTCCACAATGTCACGGCGATGCTCTTCTGTAGCCTCTGTCCCGCCTCAGCCGAAACGTGACTCCAACGACTTCCGGTATAAGGAGGAGGAGCAGGAGTCCGAGTGTCCAAGAAAACCCGCCGCAGTTTCACCGCCGATCAAAAGGCCGCCATCGTGCGGCGCCACCTGGTCGACAAAGTGCCGGTGTCCAACCTGTGCGACGAGTACGGCATTTAGCCGAGCATGTTCTACAACTGGCAGAAGGTGCTGGTCGACAACGCGGCCCGCGCGTTCGACACAGAGGGTCGCGAGCGCAGTCGACCCAGCCGTGAGGCGGAGTTGGAGCAGAAAATCGCCCAGCTCGAGGCCAAGCTGGCCAGGAAAGACGGCATCATCGCCGAGATTTCCGAGGAGTACGTCACTCTAAAAAAGAGCTTGGGGAGCCCTGAGCAGCCGCTGGGTTCCCCATGACGTGCGCGACGAGGTTGTCGACTTCGTCCGCGACTGGGCTTTGAAAACCGAGCTTGCGGAGGCCAAGTTCATTCGCTGGATCGGCGTGGCCCGTGGCAAGTTCTTCGACTGGAAGAAGCGCTACGGCAAGGCCAACGAGCACAATGCCGCGATTCCTCGCGACCACTGGCTCGAGCCCTGGGAGCGCACTGCTATCATCAGCTACTTCCAAGGGCACCCGCTCGACGGCTACCGCCGATTGGCCTTGATGATGCTCGACGAGGACGTCGTCGCGACCAGCCCCGCGACCGTCTACCGCGTGCTGCGCGGCGCAGGGCTGCTGGACCGCTGGAATCAGAAGCCCAATCGGAAGGGCACGAGCTTCGAGCAGCCGCTGCGCGCTCACGAGCACTGGCATGTCGACATTGCTTACCTCAACGTGGCCGGCACCTTCTACTACTTGTGCTCGGTGCTCGACGGTTTCAGTCGGGCAATCGTGCACTGGGAAATACGTGAGGCCATGAAAGAGGCTGACGTCGAGACCATCATCCAGCGCGGGCGCGAGCTGTACCCCGACGCCCGACCGCGCGTCATCTCCGACAACGGGCCGGTGCGGTCTCGACGCGGGCGAGAAGCTCTTGGAGGAGCTGGACGCGAACTGCAAGGGCGGGACGGACGAGGAGCAGCACGACTGCTTGATTCAGCGCCTGCTCGAGCGGCTCGAGCCTTCGCCTGCGAGGCCGAGAGGCCGCTGAAGAGACGCCTATTGCGCGCCGCCCCGGCCCTGCGCGAAATTGGTGAGCGGCGCGGCAAGAGGTCGTCGCCACTAGCTGAACAAGGGGACACGATGCCTTCGCCTGAATTGACGTTGGATGTGTGGCGCGCGGCTGCGGTTGCGTTGTGTGAGTATGCGTGCGGGTTCGAAGCTGGACGGAGCAAGGACGACGCTGTCTACAAGGAAGTGACCGAGGGGCGCGATGGCCCAGGACCTGACGTGCGGAAGCGGTACAGCAGCTGCGGCGACCTGGCGCACTGGCTCTATTCTCGGCTGGGTATCCGCCAGCGCTGGGTGAACCGCACCGACGACGGCGTGTACGGAACCTGGAAGCCCGGCGCGAACATCACGCAGCTCTGGGGTGGCGCGTGCCCCTTCGATCAGGTTCCGCCCGATGATCCGAATTGGAAGCCAGACGCGGGCGACGTGCTGTTGATCTGGAACACCGGCTTCGACGCCCATGTGATGGTGGCGATCGGGCACGACGGGACCAACCTGCGCACCGCCAACTACGGCGCTGGTGGCATGTCGCCGCTGCCGGCGCCCGGGGCAAAGCTGGGCGCCCGTCCCATCACGCGCCATGACGGCAAGCCGTTCTACGGCAAGAAGCGGATCCAGCGCTGGCTACCGTTGAGCGAGGCCATCAAGCTGCGTAGCGCCGAACCGAACCTGAAGGGCGCGGCGCTCACGGGCGAGGAGTTCGACGCCATCGAGCTCAACTGGAAGACCGGGCTGCTCTGACTGCGCCCGGGACCAGAAGCAGTATTTCGCGGCTAGGCTCGCGCTGTTAGGCTCGAGCCATGCCCGCCTTCGTGGCTCTGCTCCGTGCCGTTAACCTAGGCCCGCACAACAAAATATCGATGGCCGACTTGAAGGCGCTGGCCGAGAGCGCGGGGCTGAAGGAGCCGCGTACGTTGCTGCAGAGCGGCAATTTGGTGTTCCAGTCCAAGCCGAGCGGCTCGGCGGCGCTGGAGAAGCTGCTCGAGGGCGCGCTGGCCAACAAGCTGGGCTTGAAGACGCCGGTGTTGGTGCGCTCGGCCCAGGAGTGGCAGTCGACGCTCGACGCCAATCCGTTCAAGAGCGAAGCGAAAGACGACCCGAGCCACCTGCTGGTGATGCCGCTCAAGGCCAAGCTCGGAAAGAGCGCCCTCGCGGAGCTGACGAAAGCCATCGTTGGACGTGAGCGCGCCAAGTGCGTGGGACAGACGCTGTACCTGGTCTACCCGGACGGCATTGGACAATCGAAGCTCACGGCGGCGCTGATCGAGAAAAAGATTGGGGTTTCTGGAACGGCCCGCAACTGGAACACCGCGCAGAAGATCGCGGCGGCGCTCGAGCCCGCGTAGAAACGTCACAGGCTTTCGCGAGCCGGAAACCTCCGAGATACCGGGCGGTGAACGGACCCGTTCAGGCTTGGGTGCGATGCAGCTGGACGCGCTCCAATCGCTCGCGCTTTCGGTAGCGCAGGCGCGCTCGCCCGACTCGGTCTTGACCGAGATGGTTCAGGGCCTGGGCATGTGGGACGGCGTCGCGTTGGCGCGGGTTTGGTTGCTGCGTGAGAGCGAGCACGAGCCGGCGTACCTGGAGCTGAAGGCCAGTATCGGCGCGTCGGTGGTGGATCCGAGCAAGCGCTGGAACCGCACCGATGGCGCGCACCAGAAAATCCTGATTTCGTACGGCAAGGTTGGCTACATCGCGGCCAACAACCGCCCGCTGCTGCTCCAGCGTGGGCCGCGCGATTGGCTGGTGCAGCCGGAGTGGGCCGAAGCGGAGGGGATTCAGAGCTTTGCAGGGCAGCCGCTGTGCTTCAAAGGTCAGGTGCTGGGAGTGGTGGCGTTTTTCAGTCGCCGGCGCCTGGAAAAATCGGACCTGGATTGGCTCAGGGTGTTCGCCGATCACGCTGCCGTCGCCATCGCCAACGCGCGGGCCTTCGAGGAAATCGCGCAGCTGAAGGAGAGCGCCGAGCGGGAGCGCGACTATTTGCGCGAAGCCGTGCGAAGCGCCCTGCAGCACGGCGACATCATCGCCGAAAGCGACGAGATGAAGCGGGTGCTGGAGCAAGTGCACGCCGTGGCGCGCGCGGATTCTTCGGTGCTGATTCTGGGCGAAAGCGGCGTCGGTAAGGAGCTGATCGCTGCTGCGGTGCACGATCTGAGCGGGCGCCGTGACGGGCCGCTGGTGAAGGTGAACTGCGCCAGCGTGCCGCGCGAGCTGTTCGAGAGCGAGTTCTTTGGCCACGTACGGGGGGCCTTTAGCGGCGCGGCGCGCGACCGGCAGGGGCGCTTTCTATTGGCTGATGGCGGCTCGCTGTTCTTGGACGAGGTGGGGGAGATCCCGCTCGAGCTGCAGGGCAAGCTGCTGCGCGTCTTGCAAGAGCGCAGCTTCGAAGCGGTGGGCGACGATCGAACGCGCGAGGTCGATGTGCGGGTGATCGCCGCGACCAATCGACCGCTCGACGTGGAGGTCGACAAGGGCCGATTTCGCCGCGATTTGTTCTATCGGCTGAACGTGTTGCCCATCGAGGTGCCGCCGCTGCGCGAGCGCCGGGAAGACATCTTGCCGATGGCGCGCCGCTTCTTGCGTACGACCGCACACCGGCTGCACCTTCCGGAGCGCGAGCTGTCGCCCGACGACGCTCAGGCCCTCTTGGCGTACGACTTTCCCGGCAACGTGCGCGAGCTGCAGAACATCATCGAGCGCGCGGTCGTGCTCAGCAATCGTGCAGAGGTGGGCCTGGGGCTCGCGCTGGGGCGTCCGAGTCAGCCGCCGCCTGCGTTGGAGCCGGCAGTCGAGCCAGCGCCGGGCGAGGTGGTGAGCGAAAGCGCCTTTCGTGAGTTCGAGCGCCGCAACTTGCTCAACGCCCTGCGGCGCTGCGACTACAAGATTGCAGGAGCGCGCGGGGCGGCCAAGTTGCTCGGCTTGAGTCCCAGCACGCTGGCTTACCGCATGAAGCAGCTCGGCCTCGAGCGGCCGCGCTGACGTGCGCGTCACGGCCAAGAAACGCGGCCAGCTCGCGACGGCGCAAGATCTCGACCGTGACTCACCAAGATTTGTGAGTCGCAGCTTGTTGCGTGTTTCGAGCGTGTAAACGCCCGTAGAGTTGCGGGCAAAGGCTGATTTTTGCGGCGGCGTGCGCGCTTGGCACAGCGCTCGCAGTAGCTCGCTTCACGTAGCCACGAGCGACTCGCTCGCTCCCTTACCTGAACGCGGAGAACGAACATGCCCAAAGTCGAAGCCCCGATGAACAAGACCGGTGATTTCTTGGTCGACTACGAAGAAAAAGTCTTCGAGGACGTGAAGGCTGGCCCCGGCGAAAAGGCGCTGGTCACGTTTCACACGGTCGCGTTCGAAGGCTCGATCGGTCTCGTGAACTTGCTGCAAGCGGTGCGGCTGCAGCGCAAGGGCTTCGAGACGTCGGTGCTGCTGTACGGGCCGGGCGTCACGCTGGGCGTGCAGCGCGGCTTTCCCAAGCTGGGCGACGAGGCGTTTCCGGGGCACTTGAACTTCAACGGCCAAATCAAGAAGTTCATGGCCGAGGGCGGCAAAGTCTACGCGTGTCGCTTCGCGCTGCAGGCGTTGTACGGCCACGGAGAAAAGGCGCTCATCGAAGGCATCAAGCCGATCAACCCGCTCGATGTGCTCGATCTAGTGCTGCTGCACCGCAAGGCCGACGCTTTCATGCTCCACACTTGGACGGTCTAGCCGTGTCGCGCAAAGTCCGGGCCGCCGCCGTGCAGCTGAGCCCCGTGCTGTTCAGTCGTGAAGGCACGACCAACAAGGTCTGCGAAAAGATCGCCGAGGCGGCCGCCCAAGGCGCCGAGTTGGTGGTGTTTCCGGAGACCGTGGTGCCGTATTACCCCTATTTTTCCTTCATCAAGGCGCCAGCCGTGATCGGCGCCGAGCACCTGCTCTTGCTGGATCAAGGGGTGACGGTACCGGGGCCGAGCACGCTGGCCATCGCCGAGGCGGCGCGGAAAGCCGGAGCCGTGGTCTCGATCGGTGTGAACGAGCGCGACCACGGCACCCTCTACAACACCCAGCTGCTGTTCGACGCCGACGGGCGGCTGGTGCAGGCGCGGCGCAAGATCACCCCGACCTACCACGAGCGCATGATCTGGGGGCAGGGTGACGGCTCGGGCCTGGTGGCCGTGGATACGAAGGTCGGCCGCGTGGGCTCGCTCGCATGCTGGGAGCACTACAACCCGCTAGCGCGCTACGCCCTGATGGCCGATCACGAAGAGATCCACTGCGCCATGTTCCCGGGCTCGCTCGTGGGCGACATCTTTCGAGAGCAAATCGAGGTAACGATTCGGCACCACGCGCTCGAGTCTGGCTGCTTCGTCGTCAACGCCACCGGCTACCTGAGCGACGAGCAAGTGAAGCAGATTGCCGGCGACACCAAGCTCGACAAGGCGCTGCGCGGTGGCTGCTTCACGGCCATCGTGTCGCCGGAGGGCAGCCTATTGGCGCCGCCGCTCACCGAAGGCGAGGGCATGGTCATCGCCGATCTGGACTTGGCGCTGGTGGCCAAACGCAAACGCATGATGGACAGCGTCGGCCACTACAGCCGGCCGGAGCTGCTCAGCGTGCTCATCGATCGCTCGCCGCAGCCGCATTTGCGCGAGAAAACCGCACTTTCCACCATACCCGAGACTTCCCATGAATCGCTCGCTTCCGCTAGCAACGGCCTTCGCGACGAAGACGCGCCGGCCTCGACTCTTTCCTGAGCTCTTGAGTGACTTGCAGGCTTTCGGCGTGCGCTGGGTCGACCCGGCGGGACCGGGCCTGAGCCGCTCGGGGGGCGCTGGACCTTCGGATCACAAGGCCATCACGCTCGCTCACCAAACCGTGATGGTGCCGATCTTGAACCACGCCTCGGCGCTTTCGCCGTACGCGGCGCACGTTGCGCCAGGTGGCGCTGGCGCGACGCTGTTTCGCGCCGGAGAGCCTGTCGCAGAGATTTCGTTCCCGCGCCAACCTCGCTTCTATGGCTTGTCGACAGCCGATGGCGTGCCTTACTGGAAGATCGCGACCCTGCACGCGGCCGACGTGCTGGCCACGACCGTGCTGCAAACCTGCACGCGCTATGGCAATCGCGAGACCGCGTGCCAGTTCTGCGCCATCGGCCAGTCGCTGGCGGCCAAATCGACCATCGCGGAAAAGACGCCCGAGCAGCTGGCGGAAGTCGCGAGCGCCGCAGCGCGTTTGGACGGGGTGAAGCACGTCGTGCTCACGACTGGCACGCCGCGCACGCCCGATCGCGGCGCGCAGGTCTTGGCAGACGTCACGCGCGCCATCAAAGCGGCCACCGGCTTGCCGGTGCAGGCCCAGTGCGAGCCGCCGGCTGATTTTGGCTGGTTCGAGCGGCTGCAGCACGCCGGCGTCGACAGCTTGGGGCTGCATTTGGAGGCCGTCACGGAGCGCGTTCGGCGCCGCATCATGCCCGGTAAGGCCGAAGTACCCGTCAGCGTGTACTTGGAGGCGTTCGCGCGCGCCGTGCAGGTGTTCGGGCGAGGTCAGGTGTCGACGTACATCTTGGCGGGCCTTGGCGACACGCACGAGGAGCTGCTCGAGATGTGCGAGCGCTTGGTCAGCCTGGGCGTGTATCCGTTCGTGGTGCCGTTCGTCCCCATCGCGGGCACTGCGCTGGAAGACGAGCCGCCGCCAGAGCCGCGTTTCTTGCACGACGTGCTGGACGGCGTGGCAGCCATCTTGGCCAAGCATCAGCTCTCCAGCCGTGACATCAAAGCGGGCTGTGGTCGCTGCGGCGCCTGTTCCACGCTCAAAGCGCGCGAGGTGGCCCGTGCTTGACGCGATTAACCCCTGGGGCCGCCCGGTTCGCCCCAGCCTGGGTGCTGAGATCGTGGCTCGTGTCGCGAGCGAGCCGTGGCAGCTGCTCGGCTATCGCGAGCTCCGGCAAGCGATCTTCGCCGAAGAGCAAGGCTTGTTCCAGGGCTCGGACTTCGACGAGCACGACGCCCATGCGTTACCGATCGTAGCCGAGAGCCAGATTGCCGGCATGGCTGACCGTGTCGTCGGCGTGGTGCGGATCTTTCGCAGCGAACCGGGCACTTGGTACGGCGGCAGGCTGGGCGTGCACCGCGAGTTTCGGCGCTTTGGCGCGATCGGTACGGCCTTGATCTCGACCGCTTGCTCGACCGCGCACGCTCACGGCTGCCAGCGCTTCTTGGCGACCGTGCAGCTGGCCAACGTGCGCTACTTCGAGCGACATCACTTTCGCGTGCTGCGCGAGGTCTTGGTGTTGGGGCGGCCGCACCAGCTGATGCAAGCCGACCTGTCCTGCTACCCGCCGCGCGCCGAAGGTGAGCGCTTCGTGCAAGCGAGGGTCGCATGAAGCTCGGCAATGCGTCGTTGGCGGCGCTGGCCGAGGAGCTGCGCGGCCGCGCCGAGCTGGGCATGAAGCGCGACATTCAGCTGCCGTCGCGCGTGCTGGGGGGCGCTACCAAGAGCGCTTGGTTTCCGACACGCGAGCCGATCTTGAACGGAGACGACACGGCTGCGCTGCCGGACGGCGACGGGTTCACGTTGTTTGCAGCCGAAGGCATGCGACCGGAGCTGGTCGCCGCGGACCCGTGGTTTGCCGGCTTTTGCTCGGTGATGGTGAACTTGAGTGACGTTGCCGCCATGGGCGGCCGGCCCTGGGCGGTCGTGGACGCGCTGTTCATGGGTAGCGGCGAGAACGAGCGGGTTTTGGAAGGCATGCTGGCTGCAAGCGAGCTATTCGGCGTCCCCATCGTGGGTGGCCACACCGCGCGCGTGCTGGGACCCACGTTTTTGGCGGTCGCGGTGCTCGGTCGCGCCAAGCGGCTGATCTCGAGCCATGCCGCGAAGCCTGGCCAAACCCTGGTCATGGCCGTGGACTTGCGCGGCAGCTTCCGTGGCAGCGGGGGCGCGTTCAACGCCGCGACGACTGCTTCGGCGCCGCAGCTGCGCGCAAGCTTGGCGGTGTTGCCGGAGCTGGCGGAAGCCAAGTTGGTCGGCGCCGGCAAGGACATCAGTATGGCCGGTACGTGCGGCTCGCTCGCGATGCTGCTCGAGACGTCGGGGGTCGGGGCCGTGGTCGACCTGGAGCGCATTCCGGCGCCGGCCGAGGTGGAGCCGCTACGTTGGCTGACGGCCTTTCCGAGCTTTGGTTACATTCTGTCCGTCGACGCGGGGGACGTGCAAAAAGTGTGTGCGCGCTTCGACTCCGTTGGAGTCACTTGCGCTGCGGTCGGGACGGTGAACGAGTCGCGGCAGTTGCGACTGCGCGCTGGCGAGCAAGAGGCGCTGTACCTCGACTTGCGCGAGCAGGCGCTCACTGGCTTTGGAGGCTAGGTGCATGTTTTCCATTGGGATCTTTACGTATTCGACGAAGCCTCGCGGCAGCGTGGTGCACGCGACGCACTTGGCGGAGGCGCTCAGCCGTCGAGGTCACGACGTCACGCTGTACGCGCTCTCGAAGGCCGGTGACTTGCTGTACCGCGACGTGGATTGTCGCGTCGTGTACCTGAACGCTGGCAAGGCGCCGACGGAGCCGGACGCGCTGATTCGGCAGCGGGTGCACGAAGTCGCGGCGGGGCTCAGCGAGCTGCGGCCGCGGCACGACGTGTACCACGCGGAAGATTGCTTGGTCACGAGCGGCATCTTGGCAAAGCGCGCAGAGCTGAAGCTGCGGCCGCTGGTGCGCACGCTGCACCACCTGGAGCATTTTGCGAGCCCGTACCTGCGCGACTGTCAACGCCGTTCGATCTTGGAGGCGGACGCGGTGGCGTGCGTGAGCCAGGTGAGCCAGCGCGACGTCAAGCGCGAGCTCGGTCGCGATTGTCCGATCATCGGTAACGGGGTGGACGTTGCCCGGTTCGTGGCCGACCCGGCGCTCGAACAGCGCACCCGAGAGCGCTTTGGGCTCTCGCAGAGTGAGCGCCTGGTGCTCAGCGTCGGTGGAGTGGAGCCGCGCAAGAACAGCTTCTGCGCGTTGGCGGCCATGGTGCCGGTCTTGCGCGCCCATCCCGACGTGCGTTGGCTCATTGCGGGTGGCGACAGCATTTGGGAGCACGATCAGTATCGCGCGGGATTTCGCGACCAATTGAGTCGGCTTTCGCCCGACCTGCGCGCGCGCATCGTCGAGCTCGGGCCCGTCACGGAGCAAGAGCTGACCGGCCTCTACGGAATGAGCCAAATTCTGCTGTGCCCTTCGCTGCAGGAAGGCTTTGGCTTGTGCGTGCTCGAAGCCTTGGCGGCCCGTACGGCCGTGGTCGTTTCGGAGGGCGAGCCCTTCAGTGAGTACCTGACGCCCGAGGTGGCGTGCTTCGTCCAGCCGTCGTCCAAAGCCAGCATTGCGGACGGCGTCTCACGGTTGCTGCAAGACGCGCCGCTGCGGGAACGGCTCGCGCGCGACGGCGAAGCCCACGCGCGCGGGTTTGCCTGGGAGCAGGTGGCGCTCGAGCACGAGCGCCTCTACCGCCGCGCGCTGTTTCAGACGTCACGCCGCTGGATTTCTACGAACGAGGATCTTGCCCATGCCTGAGATGCATTTTCGAGTGAAGTGGCCGAGCGGCCATGTTGAAGACTGCTATTCGCCTTCGTACATCGTCGAAGAGCACTTGAACGAAGGCGGCGAGTACGACGTCGAGGAGTTCGTCTCGCGGGTGCGGGCGGCGCTCAGCATCGCGTCCGAGCGCGTCTTCGCGCGCTACGGCTTCGAGTGCAGCTCGGCCATCGACCAGCTGCGCGCCGTCGAAGCCACGGCCGCGGCCTTGGAACCCGCCCAGCGCGCAGGAAAAGTGACGGTCGTGAGCTTTACCAAGCATCCGCCGCGCGACGCGCGCGCCAAAAAGCCCGAGCATTTTTCGGTGATCGTGGTCGGCGGAGGACAGGCCGGGCTTTCGATGAGCTACCTGCTCAAGCAACGCGGCGTCTCGCACGTGGTGCTGGAGGGCAAGCGCATCGCTAGCGCCTGGCGCGATGAGCGCTGGGACGCGTTCTGCCTGGTGACGCCGAACTGGCAGTGCCGTCTACCTGGTCACCCGTATGCGGGTGACGACCCACAAGGCTTCATGGGCAAGGACGACATCGTGGCGTACGTGGAGAGCTACGCCGCGCGCTACGAGCTGCCGGTGCGCGAAGGCGTTTGGGTCAGTTCGGTGACGCGCGCGGAGGGACGGCGGGGCTTTGACGTCGAGACCTCGGCAGGGCGCATGACGGCCGAGCAAGTCGTCGTCGCAACCGGTGGCTACCATCGGCCACGGCTACCGAGCTACGCAGCCGAGCTGGGCCTGACGCAGCTGCACTCTTCCGAGTACCGCAACGCCGCCGCGCTCCCGCCCGGGGAAGTGTTGGTGGTCGGCACTGGCCAATCCGGCTGTCAAATTGCCGAGGATTTGCACTTGGTGGGCCGCAAAGTGCACTTGGCCGTCGGCAGCGCGCCGCGTTGCGCGCGCCGTCACCGCGGCCGAGACGTGACGGCGTGGCTCGAGGACATGGGCCACTACGATTTGCCGATCGATCAGCAAAAGAACCCTGAAGAGCTGCGCGAGCGCGCCAATCACTACGTCACGGGTCGCGCCGGCGGGCACGATTTGGATCTGCGGCGCTTCGCCCTGGAAGGCATGAAGCTCTACGGCCCCGCCGTGGGCTTCGACTCCGGCAAGCTGCGCTTCGCACCCCAGCTGCGCCAGAACCTGGATCACGCCGACGACGTCTACCGCAGCATCAATCGCAGCATCGACGCCTTCATCTCCCAGCGGCGCATCGACGCGCCGCCGCAGGCCGAGTACGTGGCGGTTTGGGAGCCCACCGAAGAACCAGCCGAGCTCGACCTCGCGGCGAGCGGCATCTCGACCGTGATCTGGGCGACCGGCTTTCACACCGACTTTAGCTGGGTGAAGCTGCCGGTCTTCGGCGAGCGCGGGAGGGTGCTGCACCACCGCGGCGTGACCGGCACGCCGGGGCTGTTCTTCTTGGGCCTTCCATGGCTGCACACCTGGGGCTCCGGCAGGTTTTCCGGCGTCAAAACCGACGCGGAGCACCTACTGGCGCAGATTTGCCAGCCGCTAGTCGACCCGCTCGCCAGTACGCTCGCGGCTTCGGTATCGCCGTGACTTGCGTGTAAGCTCGGCGCGTGCGCCGTGGTTTTGGCTCCTTGCTGGCGACTTGCGTGTGCTTGGCGACGGCTTGGGCCTGTCGGAGCGCGCAGCAGCCTGGCCCGGCAACGGCAGTGCGCTCCACGCCCTTCGTGAAACGGCCCGGAGGGGCGCACAGCAATGTGCTGCGCGCCGACTACGTCGGCTCGGAAGCCTGCGCTGGCTGCCACGCCGAGATCTACGCCGCCTGGAAGCGCTCGCCGATGCACCGCATGACGCGCGACCTTCGGCAGACGGAGGTGTCGGCGCCGTTCGACGGCCGCAGCTTGCGGCTGGGCGACGACGTTGCCACGCTCGAGCAGCAGGGGGAGCAGCGCTTCGTCGGCTTGACGCAAGCTGGCGCGCGCTCGCTGTTTCGCGTCACCAAGGTGATTGGCGGGCGCTACCGCGAAGATTTCGTGGGCGAGCAAGTCGCCATTTCCGACCCGCTGGGCAAGGCCCAAGGCGAACAGCACGTGCTCCCGCTGTCGTTTCTGCGCTTCGACGGCACGCTGCGCTACAAGGGCTACTCGGTCATGGTGCCCGAGCGTCACGGGTTGGAGGTGGGGCTGGTGTGGCGGCAGGCCTGCGTTTTGTGCCACAACACGGCGCCGCAGCTGGTCGCCTTGTATGACGAGCTGTTCGGCCCGAACGCGCCTGCCTATCAGGGCTCGGCCAGCAACGAGCTGCCGCCCGACAAGGCCTTCAAGTACGTGATCGACGACCCTGCGGGGCTACGCGACGCGCTCGAGGCAGAGCTACACGGCATGGGCGCTCAGGGCCGGTTGTCCGACAATCCACGGCACGCGCTCCAAATTGCGATCTCGAACACGCGCGAACGGCTCGACGAAAACGCGCTGGTAGAGCTGGGCGTTGGCTGCGAGAGCTGCCACGGAGGCTCGCGGGCTCACGCGGCCGCGCCCCAGCAGGCGCGCTCGAGCTTTGGCGTCGAAAGCTCGTTCATGCACGTGGAGACGGCGTCGGGCGGCGCGCTCACGCCCGCGCAAACCATCAACCGCGGCTGCGCCAAGTGCCACACCGTGTTG
The DNA here is from genome assembly GCA_036261775.1 of Polyangiaceae bacterium. Taxonomy (GTDB): domain Bacteria; phylum Myxococcota_A; class Polyangia; order Polyangiales; family Polyangiaceae; genus PMG-095. Next base: position 62,076 of record DATAKF010000284.1, on the reverse strand, counting down.
TTCTCGCAGTATCCGTTCACCTGGGAGGGCGGCGAACGCCGCCAAAATCCGGGCGGTAGCACCACCAACTCGGGCGAGGCGCGCGATTTCTTGCTCGGCGGCTGCGCCAGCGCAATGTCGTGCGCGACCTGCCACGATCCGCACGGCGAAGATTCTAAGCCGCGCTTGGCGGAGCTGGGCACTTCGGCCGGTAATCGCGTGTGCACCAAGTGCCACGAGCAGTTTGCGACGCCCGCCGCCCTGCAGCAGCACGCGCACCACTCGCCGGACGGCGAAGGCGGCGTCTGCCTGAACTGCCACATGCCCAAGAAGAACATGGGCTTGGCGTACGAGTTCACCCGCTACCACCGGATTGGCTCACCCAACGAGCCGGAGCGCGTGGAACGCGACCGCCCGCTCGAATGCTCGCTCTGCCACGCGGAGCGCAGCGTCGATCAAATCGTAAGCACGATGGAAAAGTGGTGGGGCAAGCGCTACGACCGAGCCAAGCTGCAGCGCCTGTACGGCCAGGACCTGCGTGGCAACCCGATTCGACTCACCCTGCTGGGTGGCAAACCGCACGAGCGCGCGCTGGCCGCCGACGTTGCAGTGCAGCGCGATCTGCCCGGCACCACCGACGCGATAGTCGCGCTTCTGAACGACCCGTACCCGCTCGTTCGCTATTTTGCGCACCACAGCTTGGAGCAGCGCGTAGGGCACTCCATCCCGCTCGACATGAACCTGAAGGGGCCTGAGCTGGTGCGCGCCGCCCGGGCATTCCTTGCGGAACGGCGTTGACGCAGCCGTGGCGTCCGCCGTAGACAAACGGGCATGTTCGGTAGGACTGGGCGCTGGGCGGTTTGGCTGTGGTTAGGGGTTTTGGCGCCGAGCCAGGCCTTCGCCCAAAGCGCTCCCGTCAAGTACGACGCTGGCAACGAACACTACGCGCAAGCCAGTCTGCCCAACGGCCTCCGCGTCTACTTGGCCGAAGACCACCGCGTGCCCATGGTGGGCATTTCCATCAGCTACCCGGTTGGCAAAACGCTCGACCCTGCGGATGCACCTGGCGCGGCTGAGCTGATAGCCGCGTTGCTGCCAACGATCGGCACGCGCCATCTGCCAGGTGGACCGAGCGACTTGATCGGAGCCGCGGGCTTCTACCCGTGGCAAGTCGAAGCGGCGGCGCGCGCGGATGAGACTCGCCTCGATTTGGTGGTGCCGGCGGCAGCGGTAGACTTGGCGTTGTTCGTGGAAGCCGAGCGTATGGGGTTCGCGGCGGAGGGCGTCACCGGGCCGGGCCTTGCTTGGGGAAAGAAGAAGGTGACGGACGCGTTCGACGCCCAGTCCGGAGGCGAGCGCGGTGCGGAGCTCAGTCAGCAGCTGCTGTACGGGTCACAGCACGCCTACGGCTCACTCAGCGCAGAGCCGGCCTTGCAGAAGCTGGATGTCGATGGGGTACGCCAGCGGATGCGTCGCTTGTACGGGGTCTCGGGCGTTCGGCTGAGCATCGTGGGGGACATCGACTCGAAGCGCGTGCTGTCCGTGGTTGAGCGCACGTTTGGTCGGCTGCAGGGCTTGCCGGCGCCCAAGCCGGCGCTGCCCAGCAGCGTGCCGCCCCCGTCGTCGACGCCCGGTGAGGTGCGCTCTAGCTCGGTTTGGAGCGGCTTTTCGTGGTCTTGGCGCACGCCGCGCTTCCTGACAGACGACGATATTTCGCTGGATGTCGCGGCGCGCTACCTCACGCACCGCCTGTCGCAGCGCTTGGCGACGGGGGAGAAGCGTTCGCGCGCCGGCGCGCGGCAGATGTCGGTGGCCGCCGGAAGCGTGTTTTGGATCTTCGTGCCCGTGGCCGACTCGGCTCAGCGCGCGAGCACCGAGCGCGTGGTTCGTGAGGAGCTCGATGGCATGGCCGCGGGGAAGATCGACGCGGACGAGCTACGTATCGCCAAGGCTCAGATCATCGGCGACATCGCAGGGGACATGGACGACTTGCAGTCGCGCGCGCGGTTCTTGATTAGCTACGCCAAGTTGTACGACAAGCTGGACGGCTTTCACGCGCACTTGAAGAGCTACGCCGACCTCGACGCCGCGCGCCTCTCCCGGGTGGTGAAGACGTATTTGACCTCTGGCGCGGCTACCATCAACTACGTCAACGACCCCAAGACCAAGCAAGCCTTGGTCACACCGCGGCTCGACGGCGTGCTTGCGCCGCCCCCAGCGCGCGGAGAGCTCGCGACGCTCGACTCCCTCGATTGGTACCGACCGCCGACCGCCGTTGCGCTGCCGCGCTTCGATCCGCCGCGGGTTTTCGAGGCAAATGTGGGCAAGAGCCGGCTGCTGTTCATGCCCCGCTTTGGCCTGCCGACCGTCAAGCTGCGCGTGGCGCTCAACTGGCAAACGCCGCCAAAGTTGTCTGGCATGCGCGGCCTGCTCCTCGATAACTTGCTGCGCGCCAGAGTCGCTGGGCGGCCCACGCTGCGCGACCGCCTGGCAGATTTGGGCGCAACGCTGTCGGTGAGCAACGACAGCGACGTCGCAGCCTTCGTCATCACGACCTTGGCAGAGCACGCCGAGCAGGCCATGGTGGCGCTGCGCGAGACCTTGGAGGTCGAGCAGTTCGACAGCGCGGAGTTCACCGCCACGCGAGCGGACGCCGCGAAGAACGAAGCTGAAGAGAGCTCGAACGAGTGGCAGTTGGCAGGCCGCTGGCTGCAGCGTCTGAGCTACCCGGCCACCCACCGCTATCACGTTGCCGAAGTAACCGATGAAGCGCGCGCATTGCTCTTAGGGCGCTTGGAGCAGAAGCAGCTAGAGGCGTTTTGGAGAGCCGAGCGTCGCGCTGAGAGCCTGACCGTTGGCGTCGTCGGCCCCGTCGACGAAGCGCGAGCCCGCGCGTGGGCGCAGGCCGGCTTGCCGCGATTTCCCCCACAGAAGCCGCTGAAGCGGCCTGAGCTCAGGTTCACGCCCGGTCTGCTGGCGGTGGACGCGCCCGGCGCTGCCGACATGCGGGTGCAGTTCAGCTGGGAAATGCCGGGCTGGGGCAGTGACGGGCACGCTTCCAGCCTGGGTCTTCGTTGGCTGTTCGGCGAGACCGTGTCGGGCGGCCTGTCGAACATGCTGCGCGATAGCGGCGTCAAGTCAGCCGAGGATTGGTACGCGAACGTCATCAACGACCGTGACCAGTCACGGGTGGTATTCTCCGTGCGGGTACCCAAGGCCGAGCTGTCAGGCGTGCTCAAGGCGGTGCCGCTGTACGTTGCGTCGCTGCAAAGCGGCGCCATGACCTGGGAAACGGTGCAAGACGCGCGGCGCGAGGCGGTGCAGTGGGTCACCGGCAACTTCGAAGGAAGCAAGGGCTGCCTCAGTCTGCTCGCGAGCGAGCTCGACTTTGGTTCGCCCGCCAACGCGGGCAGCGACTTGTACCTGCTGGCTCAACGCATCGACAAGGCGTCGCTGGCCAAGGCTGCCGCGCTGCTCAAGCCGGAACGAACGCGGGTGCTCATTTACGGTCCGGTAGCGGACGTGGCCGATCTGGGCAATTACGGGTTTGGCGAGCCGCGGCGATTCTCCGCCGCAAACCCTGGAAAGGCACCGTGATGCGCCAGCTCATTCGCCTAGCCTGCTGCTCATTACTCGTCGTTGCTTGCGGCGCGGCCCCGCCCAAGACGCCCGCCGCCGTTGCCGCCAAGCCTGTCGCGCACGCCGCGCATGGCGTGCGCGCCGACCTGATTGGCTTTGGCCTCAGCGCGCAGTTTCCGCGTGCCACCGAGACCCATACGGGGCGGGACAAGAGCGTGCAGACCGCCTCGGTCCAGCTGCAAGGTCCGCCGTTCTACCAACTGACCGCGGTTTCGACGATGGGGCGCGATCGGCCGCAGGACTCCGAGTGGTACGAGTCGTTGCGCAAGAAGATGAAGCTCGAGAAGCGCCGCGACGTGAAGCTGGCTGGGTTTCGCGGCGTCGAGCTCGCCGGCCTGTACGAAAAGAAGCCGATCCTCACGCGGCTGTTTGCCGTAGGCGACACCTTGTTCGTGACCGAGGTAGTGGGAGAGGCCGGCGATAAGCTGGAAGAGCCCGGCGCGCTCCAGTTTCTAGACTCCGTGCAGCTCGAGCTGCCGTGGCGCATCTACGCCTCGCCTACCGCCAAGGTGTCGGTGATGGTCCCATCCCACGCCATCCAGCTCGACAAAACGGAGCCCAACGGCCACGGTCGCTCGAGCTCCATGGCGTTCTTCCTCGGTGGCGAGGCTCAGTTGACGTACTGGGTTTCGGGCGAAGAGCTGGTCGATCGCAACCCCGAAGTGACCGACGGGCAGCTGCTGGAGGCTGCGATCAGCGGCATGCAGAGCCGCGGCGTGGACATCAGCTGGCAGGCGCCGATTCAGGCTGCTGGCGTGCGCGGCCGCGAGTTCTTGGCGACCGACAAGCAGGCGCACCTGATGGGCCGCATCTTGCTGAGCGACCACTTCGTGTACTTGCTCTTCATCAGCGCAACGACGAAAGAAGCGCTCAAGAGCGCGGACTCGTCCAAGTTCTACGGCTCGTTCGTGGCTTACTGAACGAGCCGGCGAAAGGTGGCAGCCTCTACGGGCTGGCGTGCCGATCGATCCAGTTCTTGTGCACGTCCGGGATGTCGTCGAGCAACTGGCGTGTCGCCGGCGACTTGGGGCGCTGCGTCACGTCGTCGGGCGGACCCTGCTCGACGATTTGGCCCTCGTGCATGATGAAGATGGAGTCGGAGACGTAGTACGCCAGACCAATATCGTGCGTGATGAACACGATGGTCATATCCAGCTCTTTTTTGAGCTTCATCAGGTAGTCGAGGATGTTGGCGCGGCTGCAGGCGTCGACCATGCTGGTCGGCTCGTCTGCCACCAAAACCTGCGGCTTGAGGATGAAAATTCGCGCCAGCAGCATGCGCTGCATCTGGCCGCCCGAAAGCTCGAACGGGTATTTGCCGTCGAGCTCGCGCGGCTTGATGTTCACGTTCAGGAGCGCTTGGTCGACGCGCTCTTCCATCTCTTTGTCGCTGGGCTTGGTCTCGAACAGGTTGAACGAGCTCTTGAGCTGCGCGCGGATGGTGAAAAACTGGTTGAAGGCCGAGAACGGGTCCTGGAACACGGCCTGCACCTGACGCCAGTGCTGGCGCGGATCGGGAGCGCTGTCGATCGGCTTGCCGTCGTACAGCAGCGTGCCCGACGTGGGCTGCTCGAGCCTGAGCAGCATCTTGGCCAGCACGGTCTTGCCGCAGCCGGACTCGCCCACGATGGACACGATCTCCTTGTCGTGGATCTTGAAGTCGACGTTGTTGACGGCAAGCTTCAGCTTTTTGCCGTGGCCGTAAGCGCGCGAAAGGCCGCGGGCTTCGAACTTGATGTCATTCGGCATATTGGCACCTGACTTCGCGGTCTTTGACGATGCGGATGACTTGCTCGTTCACCTTGCAGTCGGGCCGCACTTCCGGGCAGCGCTCGGCGAAGCGACAACCCGTGATTCTGTGTGCCAAGTTGGGTGGCGCGCCCTCGATAGCGACGGGCTTTTTGGCTTTCTGGCCCGGCTCGGCGCTGAGCATCGAGCCCATCAAGGCCTTGGTGTACGGGTTGCGCGAGTCGAAGATCACCTGCTCGGTGGTGCCGAGCTCGACGAACTCGCCCGCGTACATGACGGCGATGCGGCTGGACACGTGCCGGAGCAGCGGCAACTCATGGGTAATGAACAGCATGCTGCCGATGATCTGCTGATCCATCAGGTCGAACAGCAGCCGAATTACGGCCTTCTGCGTCGTGACGTCGAGCGCCGAGGTCGGCTCGTCGGCGATTACCACGCGCGGGTTGAGCAGCGTCGAGATGCCGATCACGACGCGCTGCTTCATGCCGGCCGGGAGCTGAATCGGGTAGGAGTTCAAGACCACGTTGGCGTCGAGGCCGATCTTCTCGAAGCGCTGGCGCAGGCGATCTTGGATCTCTTTCTTGTCCGCCTTGTCGTCGTGGCTCAGGATCATGTCCTGCGCCAAGTCTTTGACCTTGCGCGTGGGGTTCAGCGAGTTGAGCGCGCCCTGCGGGATCATCGACACCTGGCGGCCGAGCACCTCTTTGCGGTTCTTCTCGACGTTCATGCCGATGATGCTCTTGCCGTCGACTTTGACGTCGCCCGAAGACAGGTGCAGCGGCGGGATGTACAGGCCCATGCAGGCGCTGACCAAGGTGGTCTTGCCGCAGCCGGATTCGCCGGCAATGCCGAGAATTTCGCCCTCTTTGAGCGCGAACGTGACGCCGTCCACCGCCTGAATTTTGGCGCCGAAGCGCGTCAGGTAGTGGGCGCGGAGCTTTTCGACTTCGAAGATGGGAGCAGTTGCCATGGTCATCAGCTCACTTGCGCAGCCGCGGATTGAAGACGCCTTCGAGCGAGGTGTTGAGCACGTACAGCGAGAGCACCGTGACGGTGATGAGCACCATGGCGGGCATGAACGCCCACCAGGCGCCGTCGGTGAGGGCTTCGTTGGTCTTGGCCTCGTTCAGGATCTTACCCAGCGAGATGGAGTCGTACGGTCCCAGACCGAGCAGGCTGATGCTGGCCTCGGCCAAGATGCCGGTCGCGGTCTGGATGATGAACACCATGAAGATGTAGCTGAGCAGGTACGGCAAGATGTGCAGGCCGACGATGCCGGCCGTGCTGTAGCCGTTGATGCGCGCTAGGGCGACGTGGTCGCGCGAGCGAATGCTGGACGATTGAGCGCGGACTGCGCGCGCGCTCCACGTCCAGGTGGTGGCGCCGATCAACAGGGCGATCAGCGTCAGGCTGCGGCCTTCTTCGAGGCTCGAGCTGATCAAGATGAGCACGATCAGGCTCGGGATCACCAAGAACAGGTTGGTGAGCACCGTCAGCACGTCGTCGATCAGGCCACCCTTGTAGCCGCCGTACACCCCGACAGCCGTACCGACGACGGTGGCGATGGTGCCGGCCACGAAGCCCACGTACAACGAGCTGCGCAGGCCCTGAATCAGCAGGGAAAGCATGTCGAGCCCAAGGTGATCGGTGCCGAGCAGGGCCTTGGAGGAAGGCTCCATGTAGGCCAGCCCGACGCGCGTCTTGGTGTCGACATTGAAGAACACCGGGCCTAGCAGCGCGAGCAGCAGGGTGAGCAAAAACAGCGACGCGCCGAACACGAACGCTGGCGACTTGAGCAGGTTCTTGAAGAGCTTCATGGCTACTTGCCCCCCCCTTGCGTGGCCCGGATGCGTGGGTCGAGCAGGCCAATCAGCACGTCGGCGCTGAAGTTGGCGATCAGCACCGTGGTGGTGATGAGCAAGCAGCAGCCGGTGATCACCGGGTAGTCACTGCTCTGAATCGCCGTCAGGATGGTCATGCCCAGGCCGGGGTAGCTGAAGATGATTTCGGCGATCAAGGCGCCACCCACCATCGTACCGAGCGAGACCGCGAGACCCGTGAGCTGGGGCAACATGGCGTTGCGGAACATGTAAAACAGGATCTTGTTCTCTTTGACGCCGAGCAGCTTGGCGTACTTCACGTAGTCGGTTCCAAGCTCGTAGATGCACATCGAGCGCATGCCGATGGCTTGGCCGCCTACCACCAGCAGGAACACCGACAGGAACGGCAGCACGTAGTAGTAGGCCGCGCTCGACAAGAAGCTGAACGTGAGCTCGGGCGTGAGGCCGTTGTCGTACCCGCCCACCGCCGGGAACCACTCGTTCTTGATGGCGAACCAGTACACCAGCAACATGCCGAAGCAGAACGCCGGAATGGCGCTCATGAGCAGCGCGCCGGGGTAGAAAACCCTATCGAAAACACCGCGCTTGTAGGCCGCCAGCGCGCCCAGGATGTTGCCGATCAGCCAGCCGAAGATGATGGTCGGCAGCTGCAGCGCCAGCGTCCACGGAATGGCCGTCTTGATGATCTCGCCTACGCGCGTCGGGTGCTGCACGATCGAGCCGCCCAGGTCACCCCGCAGGCTCATGCCCACGTAGTTGATGAATTGAGGCCCGAGTGACGTCTTGACGGGCTTGCCATCGGGGCCGCGCTTCACGTTGCCCTGAGCGTCGGTCTCCACCAGGCCGAACTCTTTGAGGTACTTCTCCTCGACGGCGTTGGCGCTCTTGGTGTCCATGCCGGCGCTCACCTTGGCCATGATCGAGTCGACCGGGTTGGCCTTGCCGAGGCGCGGCAAGAAGAAGTTGATGGTCACCGCGACCAAGAAGGTGAGCAGGTACCAGCCGGCGCGACCCAGAATGTGCTTCAGGACAGGATGATTCTTGAGCATCGATGTCTCGCTAATCAGTCTTGGGGCACGGGTTTGAGCGACCAGAGCATGCCGGTGCCCAGGCGTTCGCCCGGAATCTGTGGCGGCAGGTACGGATTCTGACCGGTGGCAAAGCCCGTCCAATGACGGGTGGAGAACTCGTAGAACTGATCGGGGCGGTACATGAGCGGAATCGTGGGCTGCTGCTGCATGAAGATGACGTTCAGCTCACGGTAGGCCGCCGCGCGCTCGGCTACATCCGTGATGGTGGGGATCTTGGCCAGCAGCTGGTCGATGCGGGCGATGTAGCCGGGGGCCTTGGGGTCGTTGAAACGCCCCATGTTTTTGTAGACCTTCTCGCCTTCGGGCGCGAAATCGCGCGTGGTCATGATGGCTTCGAAGCGCGACCATGGCTTGGACGGGCTGGGCGGTGACGCGGGCGTGTTCATGATCATGTCGAAGTCGCCCTTGAAGAGCTCGTTCCAGAACACGCCGCCGTCGACGAACTTCTCGCGTGCGTCGATGCCCGCCTCGCGCATCCCGCGCACGGCGATTCTCACGATCGCCTCCCAGTCGCTCCAACCGGTGGGTGACTTGATGAAGACGGTGGGCACGCGCTGGCCGTTCTTGTCGCGTGTCTCGACCAGGTCGCCCTTTTCGTTGAAGACCGACTTGTAGCCGGCTTCGGCCAAAGTCTGCTTGGCGCGCGCCAGGTTGTGCGTCACGCCGTACTGCTTGGCGTCTTCGGCCGAGAAGAACGGCGCCTCGAGGCCGAACGGCATGATTAGGCCGGGCTGCAGCGGCTCGCTGTAGTTGGAGCCGGCCAGCTCACGGATGTCGGTGTAGTTGATCGAGAACGCCATGGCGCGGCGGTACGCAGAGTCCGACAGCGCGCCGTGCTTGACGTTGATCAGCAGCATGGGCATCGCCGTGGGGGTGAAGTAGGGCGCCTTGTCGAGCCAGGCGTGCACACCCTTCTCGGTCTTGCGCCAAATGCGCGGGACGAACGTCGACGACATGTCGAGGGTGCCCTGCCGGAGCGCGATGCTGAAGTGGTCGTTCCCCTTGTAGATGGGGTGCACGACGTAGCGAGGCACGGCCTTCTTGCCCTCGTGAAACACCTTGTTTCCCCAGTAGTCGTCGCGGCGCTCGGTCACGATCTTTTCGCCGGAGTACTGCTTCAGCTGGTACGGCCCGCTGATGACCGGGTTCTTGTCGAACTTCTCGTTCGTGGTCGCTTCCAAGCCGACCTTCTGAATCATCGGCTCGAAGACGTGACGCGGAATGATGCGCACGTCTTGCAGCGAGTCGAGCACGACCAGCGGGTTGACGGCGTCTTTGGTCAGCATGAACTGCAGACGGCGCGGGTAGTCGGGCGTGTCGGTCGGGGTGTCTGCGACTTCTTTGCCAGCCGCGTCGAGCAGCCGCACCGCGGTGATGTATTGCCAGACCGGGCCCATCGGCAGGCCGCGGTTCTTGTCACCGAGGTCGAAGGAGTATTTGACGTCCCAACCCGTGAGCGGCTTGCCGTCGCTCCAGCGCGCGTTGGGGTTCAAGGTGACTTCGACGTTGTCGTCGTGCTGCTCGAACGACTCTGCGAGCAGCGGCTGCATCTTGCCCGTGAGCGGGTTGTACAGCAGCAGCGTCTCGTACATCAGGTTGATGGTGTTGACGGGCCACTGCACGCTGCTTTGAATCGGGTTGAACGTCGTCGGCTCGCCCCACTGACGGCCGGCCACGTACAGCGTCTCGGCGCGCGGCAGGCCGCCGTCGTCACCGCTGGGTCGCTTGCAGCCGCCGACGCCGGCCGCCAGCGCGCAGGTCACGAGCGCCAGCGCTGACATCTTCCTAGATAGTTCTCGGATCCTCATCATGGGGCTTGCTCGTCGTCCGTCACAGGCCCTGTACCTCGGCTGGATACGGACCGGAACCAGTTCCACACGCGAAGGGCAGGCTAGCCTGCCCGACCTCGGGAACAGGGCGACGGAAGGTAACTTGCGGCAGGTAGAACTCAAAGGACAATGCGTGAAAAAAGGGGGAATCGGGACGCAAATTTCGCTTGCCGCGGTGTGTCGTGGGCGGGCTTCCCTGATCCACGGGAATGCAAGCGTCTTTACCAGGCCCGGGAGCGGGGGAATCAACAGGGAGGCGGGGAGGCGGGGAGGACGAACAGGAAGCGCATTCTTCGTTCGGGGGACCGAACGAAAAATCGATTGCCCCGGGAGGCTTGGCGACCCGCGAGAGCAGCGCGGGTTTTGATGCCTCGAGGCTACAGGTCACCCACCCAAAAATCTCCCTGCCTCCCCGCCTCCTTGTTTTCTCGCGCTCGGGCACGGGCATTAGTCCTTGGGGAGCATGCGGTAGAGGCGGCTGAAGGGCTCGTCGGCTTTGTTTTTTACGTCGGTTTGGCAGCGGCCGAACGTGATGGCGTAGACGAAGCCGTCGCTGTGCTGGCGCAGGGCGCCCACGTTGTTCAGGTGGCCGAGCGGCGCGTCCAGGCTCGGGATGCCGTCGTCGTCCACGCGGCCTTGGCGCAGGAAGCCTGCGCAGAAGTCGCCGAACAGCACGCTGCCGGCGAGGCGTCCGCCATAGCGATCGGGCTGATGCGCCAGGACCTCCGGTCCAGCCCAGGCGACGCGCCCGAGCGTGCTCTCGACGTCGGGATCGTCGGCGATGTAGTCGGGCTTGGCGCCGCGCTCCCAGAAGAAAGCCGGCGTCGTCGAGTCGCCACAGTCGGAGCAGGGGCCTTCGCGATCGGGCCAGCCGAAGTTGGTCAGCGGCGTCTTGGTGACGTTGATCTCTTCGAAAGCGTCGCTGCCCACGTCGCCAATCCAATAGAAGCCGCGCGAGTCGCGCGTGCCCCGAAACGGCGAGCGCAGGCCGAGCGCGAACACCGACTGCGCTGCGTCTGCACTGTCGACGAGCGGCCCGTCCGGAGCTGGCTCGAAACCGCCGACGCCCGGCTCGCGGCTCGGCACGACGCGCAGCAGCTTGCCCAGGTCTTGGGCCAGGTCTTGGGACGGCGCGCCTTGCACCTTTTCGCCGAACAACGCCCACAAAACGCCGCCCGGCTCGAAGCCGATGGAGCCTACGTTGTGCCACGGCCGCGTGGCGCCCGTGGAACCGACGCGCAGGATCGTGACCTCGCTGCCTTCGACCACGTTCTGCTCGTCGTCCAGATCGAGGCGCAAGACTTCGCTGTGGCTCAGGCTGCTGCAGGTGCCCACGTAGAGGTAGTTGCCTTCGGCCAAGTCGGGCTCGAAGGCTAGCGAGATGGCACCGCAGTCGAGGTTGTCGTACACCCCCGCAACCTGGCGCTTGCTGACGAGCTTGGCGCTCGTTTCACTCATCTCGAAGCGCAGCAGCTGGCCCGACTTGTCGAGCGCCAAAAAATCCGTATCGCTGCCCGGATAGAAGACGAAGTCGGTGATGAACGTGGGCTCGGTGTCGAGCGACAGCTCCTCGAACTCGACGCGCAGGCTGGCCGGATCCGGCGGGGCGCCGCCCGCGCCAGTGGCGCCGCTACCGCTCGGAGCGGCCGGCGGAGCGTCGTGATCGCCGCAAGCGGCTGCGCCGAACAGGGCGGATGCGCAAACGAGCGCAGCTAGAACTGACTTCATGGGTCTTCTTCGTTTCCTAAGGCGAGGATCCAGTCGGCAAGCAGCTGAACAGCGCTGGCGTCGCGGAGCGCGACACCAACGGGCGGCATGTCCTTCACTTCGAGCTCGGTGCCGCCTTTGACACCCAGGTACAGGATGCTCTCGTCCGGCTTGCCGGGCACGACGCGCAGGCCATCGGCGGTGGCGCTGCTCTCGGTGGGCCGATTGACGACGTTGTCGAGCGCGACGTCGGGGCGCAAATCGAAGCTCGAGGCCGCGCCGTTGCTGCCGTTGTGGCAGTGCACGCAGTTGCCGACGAGGTAGCCGAGCACGGCTTGGGTGAGCGGCCCGTGTTCGGGCAAGGCGCGGTACGGCGTTCGTGGCGGCGGCTCGAGGCGCGCCAAAACGTCGCCCAGTGAGCCAGATTTCGCCAGCTGCAGCTCGTTGATGCCCAGGATCTCGCTCTCTGCCGACTCGTGGCACTGCTTGCACTCGAGTCGGCTCGGGATGGCATGCTCGACGACCTCGCCCTCGTCGCTCAGGACCTCGCGCGACTGCGAGCGCTTCAGATCGAGCAGCTCGGCGTCGGTCGCTGCGTCGTTCCAGGCGTACGCGGATAGCTCCCAGCCGTCTGCTTTCAAACGCAGCAGGCGCGTCTCGATCGGTACTTCGTCGTCGGGGCTCTGCGCGGTCTTGAAGGCGAAGGTCTTGAAGATCAGCGTGCCCAGCGGAAACACGTAGTCGTCCGCGTCGCTGGCGTCGACGTGGCTGCCTTCAGGCAACACCAAGCTCCGGAACTTCTTGCCGCCGTCGCTCCACAGCGGGAACCCGGGCTCGTACGCGACTGCCGGCGCGAGCGGGTTCGAAACGTCGCTCTCTGCGTAGATGCCGACATCCGACAACTTGGCGGGGAGCTCGGCGAGCGGGTCCTGAACGAGCCAGCGTTCTTCGTCCCTAGGGCGCTCGGCGGCCGCATCGCTACAACCGAGTAAGAGCAAGAACGAGCTGGTCGCCCAGAGTTGGGCCCCGAAACGCATGACCACGCCGTAGGCGTAGCCTTGGGCGCCGCGGCCCGCCAGCGCTCACTGACAGAGCATGAATTTGTAGTCGTTACTGCTGTCGGCGCACCAGGCTTCTTGCTTGGCCGGGTTGCACTGGCCGTTGGCATACGTCTGCGCCTTGGTGCCCGTGTAGAGGTACTTCGCCCCGCTCACGTCCACGCAGTCGCCGGCCGCCCAGGCGAGCACGGTGTTGTCTTTCCAGGTGAGCGTTTTGGTGCAAGCGCAGCCACCGGTGCCCGAACCGCCCGCACCCGCACCCGCACCCGCGCTGCCACCCTTGCCGGCCGCGCCCGCGCTGCCGCCGCTGCTGGCGCCCGCGCTACTGGCGCCGCCCGCGCTGGTGCCCGCAGCGCTGGTGCCGCCGCTGCTAGTGCCAGCGCTCGCGGAGCCACCGAACGGATTGACGACCGCGCTGCCCGCGGTTCCGGTCGTGCCCGCTTTGGGCAGCACGCTGCCGGACCCGGAGGTGCCCAACGTGCCGCCGGCCGCAGTCGACGTTCCGGCCGTTCCGTCAGGGTCAGCTCCGCTGCCATCGAAGGTGGGATCTACCCCGACTGCGCAGGCCGTGGGCAGCACGACCAGGAGCAGCGCACGACACCAATCCAGCTTCAGCCACGAAATGCCAGCGTATGACATCGATACCTCGGCGACCGCTCAAGGCTTAGCTCACGTGCGTCAGATGTGCAACCGGTTCCACATTCGCGCCGGCGCGGAGCCAACCGTGTTGTCGTAAAGTTCTAGCAGTGGCTTAGCGCCGAAGCCGATGCGCTCAGCGACGGACCACGAGCGCTTGGTCCAGCAAGCCGAGCTTCTTCGCCCAGTAGGCTTTCATCTGCTCGGCGGCGCTGCGCGACTCGATTTGATGGTGCTCGACGCTGACCTCGGTGCGGCCGGCTTTTTCGGCGAACGACACCGCTACGTGGCTGGTGCCTTTGCCCCAACGTGCGCGGATCAGCTTGTCGGCGGTGGTGCCGCGCACCACGAAGCGATCGTCGGCTAGCCAGCGGGCGCGCTCGCCGGCGTCGTTCCAAAGGCGAAAGACGCGCGTCAGAGGTGCGTCGAGCGTGCAGCAGCTGCTGATCTGAAAGCCGTCGACCGTCGCAGGCTTTTCGGCGGCGCCGCGCAGGCTCTCGTAGCCGACGGCGATCATCTGCTGCCACCACGGACCAATGCCGTGCTTCTGCGCCAAGATGGCGATGATGCCGCGTTGATCGAGCGTGGCTGCGCCGGCGGTGTCCAGCACCTCGAACCAGTCGTCCCACGTCTTACCGGTACGGCGCGCGACGGCGTCAGTGCTCACGCCAGCGGCTTCTTTGATGCTCTTGCGCGCGGGCTTTTTCGGTGCGGGCGCGGGTGACGGAATGGTTACGGGCGCCGCAGACTTGCCGGCTTTCGCCTTGACGGGCGGCGTGGCTGCCGCAGCCTTCGCGGGCGCCGCAGCCTTCGCAGGCGCCGCAGCCTTCGCGGGCGCCGCAGCCTTCGCGGGCGCCGCGGCCTTGGCAGGCGCGGGCGCGGCAACCTTCGTCGCAGGCACCGCCTTGCTCGGCAGCGTTGATTGGGCGGCAGCCGAGGCGTTGTTGGCCGCTGCGGCTTTGCTCGCGATGGACGCGGGCTTCGCCGCAACCTTGGTTGGCATCGCTGCAGGCTTGGTGACGATTGCCTTCACGGGCTTGAGGGGCGGCACCGCTTTGGGCTTGGCTGCCTTCCCGGGCTTGGCTGGCGTGACGGGCGCTGCGGCTTTCTTCGCCGGCTTGCGTTGGACGCCGCTGTTCGGCGCTCGCACCGCCGCCTTCGCTTTCTTGGGCCTGCTGGCTTCCGAGCGGGGGGAATGCGCCTTCACGTCCTCAGCGTGATGATACATGCCGAAACTTCGCCGGCGACAAGCCCTTGTGAGGGTTAAGGCGGGTATTTCGTGCCGGCCGGGGGTCCTGCCGGGCTGTCTGCGGGTCCATTGCGTCGGGCTGGGTCGTTTCAGTTCCGAGATTTTACAGGGAGGCGGGGAGGCAGGGAGGCCCGCGAGGCGAGAATTTTTTTGTTCGAGCCGAGCGGCAGCGTTCGACGACTGCGCAGTATCCGACCGTCACCGCTCGGCTCGAACAACAAAAAACTCGCGGACCTCCTCGCCTCCCCGCCTCCCTGTGAATCTCGAAGGCACTCGCGACGAGCGGCCAGAACGGCAGCAGCCCGAGGCCTGCCGTTCAACGAGACCGAGGGACGGGACGTGAGTTTCTGCGAGCGAGCTGCGCTTTGGCAGCCCAGGTCAGACGGTGTCCCAAGCGAATTTTTCGAGCTCGAAGGCGCCGTCGGCGAGCGACTTGATCGACTCGTCTTCGTTGTCGTCGATTTCGATCATCGTGGTCTTGATGCGGCGGCGCGCTTGGCCAGCGAAGGTGGTCAAGATCTCGCGCTCGGCCTTGGCGCCCTCTTCGCCTTTGCTGCGAATGGCGGCGTCGACGCGCGACATGACGCACGAGAGCACGAACAGGTCGATCATGATGTCGGCTAGGCGTCGCGTGGCGAACTGCTTGTCGATGATGGCGCGGCCGTGCTTGCGCAGGATGCGATCGGCGGCTGTCGCCAGGTCGCGCGTTTGCTCCTCGAACATTTGCGCGACGGGCGCGAGCGAGGCGTGCAGCTTGGTGAACGAGGTGCCTTCACGCTTGATCCCGGTGGCGAGCGCGGCGCGGCGCAATGCGGCTTCGGAGATGACGCCGAATCCCTTGATCGGATCGTTGAACACGCCCTTCAGGCTGCCCGAGAGCTCGCGCAGCTCTTGACCGACGTCGTTCATGGCGGTGAGCGCGATGAAGAGGCGCAGCACGTCGTTCGTGCCCTCGAAGATGCGGTTGATGCGGCTGTCGCGCATCGCGCGTTCGTACGGGTACTCGCACATGTAGCCGTTGCCGGCGGCGATTTGCAGGCCTTCGTCGACGGTGCGCCACAGGCACTCGCTGGCGAACACCTTGCTGATGGCGGCTTCGACCTGGTACTCGCCAAAGCCGCGATCGGTGAGGCTGGCGACCATGCTGACCACGGCCTCCGTCGCGTAGCAGTCGACCACCATTTGCCCGACCTTCTGCTTGATCAGGCCGAACTCGCTGATGGGCTTGCCGAACTGCACACGGCCTTTGGCCTGCTGGGTGGCGAGCGAAATGATGCGCTTCATGCCGCCCACGCTGCCGCCGCCCAGGCCGGTGCGGCCCGAGTTCAAGATGTTCATGGCCACCTTGAAGCCCTTGCCCTCTTCGCCCAAAAGGTTCTTGCCCGGCACGCGCACGTTCTCGAGCGTGACCGTGGTGGTCGAGCTGGCGCGGATGCCCATCTTCATCTCGTGCGGGCCAGTGCTGACGCCTGGCATATCGCGCGTGACGATGAAGGCTGACAGCTTGCCGCGCTCGTCGGCACCGCCGGTCTTGGCGAACACCGTGAAAAAGTCGGCGATGCCGCCGTTGGTGATCCAGATTTTGCTGCCGTTCAGGATCCAGTCGTCGCCGTCTTTGACGGCGTTGGTCTTGACGGAGGCTGCGTCGGAGCCGGAGCCCGGCTCGGTGAGACAGAACGCGGCGATCATCTCGCCGGTCGAGAGCTTGGGGTAGAAGCGCGCCTTCTGCTCGTCGTTGCCGAACAAGAGCAGGCCGCGCATACCGATGGAGCTGTGCGCGCCGATGGTGACGGCGACCGAAGCGTCGTACTTGGCGACCTCTTGCAAGGCGCGCGAGTAGGCGCCGGCGCCAAAGCCCATGCCGCCGTCGGCCTCCGGAATCACCAAGCCGAACAGCCCGAACGACTTCAGCTCGTCGATGAACTCGGGCGGCAGCTCGGCCTTTTCGTCCCACGCGCGAAAGTCTTTGGAGTGCGAGTCCATCAGCTGGCCCACCGAGCTCACGACGGTCTGCAGCGTCTCGCGCTCGGACTCGGACAGCACCGGAAACGGCAGGATGACGTCTTCTTCGATCTGACCCATGCAGAGCGACCGCATGAAGCTCACGGTTTTCTTCTCCAAGACTCCTCCTTGGCCGGTACCGGCGGAAAGAACCCAACGGGCCGTGGGTTCTGAGGAACCCACGCGCGTGAGTTCTTGGCTACACTATGCGAGCCGCGCTCCGCGACCGCAAGCCAGTAAGCCGAGCAAGCTTCATGGATCCGATCCTCAGTCCCCCTCCTACGAAACCGCTCCTCTCGGTCGCCAAGCTGACCCGTTACTACTACGTGGCTTGTTTGTCGGACGAGCTGGGGCAGGGGCCGCTGGCGCGCGTGATCGCCGGCGTGCCGTTGGTACTTTTTCGGTCCGAGGGCCGCGTGGCTGCGCTGCTCGATCGCTGCCCACATCGTAACGTGCCGCTGTCACTCGGGCGGGTGCTGGCAGACGGACGCCTAGAGTGCGCGTACCACGGCTGGCAGTTCGACTGCGAGGGCGTGTGCCGCAAGATCCCGGGCATGGCAAGCGATGCCGAGGCGCGCGAGCGTCGCGCCGAAGCTTGCGCGGTGCTGGAGCAAGACGGCCTGGTGTGGGTGTGTCCGGAGCCGGGCCACACGCCCGAAGCGCCGCCGTTCGCGCCGCCGAAGGTCGACTCGGACTACGCGCGTATCGTGCGCGTGGTGGAGGCGGAAGGCACCTTGCACGCGACGCTCGAGAACGCGCTCGACGTGCCGCATACCGCTTTTTTGCATCGCGGGTTGTTTCGCGGCGGCAAGAAGAACCAAATCCGGGCGGTCGTGCGGCGCTCGCCCGACCGCGTCGAGACCGAGTACCTGGGCGAGCCGCGCCCGAGCGGTATTGCCGGCAAGATCTTGTCGCCGCAGAGCGGCACCATCCAGCACTGGGATCGCTTCGTGCTGCCGTCGGTCGCGCAGGTCGAATACAAGCTGGGTGACAACACGCACTTCTTGATCACCGCGTTGTGCACGCCCGTGTCCGACTTTCACACGCGCCTGTACGGTGTCGCCGCGTTCAAGACGCCGTTCCCCAAGCACGTGGTGCGCGCCATTTTGGAGCCGATCGCGCTCAAGATCTTCGGCCAAGACGCGATCATGTTGAAGGCGCAGTCGGACAACGTGCGGCGCTTTGGCGGTGAGCGCTTTCAGTCCACCGAGCTCGACTTCATGGGACCGCAAATCTGGCGGCTGCTGAAGCAAGCCGAATCCGGCTCCGTCGGCGAGCACGTCGTGGAGCGTGAGGTGACGTTCTGGGCGTAGCGGCGGCTTCGACGCCGTCGTAGCGCTAGCCGCGCTCGACGCGGTTGCGGCCGTTGGCTTTGGCCTTGTACAGCGCTTGGTCGGCGTGCTCGAACGCGGTTTCGAAGTCTTCGCTCAGGGCGCTCACGCCGGCGGAGATGCTGACTTTGCCGACGCCCGGGATGTCGAGGCGCGCGACGGCTTCGCGGGCCCGCTCGCAAAAGGCTGCGGCGCCCGTCAAATCGGCGCCGACGATGGCGATGAACTCCTCGCCGCCCCAGCGCGCTACCAGATCGGACCCGCACGCCTGGTGAGCCAGCGTGGCGGCGACGGCGCGCAGCACTTCGTCGCCCTTGGCGTGGCCGTACGTGTCGTTCACGCGCTTGAAATGGTCGATATCGAACAGCGCGATGCTGCCGCGCCGCTTCACTTGGCCGGCGCGCGCCTGCGCGGCGCGGCGGTTGGGAATGCCCGTGAGCGTGTCGGTCGCGATTTCGCGCTCGCGCTCGGCCATGGTGTCGCGCTCGGTCGTGATGTCGCGCCAAATCGTCAGGTTCAGCCGGCCGGTGCCGCTGGCGATGGCGGTCGTCGAGCGGCGTAGCCAGCGCCTGACGGGGCGCGCCAGCAAGAGCTCGCAGGTGTTGGTCTCGTGGTCTGCCAGCTCGCGGCCCAAGCCGTCCTCCAGCTCGGCGGGATCATCGAGCAGGCCGCGCAAGTGCTGGTTCAGAAACGCCAGGTCGATGCCTGTCAGCTCGGTCTCGGGTAGCGCCAGCAACTTGCGGTAGGCGTCGTTGACCATCAGCAGCTTGTTGTCGGCGTCGAGCAGCGCCACGCCGTCACCCATGCTGGCAAACGTCGCGTCCATCAGCTCTTTGGCGCGTGACAGCTCGGCTTGCAGCCGATTGGACTCGGTCACGTCGCGAGCCACCAGCGCCCAGCCGAGCGACTTGCCGTCATCGTCGCGGACCCGCGACGCGGCGACAGCGACCTCGACGAGCGTGCCGTCCTTGCGTACCCGTTGTGTTTCGAAACGAAACGAATCGATGAACTGCTCGTCGTCCCCCAACACCTCTTCGAGCTCGTCGGTGCGGCCTGGCGGCACGAGCGCTTCGCCGCGGCGGCCCAGCATTTCAGCCGCCGTGTAGCCAAATAGGCGCTGGGCACCCGCGTTCCAGCTCTGCAGGATGCCGCGGTTGTCGACGCTGACGATCGAGTCGCTGCTGTTTTCGACCAGCGCTGCCAGCCAGCGCGCCGAGACCGTGGGTTTTGGCGGAATGCTGAGCGCGCCGCCGCCCACGACCGCGACGTCCGAGCGCATTGCCGGGTACGAGGGGGTGAGGCCGGGGTGGCTCGAAGTCGCCAAAGTCCTGAGCACCGTGAACGGCTTCGGACCCGCCGTCCTTTAGGCGGCTGAGGTCACGGCGGGGCCCTCCGCGCGAAAACCGCCCTTGGAACCGCTGGCGCCGCCCGGGGCTGCGTGCGATGACGCGCCCTATGCCGCTGGCGCTGCCCACCCTGAACGCGATCCTGAACTCCCTTTCGGCCCTGCTTTTGGTGCTGGGGTTCGTGTTCATCAAGCAGAAGAAGATCGCGCAGCACCGGGCCTGCATGCTGGGGGCGCTGGGCGTCTCGACGGCCTTTCTCATCAGCTACCTCATCCACCACTGGCAGGTGGGGTCGGTGCCGTTCAAGGGCACGGGCGCCTGGCGCGCCCTCTATTTCGCCATTTTGATCCCGCACGTGCTCTTGGCCATCGCGGTGGTGCCGCTGGCTCTGACCACGATTTCTCGGGGCTTGAAGAGCCAAGTGGAGCGGCACAAGCGCCTAGCGCGCGTCACTCTCCCGATTTGGCTGTTCGTGTCGGTCAGCGGCGTAGCGGTCTACCTGATGCTGTATCAGATGTAGGTTGTGGTGCGCGTGATACCCGGCGCCTGGCGGAGCCGGAGCGACACGGGGCAGAGGCGTGAAACATTTCGCGCGCTCGGCCGTTGATCACAGAGTGAGGCTTTCAGCTCGCCTCCAGCGCGGTACCCGGCTCCTGACGGTGGGGCTGATGGCGGGGCTCGCCTTCTTGATGGGCCACACGCCAGAGGCAGTTCCGCTGGCGCCACAACCCGCGGCGTCCGCCGAGGTTCTGAGTCGAGCCTGGGCGCTGGCTGAAAGCGCGCAGGCGTTGGCCGCCGCTCGTCAGCCCGAGGCAGCGCTGCCGCAATACCGCCAGGCCTACGAGCTCAGCCAAGATCCGCTGCTACTGCTCGAGGTCGCTCGGCTCGAGCGTGACGTCGGACACGCGGCGCGCGCCACGCACGCGCTGGAGCTGTTCCTGGATCGCGGTGTGGGTCGCGTCTCCGAGCAGCGCATGAGCTTGGCGGCACGCCAGTGGCAGGGCGTCGCGGCCAACACCGCGCGCCTCACGGTGCACACCAACGTGCTCGGCGCTTCGCTCGAGCTCGAGCCGGAACGCGGCGTCGCGTTGGCTTCGGGCTTCTTGGTCAACGTGCTGGTGGACGCGGGTGAGCGACGCATTAGTCTCAGCAAGCCGGGGTTCGAGACTCGCACGCTGCTCCTGAACCTCGAGCGCGGCGAAGTGCGCGCCTTGCGCGTCGATCTCGAAAAGCCGGCCGGCAGCCGCAGCGAGACCGGCTCGAGCAAGCCGCGCTGGACCAAGCTCGACGGTGAGGAAGTCGTCGTGCGCCGCGGTGGCTAGCCGCGAGCATGCGGTGCGCCGAGGCGAGCCGCGTTTGCCCAATCGTTCGCCTTCGATACATAGGGCCAACCTATGTGTCGTATTGGCCCAACGCAGGCAATGTGGGCTGCAAAGTGCAGGTTCGACACGACAAAGCGCTTGCGCTCGCGACGCTCGCCTTGAAGGGTGAAGGACATGAGGCGTGCTGGTTGGTCGTTCTTGAGCTTGATGACGAGTTTGGCGCTCTGCGCGATCAGCGCACCGGCGGCCGCCAAGCGCACCGGCATGAACCTGCCGTGTCACAACTGCCACGAAGGGCAGAGTAAGCCTCAGGTCGAGGTCATGACCTCCGCTGCGCGCGTCGAGCCAGGCCAGCCGGTCACGTTCACCATCACGGCCAAGCACGAGCGCGCCAAGGTGGGCGGCGTGCTGATCGACAGCCACGGTGAGGGCAAGCTCGAGGTCATCGACGCCGTGGGCACGCGCCTGTTCGACAACACCGACACGCAGGCGACTCACGCCATGCCGCACCCGTACGCGAACGGCCAAGTACAGTTCTCGTTCCGTTGGATCGCTCCAGCAGCGCCGGCGGCGGTGGTGTTCGACATTTGGTCGAACGCTGCCAACGACAACCTCAAGCCCGAAGACGACGCCGCGGGCGAGGTCGTCACCGGCGTAGGCGTCGGTTGCGATGCCGCTTGGTACTACCTGGACGCTGACCTGGACGGCACCGGCGCCGAAAACAGCAAAGTCTTTTCGTGTACGGCCGTGCCCGATCGCATCACGGTGGGCGGCGACTGCAACGATCTCGACGCCAAGATAAGCCCCAAGGTGGCCGAGCTGTGCAACAGCATCGACGACGACTGCGATGGCAAAGTCGACAACGGCTTCACGCCGGTGCTGCTCGTTACTGACGCTGACGGCGACGGCTACGGCACCAGCCAGGGAATGAGCATGATCGGCTGTCCGCCGGTGCCCGGCTTTGCGACGACCTTCGATGATTGCAACGACACCGACGCGACCGTGAACCCCGGCGCCATGGAGCAAGCCAACGGCCGCGACGATAACTGCAACGGCAAGGTCGACGACGCGAGCTCGACGCCCGGCACCGGCGGCACCAACACGGGCGGCACCGGCACCGGAGGCAGCAGCACCGCGCCGCTGGGAGCGGCTCCGACCGATGCGGGCTGCGCGATGGCCACGCCATCGCGGCTCGAGCCGCTACATTTGTTGGGAGCAGCCTTGCTTGCTGGCTGGGCTGGTCTTCGTCGCGCTGGTTCGCGCCGCCGCGCGTCGCGTTCTTGAGTTCGCCGCCACGGCGCGGCTTCGCAAGCGCCTAGGCGAGCACTCAGCGCCTTGGCGAGCACTCAGCGCCTAGGCGAGCATTCTCACGGCGACGGGATCTCGCGACGAGGTTATTGCCCAATATTGGATGCTAAGCGGCTCGATTGACCCACTTTGGTCTGATTTTCGCGGGCCGGCGCAGCGAGTGTAAGTAATATCACTCAATAACCGCTGCGCGCGCGGCCCCCTTGCGGGACCCTCGCGCCCGGGCGCAGGCCCGGCGCTTGAGGGCCCCGCCCGCGCGCAGCGCAGCGAGCACGGACGGGCCGTGCGCTGCCGCCCCGTCACTGGGGAGCAGCTAGAACGCCGGCGTCGTCTTATCCATCACCATCGAACGGCACTCCAAGACGGCGCCGTCGACGGTGACGCCGACGATGGAGCCGACTTCGGCCATAATGCCGACGAACGGGGGCTGCCAGGCTTGGTGCTCCCAAACGCAGGTGAATTCGCCTTGAATGCGCTTGGAGTAGACGCGGCCGCGGCCGGCGGCCCATTGGCGGCCGAGGGTGTCGACCGCGAGCGCGACCATGTCGGGGGCGGTCGGGACGCTGCGCGCGCTGACGGCGTTGTCTTCGATCTCGACGACCACGCCGTCGGTGCCGACGGCTACGACCAGCTTGCGCTCCGGGCGCGAGGCGCAGGCCAAGAACGCGCGGCTCTTGGGAGTTTGCAGGCGTTGTAGGGACCAATGCAGTGGCCAGTACACGGCCGCAAAGGCGTCACCGTCGACCCCGCGGCCCACCACCAAAAAGCGCTCGTCGTCGATGCGGGCGACGCCCGTGAGCATGGAAGCGTGCGTGACCGGCAAGGGCCTGAGCCAGCGCTTGCCGACCAACGTGAACAACATGGGCGGCTCGCCGCGCCGCTCGCCGATCAAGACTGCCAAATCATCGAGCTCGGTCGTGCCGGCCGAGAACGCGACCGTGGGATCGGGGCCGGCGACGAGCTCGCGAGCGCCGTCGCGCGAGTACTCGAGCAGCTTGGCGCCCTCGGTGCCAATCAGCCAGGACGCGGCGCCAAGGCGCTCGACGAAGCGGATGGAATCGGGCGGGGGCAGGCCATTGGCGGGCAAATCCAGCCAGCGCGTGCCGTCCCAAAAAGCTGGGCCGCGCGTCGTCAACGCGAGCGCGTTGCCGGAGGCGTCCCAGGCGACGTTGGTGACGAGCCGGTCGTCTCCGGGCGGGTGGCGCACGGTCCAGTTCGTCTCCACGACCATTTCGCGTGAGCGGAGCGCTTCCATGCTGCCTAGCCAGCGACGGCTGGGGCGCGCCGTGTTGGGCTCCAAGCTGAGCCAGGGCAGCAGACTGTCGGCAAAGAGCTTGCCGGTCTGTGGCCGATCTTTCGCGTTGAGCGACGTCGCGCGGGCGATAGCCAAGTCCAGCGCTTGGCAGGCGGCTTCGCGCTCGCGTAGCTCGAAGGCCAGCGTGGGCACGTCGAGCAAGCTGCGGCGCTGGGACGCCTTGGCGCTGGCCATGGCAGCAGCGGCGGTGCGACCTTCGAACAGGTTCTCACCGGTCAAGACGTAGAAGACGATGGCGGCCAGGCTGAATAGATCACTCACGGGGCCGACGTTGCCGCGCTCTTCGAACTGCTCGGGCGACATGTAGCCGGGCGTACCCACCGTGGCGGTGCCGAAGGTCGCGTTCAATCCCATCGGCCGCGCGATGCCGAAGTCCGACATCTTGAACATTTCGGTCTCGCCCGCGCCGCAGCACAGCACGTTGCCGGGGTGCGCGTCGCGGTGCACGACGCCGACGGCGTGGATCTCGTCCATGCCTTTGGCGAGCGCGTGGACGACGCGAGCCGCGCGTGTCGGGTCGAAAGCGAAGCCGGTTTCGCGCACCGAATAGCGCACGCGATCTTGCAACGTGGTGCCCTCGATGCCGCCGTGCACGTACTCGAGGGCGATCCACGGCAGCTCTAGCCCCTTGCCGAAGGGCTTGAACATCAAGCTGCCGGTGTCGAGCAGTCGCACCACGAACGGCGTCGGCGGCACGCGCTCGTTCAAGCGCCCGAGCGCCACCGCTTCTTTCTTGATGATGGTGAGCGCGCGCTCGTTCGAGTCTTTGACGATGTGCGGCTGGATGATCTTGATCACCGCGGGCCATTCGCCGTCGTGGCCGTGGCGCTTGGCCAAATACGCCACGGCCGTCGCGCCTTCGCCCAGCTTGTGCTCGAGGCGGTACGAGATGCCAGGCTGCAAGGCGCTTTCCAGCACCTGGCCCAAGAAGACGTCGCGCACCTCGAGGCTCTGCCGCATCCGCCTTTGCCAGCGTACCCCAAACGCGGCTGGCGCGCTCGACTCAACCCCGGGTCGGGTCAGCTTAGTACTAAGCGCAACAAGGCGGCTGCGGCGAGCAAGGGCAGGGCCGCGCACGCGACTGCCGCCACGAGCACCGCGCCCACCACGAGGCGATCACCCCAGCTGGCCTGTCTGGTCGGGTCGCCGCGGTGGCGCTCGATGAGCTCGAGGTTCTTCTCGTTGGCTTTGAAGGCGAAATCGAAAGCGTCGCCCAGCAGCGGAATGGCCCCCAAAAGCGCGTCCATGCCGATGTTTATCAGCATGCGTGCCAGCACCAGCTTGGGGACGCGCTGCTGAAACGCGACCAACAAGAGTGACAGCGACAAGACGGCCGTGAGGGCGTCACCCAGCTCGGGCAGGAGAGCGCCCAGGATGGGATCGAGCCCGATGCGCCAAGGCGTGCCCGGAATTGGGATGGCGCCGTCGAGCAGCGTGCTGAGTCGGCGTGCCCATTCCGGAATAGGCATGGCGCTGCCGGGGGCGCGCGCCAGCGGGCTCGAAGCAGGTTCTTCCGGATCCTTCACGGGGGGTTATCGGCGGCGGCTCCGCGCCCCGTCTCCAGGATCAGGGTCACCGGGCCATCGTTCACGAGCGATACCGACATGTGGGTACGGAAGCGGCCCGTCGCAACCGTGACGCCGAGATTTCGCGCCGCTGTGCAGAAACATTCGAACAGCTGCTCGGCGCG
This sequence comes from Polyangiaceae bacterium, assembly GCA_036261775.1. Taxonomy (GTDB): domain Bacteria; phylum Myxococcota_A; class Polyangia; order Polyangiales; family Polyangiaceae; genus PMG-095. Next base: position 36,985 of record DATAKF010000284.1, on the reverse strand, counting down.
CCCCGGCTCCATCGCGCCCACGAAACTGGGCCGGCGCCCGCGGCTGGTGTCCCCGTAGAGCGTGAACTGCGATACGGCGAGGAGCGCGCCGCCCACGTCGAGCAAGCTCAGGTTCATCTTGCCGGCAGCGTCTTCGAAGATGCGCAGGCGCGCGACTTTATCGGCCAGCGCCGTCGCGTCGGCCTCGACGTCGTCTTTGCCGACGCCGACCAGCACGCACAGCCCAGCCTCGATGCTCCCTGTCAGCTCGCCTTCGGAGGTGACTTGGGCGCTCGTGACGCGCTGCACGACGGCTCGCATTACTGGCTCGTTTGATTCTTGCCCGAGACGCTGCGCAGCTTGCTCACCGGGCTGAACAAGTACTCGGCGCTGGCCAGCGTGGCTTCGCCGCGTTGGTGGCGCATCTGCTTGCAGATCGCCGTCCACGAAATCGTTTCGTAGCTGACGGTGTTGCTCAGCTTGCGGCCGCGCCGCGACTTCTTGACGATCTTGTTGGCCTGGACGGAGACGTCGCAGCTCTCGTGCGTCACGATCAAGTCGGGGTTCGCCTTGAACGTTTGCGCGAACAGCGCCGCCACCGAGGCCTTGCTGCGCTCCACGCCGTCGAGCTTCACCTTGTCGTCCAGCAGGTCGGACAGGGCCGTCGCGTCGTGCTGATTGAGCGCATTTTCCAGCTTTTTGAGCACCGCGCCGGTCGACGACAGGAACTGCTTTTGCAGGTTCTTGCTGGTCATGCCGATGCTGCGCTCGCAGCACAGACCCAAGTCTTGCCCGGCGTCAGTCGTCGGGATGACGCGCCGCGCGTCGCAGGCTCCTCCGCCGCGCTCGACCACGCCGCCCGGCTCCAGCGAGTCGGTCAGCGAGCGATCTTTGCCGATCTCGCCGAACGCCGCGCATGCCAGCTGCCACTGCGACTCCGTGCACAAGCTGAGGCCCAGCTCACTGCAGGCGCGAAAGGCGTGATCGAGGTTCAGCGCAGCGTCGGGTCGACGCACGATGCGGAAGCCGTCGAGCCACAAGCCACTCGGGTCGAGCGAGCCCGCGTTGACTTGCCTGAACTGCGTGCCGGGCCAGGGCACGCCCACGGCCGGTCCCGGGCTCACGGGCGCGACCGAAATGGCTGGCGCAGCGCTCGGCTTGGGAGCCTCGGGTGGAGTCGGCAGCGCCAGGGCGCTGTCGCTCGCAGCCGGCGCCGGCTCGGGGGGCTCGAGAGCGTCGGCGCTGGCGCTCGGTTCGCCGCTCACGATCGGCGGCGGTGGCTTCTGGCTCATGTACATCACCGCCGCGACGGCTCCACCTGCCGCGAGCAGCGCCACGCCGAGCAGGCTGACCAAACCGCCGCGTTTCGGCGGCAGCGATGGCAGGCTCGTGTCCGGCGTGCGGATGCCTTGGCTGGAGCTCAGCTCGGTGGGACTGCTGGCGGCGTCGCGTGTCGGTTGCGAGCTGGGTGCGTCGCGGCCGCCAGGCGCGGAAGGGTAGCCGCCGCTCATCGAAAACGGCGCGGCGCTCGCAGCGTCGCCGCTGATTTCGCGCGTGGGGCGCTCGTGATCGATCTTGGGCGGGCGCGCGCTCAGGCGAGCTGGCTCGTTGCGAGCAGCAGCCGTGAGCGCGTCCCAAAACGCGGTCGCGTTGGGGTAGCGCTCGCGCGGGTCGACCGAGAGCGCCGTAGCGAGCACGGCTTCGACCGCGTCACCCGGATCGAAGCCGCGGCCGCGCAGCGTGGGCCGAATCAGCTTGTCGGAAGCGGCGACGAACAGCTGCGCCGCGTCCGTGCCCTCCAGCGCCGGAGCGCCGAGCACGACCTCGACCAACACTAGCGCCAGCGCGAACACGTCCGTCCACGGCCCGGTGGCGCCAAAGCGGCGACTGAATTGCTCCGGAGCGCCGTAGCGCGCCGTAAAAGCCGCTACGGTCCCGCCCGTCTCTTCGAAGGCGCGCGTCACGCTGTCCGACTCGGCCAGCACCTTGGCGATGCCGAAATCGAGCACCTTGATGGTGCGCTTGCCCGCCACTTCGACCAAAAACAGATTGGCGGGCTTGATGTCGCGGTGCGCGATGCTCATGCCGTGCGCGACGCCCAGCGCCCGAACGGCGCCGTCCAGAAGCTCGATGGCCTCGCCCAAGCTGCGGCCGCCCTCGGCGTTTTGGCGCCGCTGCAAAAGGTCACGATCGAGCGGCGTACCTTCCAGCCACTCCAGCACCAGGTACGGCGTCCAAATTTTGCTGGGCGAAACCACCGCGCCCACATCGAGCGCCTGCACGACGCCGGTCGTGGCGCGCGACAACTGCAGCAAGAGTCGTCCCTCGGCCACCAAGCTGTCACGGAAGCGGTCGCGGTCGCCGCCCTGCAGCTCTTTGGGCAGCTTCAAGCACTTGAGGGCGACCTTCTCCTCGAAGCCCAGGTGATGGGCTCGGTACACGATGCCGAAACCGCCGTGCCCTACCACTTGGTCGACGCGATATTTCCCGTCGACTGTGGCGCCGACCCAGCCAAATGGGTCGTCTTCCGTGGCGGTGCTCATGGCTGCCGCCAGCAAAACACATTGTGCGGCTGGGGCGAAGCCCGGGCGGCGCGGGCCCAGGCTCTGCCCTCTAGGTTCGGCCATTCCGCCGCTTCTGATGCTAGGGTGCGGTCGGATTCATGGCCACGTTGGTGTTCGTCGCCAATCGCTTCGGAGCAGAAAAGCGCATCGACGTGCCTGAGGGCGGCGAGATCGTCGACATCTCCGATCACCATTTTGCGCCCATCCCGTTCTCGTGCCGCTCAGCCAGCTGCGGCACCTGCCAGATCGAAATCCTCGAGGGTGAAGATTTGCTCGAGCCGATGAACGACGCCGAGGCCGATTTGATCCCACTGCTGGGGGGCAAGGGTCGGCTGGCTTGCCAGGCGCGCGTCAAGCCAGGCGTCGAGGGCGTGATTCGGATCCGCAGCGTGCTGGCGACTTGATGGGTTGCGCCAGCACGGCTGGGTCACATGCTCAGCTGCGGCGTGCGCTCAGTCCCATTTGACGTTGCCGACGTAGAACGTGCTCGCGAACTCGGTGTCCGGCAAGAGCCACACGCCGAGCGCGATCTTGCCCGCGTCAGTCTCGTCGTCTTCGGCAAAGGTGTGCTCGACCTTGAGCCTACCCAGCGTGTTCATGAGGCGGTCGGTTTGTGGGGCACCAACCGTGTACTGCTTGGCGCTGTCGTCGAACCACGAGGTTTGGCCATTTTGTGCAACCGCGCCGAGCGCGACACCATGTGTTGGAAACGCCGTGATTGCGCCGCCGAGCTTCCACCAGAACTCGACCGTTAGCTTGTGCCCGCCAGCTGGCTTGCCGCTGCAACTGGGGCGCGTGAGATAGAGTTGCCCCAAATTGGCCGACACCTGCGACAGCTCACCTGGGAGCACGAGGGTGGTGCTGGGCGCGGCCGCGCTGGCCGGGAAGTTGGCATACGCCTCCACGATCCAGGTTTGGTTGGTGAAAATCTGCTGTTCTGCGGTGTTCTTTGCGGTCTCCGGCATCACCGTGTGCGCGTCGATGAACACGGTGTTCTGATCGGCGATGGGTGGCGGCTGTTCCCAATAGCTGTTGATGGGCGCAAAGCAGTCGGTGGGAGCGCCGCTGGCGCCGTAGTTGCCGGCCGTGTTGGTGCCGGCGGTGCCGGTGCAGATGTAGTCGAAGCCATTGCCACTGCACCCGCCACTACTGGTATCGGGGCCATAGGGGATACCCCCAATACCGTCGTTGGCGCCGACGTTGCCGTTCCCCGCCGAGCCGGCTGTGTTGGCCGACCCGCCTTCGTTGACGTCCCCCACGTCGTTCACTTTCGTCCCGCCGCAAGCAGTGGCCAGCAGCAAGGAAACCCCCCCCGTAACACCCCACGCCAAAAACCTCGTGTTCATGCGTCCTCCGTCCGCGCACCGTGCGCTTCAATCCGTTCGTTCCGCGAGCGGCGCTGGTTCATTTGCTTATTTCGGAAAATCGACCGCCGACGATGCCGCTGCGGCTGCCTGCGGCGTGCAGGCGCGCAGCAAGCGCTCCACCATCGGTGAGCTGGGATGGCGTGCGGCAAAAGCCTGCGCAACCTTCGGATCTTTCACCTGACCGCAGCGCACCAGGATGCGCAGCGCTTCGCGATCGAGCGCGAAAATTCCCGTCGGAAATCGCTCGGCGTGCTCGGCAAGCCAGGCGGCTGCCAGCTGCGGCCGGCCCTTGTCGAGCTCGCTCTTGGCGGCCGTGATCAGCTGAAGCTCGGCGTCGAAGGTAGCGGCGCTATTGCTGGTTGTGGGCACGGTGCTTGGCGTGGGGCCCGCGCTGCGGACGCTCGAAGTTAGCGCGGGCTCGGGCGCTGGCGTCGCCGAGGGCATCACCTCGGGCGCCAGGGCGGGCTTGGGCTGCGGCGCCGTGACTGCTGCGGTTGGCGTCGCGCGCGCAACCGCTACTTGAGCCAAAGAGTCAGTCGGCGGCGCCCAGACCTGCGAGGCCGCACCCGCTCCGGCAAGCCCGACGGCGAAGCCACCGACCAGCCACTTCGAGAAGAAAGACGCGCCCAGTTTGAGGGAGCCCGTGGCTACCGACAACGGCGCCACCTGCTGAGCCACGTCGCTCAGCAAACGTGTCAACCCCTGCTCCAAAGCTTGGGGCGGAGGTCGAACCGCGCGCTCGGCCTCGAACAGACCTGACAGGTCGTCGATTGTTCTCATCTGCTCCACCTTTCGTCGCGCGCTCGCTCGCGCTCCACCACTCGAGCCAAAGCAAGCCGGGCTGCGCGCAGCCGGGAATCCACAGTTCCGGCCGGAATGCCCAGCACCTCGGCAATACCGACGGAGGTAAACCCCTCCAGCTCGGCCAAGATCAAGACGACGCGCTGCGGATCTGGGAGCAAGCCGAGCAGGTAGCGCAGGTACTGCGCGCGCTCGGTTTCGTCGCTGGCGTCACCCACGTGGGGTGGCTGTTCGCGCACGTAGCGCGCAACTTGGCGCTGCTGCCGGGCCCGGTCGCGCTGCAGCCTTTGCACGATCCGAAACGTGATCGCAAACAGCCAGGTCTTGGCACTGGAGCGGCCCTCGAACTCATGCAGCCGCCGCGTCGCCACCAGAAAGACTTCGTGGACGGCGTCGTCGATCCAGTCTTCGTGGGCGCCCAGGCGTCGCGCGTTGCGCCAAACGAACGCGTGGTTCGCGCGGTACAGCGCTTCCGCCTGGGCCTGCGCGCTGACGGCGGCGTCCGGGGGCGCAAGGGCGAGAGCAGAACCTGCCACCCCCCTTTGTTCCCCAGCTCGGGCGGTTTCATTTGTCGAAGTCGACAAATGAAGCCCTCAGAGTCCGTACGTCAGGCCGACGAACGCGAGCCCGCCGAACCGACTGGGCTGATAGGCTTCGTCGGGCACGCCGCCGCGGGTCACGCCGAAGCGGGGGCGCGTGAGCGCCAGCGAGGCACCCAAGCCCATGAACGGCGCGAAATCCGAGCGAGTGTAGGCCAGTGTAAGGCTGGCTTCGGCGCTCGAGAACAGTGCGCGCTGGATACGCGCGTTATCGATCCCCTCTCCGGAGCCTGTCATGCTGCCCGAGTCCGCGCCCGCGCAGGCCGACCACGTCCAGTTGCCGCCGCCTGGTAAGAAGCACCCACGCAGCCCGACTGTCGCCAGTGATAACTCGATGCTGCGCGGGGTCGCGCCCGCGACGTCGGCGGAGTTGCTGGACCAATAACGCCCTACCAGCGCGGCTCGCAGCCTTCGCAGTCGCCAGCCCGCTTCCGCCGCAACACCCGGAGCGACCGCTGGCAGCGTTCCGACCCCCAAGAAGCCGGCGACGCTCAGCGTGCCCTGCGACGTCGGCTTCGACACTTGGGTCTGCACGGCCTTGGGGCAGGCGGGGGGCGGAGCAGGCGCTGGCGCTGGGCTCGAGATCGGCTGGGGCTGCGGCTGGGGCTCAGCTGCCGCGGGCGCACGTTCCGCGTTGCTGCTGGGTTCGAGCGAGCTTTGACGCGCTTTGACGCGCTCCGGGTCGATGGCCAGCGCGGCCAACAGCGCGACTCCCTCGGTCAGCTTGTCGCACTGGATGTGCTCCAGGAACCGCTCTTGCGTGCCCTGCGAGCTCTTGAAAGACAGCTTGGCCGCAAAGCCTTCGGCGCTGGCCTGCACCGTGACGAGCACGGATAGCTGCTGTGCGCGCGACTCGGTCAAGGGCTGGCCCAAGTAACCCTCGACGGCCCTCACCAAGCCAGCGTCGTCTGGACAAGCCTCGGGCGCGTCGTAGCGCAACGAAACCCGCTCGGTGCCGCCCTCGGCCCGAGCCGTCGCGCTCGCCAAGCCCACGGCCATCAGTGTCGTCCACGCACAGCGGCGAATCATGCGCCGGCAGCCTAGTCCACGAACCCGGGGTCCGTGAGCTACTTCGCGCTCATGCTCAAGTCACAAACCACGCCGTAGTGGTCTGACGCCCAGACGGTGCCTTCGGCGCCCGGTACGCTTTCGGTGAAGGCGCGCCGCACGTTCGACGGCTCTCCGCGCATGAGTTTGTCGGGGCCGCGCACGAAGATGTAGTCGATGCGCCGGTTGGGCTCGCCGTTCTTGAGCGCGTAGGCGTTGTCGCGCGCGTAGGTGGTGCCAGGCTCGTTCGTGTCCGAGTAGTCCCACACGTCGGCAAAGTACACGCTCCGCCCGTCGATGACGTGCTGCCCTTTGAGGTAGCGAATCTCGTCCGACTGCGGATCGGCGTTGAAATCACCCATCAGGATGGGGGGCAAGAAGTCGGCCTCGACGGGCGAAAGCACGAAGATGCGCTCGGCCGCGTAGACCGCCTGCTTCACGCGCACCACGCCGTGGTGCAGCTTCCAGTTCAGGTGCGTGACGAACGTCGGCAACCTGCCCCAAGGCGTCTCGAGCAGCGTGTAGAGCAGCGAGCGCGTCTCGCCGCTGTCGGCGCCCGGCAACCGAAACGTGCGGCTATCCAAAATTTTGTAGCGCGTGAGCAGCGCGTTGCCGAACTTCAAGCCGCCCGAGTAGTCGGCGGCGATGCCATAGGAAATGTTGTAGCCGAGGCCGTCGGCAATCTCGCTGGCTTGATCGTTGTCGGGCGCGGGGACGGGCGGCTGCTTTTCGTCGGGAACGAAGCGCAATACTTCCTGCAGACCAATGATGTCGGCTGAAAGGTCCTTGACCTGTTCGCGCATGAGCGCGAGCCGCTCTACCCAGGGCCCCGATTTGTTCCAGATATTGAGGGTCGCGACGCGCAGCTTTTCCAATCTCGTCGTCTCCTGGATCCCTTACGCTACCACACCCTTGACCCCCCGTCGGGCTCGTCTACGCTCAGAAGTTGGGATGCTGATTGGAGTCGATTTCGGAGGCACGGCCGTCAAGGCCGGCATGGTCGAAGGAGGCGAAGTCGTCAGGTCGACGTCGACGGCGACGCGCCTCGATACGCCCGCCAAGGACGTGCTGGACGCGATCGCCAACACGGTGCTGGCGCTGACGCCCAAGCCCGAGGCCGTGGGCGTGGCGATACCGGGCGAGGTGAACGCCGAAGGGCGTTGTTGGCGTCTCGCCAACGTGCCGCACTTCGAAGGCGTGCCGATCGGTGAGGAGCTGGCCAAGCGCCTGGGCTGCCCGATCGCCGTCGAAAATGACGCGACGACGGCCGCGCTGGGTGAGCAGCTTTATGGCCATGGCCGCCACAACCCGAGCTTCTTGATGGTGACGCTGGGTACCGGGATCGGCGGCGGTTTGGTGCTGGGTCATCAGCTTTACCCGGGCTCCAACGGCTTTGCGGCCGAGATTGGGCACAACAACGTCGACTCGTCTGCCGACGCGCCACTGTGCGCGTGCGGTCAGCGCGGCTGCATCGAGGCGTTTGCCGGCACCAAGGCGCTGCTTCGTCGATTTGCAGAGTTGGGCGGCAACGCCACCGAAGTGCTGCCCATCTCGGTCAGCGCGCGCCGCGGAGAAGAAGCGGGCAAGAAGACGTTCGAGATGATGGGCACCGCGCTCGGCAAGGGCCTAGCGGTGATTCAAAACGTGCTCGACCTGAACGCCATCGTGTTCTCGGGCGGCGTCTCGGCGTCGTTCGACTTGATCGAACCGCACATTCGCGCAGCGCTGAAGCAGCACGTGTTCGGCGCGCCCGCCGGCGACGTGCCGCTCTTGGTCAGCGAGCTGGGCGAGCGCGCTGGTGTGATCGGCGCCGCGCACCTCACGACGCTTTGAGCCGCTCCGCGCCCAGAAAGCAGCCTTGAAAGCCGTCGTCTGTAACGGAAGTGGCGGCACCGAGGTGCTGCAGCTGGCGGACGTGCCAGAGCCCGTGCCCGGAGCGCGAGAGGTCTTGATCGACGTGCGCGCGACGGCGCTCAATCGCGCCGATCTGTTGCAGCGCCGGGGCCTGTATCCCCCTCCGCCGGGTGCCACGGACATCTTGGGGCTCGAGTGCAGCGGCGTGGTCGCGGCAAACGGTCCCGGTGCGGGTCGATTTCCGATCGGGACGCGTGTGATGGCGCTCTTGCCTGGAGGCGGCTACGCCGAACGCGTCGCAGTGCACGAAGACATTCTGCTGCCGGTGCCGGAGCGCTTGTCGTTCGAACAAGCCGCGGCAGTTCCCGAAGCCTTTTTGACAGCGAGCGAAGCCTTGTTGGTCGAGGCCGAGTTGCAGCAGGGGCAGCGCGTGCTCGTGACCGCGGCTGCTAGTGGCGTGGGTAGCGCTGCCGTGCAGATCGCCAAACATCGCGGCGCTTTCGTGCTCGGCAGCGCCAGCGCCGGCAAGCTCACGACCGTCAGCGGGCTCGGCGCCGACTTAGCGCTCGATCGCGAGCGCGCCGACTTCGTGGACGCTCTCCGGGACGCGACGGGCGGGCGAGGCGTCGACGCCATTCTCGACTTCGTGGGCGCAAGCGCATTGGCGCGACATCAAGCGTGTTTGGCGGAGCGCGGGCGGCTGGTCTTGATAGGCCTGCTCGGCGGCGCAGCTGCGCCGCTCGAGCTGGGGCGCATTTTGATGAAGCGGCAACGCATCTGTGGCCTGGTCATGCGCAGCCGCAGCGTTGCCGAAAAGATCGAGCTTACGGCGCGCTTTCAGCGCGAGCTGTGGCCTGCGCTGGACGGCGGCGCGCTGTCGCCGGTCGTTCACGAAATCTTGCCCCTGGCCGATGTGGCAGCCGCGCACACCCGCATGGAACAGAACCTCAACGGCGGCAAAATCGTGCTGCGCTTGAGCTAGCCCTCGGGTCTGACCCGCCGAACTGGCGCCAGGCGGCGTTTCGCGTTAAGGGTCGGCCACTAGAATGAAGCACACCGTCAACCACGACTTGGGCCAAGAACGCGCCAAGAAGGTCACAGAATCGGCGCTCGCGACCTATTCGGAAAAGTTCGCCAAGTACAGCCCCAAGACGAGCTGGACCAGCGGCACCAAGGCGCAAATCTCCTTCAGCGTGAAGGGCATGAACCTGTCGGGCTCGGTCGAGGTGAAGGAAAAGACCATCGACCTCGAGCTCGACGTGCCGTTTCTGCTCAAGCCGTTCCAGGGCCAAGCGCTCTCGGTCATCGAGGGCGAGATCAAGACGTGGCTCGCGAAGGAAAAGGCCAACGGCTGAGCCTTGCACTTGCGCGCGCTCTGCACGCGGCGTGACGCGCTGGGCCTGTCGCTCAGCGCGCTGATTCCCGCGTGTCGCTCCAGCAAGGAGAAGGCGCCGCCCGACGAGCCCTCGACACTGGCGAGCGTCGCGAAGAAGGCCAGCGCCGAGCCGTTCGGCGGCTTGGAGGTCAAGCTCGGCGGCGACTTGGCCGAGGACGAGCAGGGCGGCACGACCGTCGTTCTGCTGCACGGTTTTGGCGCTGCGGGCGACGATTTGGTGTCGCTGGCGCGCGCGCTCCGGCAACCCCGCACCCGCTACGTGGTGCCGGCGGGCTTGCTCGAAGTGCCCGGCGGTGCGGGCGGGCGAGCTTGGTGGATGCTCAAGCAGCGCCCTTCTGCCTACGACGACCAGCAGGAGCTCTTGGTGCCAGGCGAGGCTTTGGACGCTGCGCGCGTCGCTGTGCAGGGCGTGGTGTTCACGATCCTGGAACGCTACCGGCCACAGTCGTTGTTCATCGCTGGCTTCTCGCAGGGCGCCATGTTGGCGCTCGAAGTGGCTGCGCACCGAGCGTCCAAGGTCGATCGCGTGGCGGTGCTCTCCGGCGCCTTACCGCAAGCCACCTCCGCGCTGCTCGCCAAGCCGCGCAAGGAGCGCCCGCGCGTGTTCGTGTCGCACGGCCGCCAAGATCGCGTTCTGCGCTTTGCCGGCGCCGAGCGGCTGGTCGAGCGCTTGAAGGCTTCGGGCCACGACGTGACGTTTCAGCCCTTCGAGGGTGGCCACGAAATCCCGCCTGAAGTCAGCGGGACGTTGCGCGATTTTTTCGCGCCAGCTTGAGCCGCTAGCCGGCTAAGGTCGGCGGCCGATGAGAAGTCATGGGCTGGCGGCGTTGTTGGGCGTTTTGGTCATGTGCGGCGTCCATGCCCCGCGTCCCACGCGAGCCGCGGTCACGCTCGAAGCCGTCGGCCCCGCGAGCCCGGCCGTGATCGAGCGAGCGCTGGTGATTCACGATGCGTCCAAGGGGCTGGAGCACTTGATCCAAGAGTTCACGTTGCCGGCCAGCAGCCGTCCGCTCGGAATGCTCCTACCGGTGCCGGCGCGACCGACGGTGTCGAAGCTTCAGAGCACTCCGTTTGCCAAGCTGGCGGCGGCGTCTTCGGCAGCCGCTGCGGCCGCCGAAGGAGGCTCGGGTTTCGGAAGCAGCGGACCCGAAGGCTTGACGAGCGGCCCAAAGCCCGAGCCGACCGCCGCCGGCGAGGGTGAGCAAGTTGGGCGGCTCACCACCAGCGTGATCGCCGCCAGCGACACCAAGGCCCTAAAGAAATGGCTCGCCGCGACCAAGCTCGGAACCGACGCCGCGACCGATGCTTGGCTGGCCGGCTACGCAAAGCGTGGCTTCTATTTCGTGGCCGTTCGCGTTTCGCCCACACCGAAGCCGGACGCCTTCAAGACCGTCACCGAAACTCTGCAGATTAGCTTTACGTCGGCGCTGCCGTTTTTTCCGTACGCCGAGGCTTCGGACGACAGCAACTTGCGGATGCTGTCGGTGTGGCTGCTTTCGAGCCATCGCCACGTGCCGGTGGCTCGGAGCGCCGGAGAGGGCCAGCCGCAATGGCTTCGCCCTTGGCACGAGAAAGATGCGTCGCGACCGTCGCCGCAAGAGCTGAAGGCCCTGCTGCCGAAGTCGCTGCTCGCGTTGCTGCCGCCTGGGCCGGAGAAGAACGCGGGCCTCGTACGTTACCGAGAACCTCAGCTCCAACATTTCGAGGATCAAAAGTCTGCACGCCGGGGCTACGGCGACGTCGTGTTGGTGCGCGAGGCGCCGCTAGAGGGAGGCGCACCCGCAGTCGCGGACCTGCGACGCTTGATGAACGTCTTGGATCCGGAGGTGAAGCCGTGAGCCAGCACGATCACGCGCTCGCGGCGCTCAGCGGCTTCGTGCTCTTGGGGCTTTTGGCTTGCCAAGTTGCTGCGCCGGGCGCTGGAGCATCCCCCGCTGCGGCGGCCCCCACTGCCGCCACGCCAACGGCCGTCGCCACGCCCTCTGCGCCTACCGCCGACGCAGCGCCCGCGCCAGCTCCCAGCGCGGTCGCGAGCGCGACGGCTCCTGCCATTGCCTCGAGCCCACCCGGCTTGGTGCTCGGCCCATCTCCTGCTGGAACGCCCGCTACCGAACGCGAAGCGACCGTGGCGCGACTGCTCCAAACCTCCGACGCCAGCAAGCTGCCCGAGCGCGCAGCCGATGCAGATCTGCCGCAAGATCCCGACCGAGAGGCCGCCATCTTGTGGCGCATGCGACCGGAGCCCGGCATGGTCCACCCGCCCAAGGTGCGCATGGGAGATTTTACGGTCAGCGCGGGTTTGCCGCCCGAGATCGTCAAGCGCATCTTCCGCCAGAATTTGGGCCGGGTCCGGCTTTGCTACGAGAAGCAGCTCGAAAAAAAGCCCAAGCTCGAGGGCAAGATGAAGCTCGACTTCGTCATCACCCCGGCGGGTGAAATTCAGGCGCCGCGCGCCAGCGCCGTCACGCTCAACGAGCCCACGCTGTTCGAGTGCATCGCCAAGAGTACCAAAGACGTCACGTTCCCCCAGCCCGAGGCGAACGCGCCGATCACGGTGTCGGTGCCGATCAGCTTTGCGCCATGAGCGGTCCGAGATCACGCGTCCTGCGGCTGCAGCTGGGAGCGTTGCGGATGAGCGCTCTGGTCCCGCTGTTTGGTTGCGCCGGCGCAGCTGTCAGCCCGAACCAAGCAAGTGGCCCGCCAGCACCGAGCGCCTCCACCCTCGCTCCGGCGTTGTCGTCTGCAAATGACCCCGCAGCCATCGAGCCCCTCGCACGGCCAGGATTTCGCGATGAAGACTGCTCGGTGCCGGTCTCCGCTCGCGACCCTCAATGGGGCAAACCCACGGCGCCCGTGACCATCGTCGTGTTCGGCAACCTTCAGTCTCCGCTCGACCGTCAGGTTCAGCCAGCGTTGCAGCGCGTGCAGGCCAGCTACGGCCCGGATGCAGTGCGGCTCGTGTGGAAGCATTTCCCTGCAGGCGCGCCGCCCGCGTCGCTCGCCGCCGCACGAGCGGCCGTGGCCGTGTTCAGTCTGAGCGGTAGCCGGGCATTTTGGCGTTTCCGCGAGCTCGCTTTGACCAATCAAGCGTCCCTGACGTCGGAAAACTTTATCGAATGGGCTACCGAGGTCGGCACGGAGCCTCAAGTGTACGCGGCGGCCGTGGAGCTTTCGGGCGTAACGAGCAAGCTCGAGGATGACTTCGAGCTTGCTCGTCAATTGGACGTGCGCGGCACGCCCGAATTCTTCATCAACGGCAATGCTCTGCGCCAGGCGGTCCCGTTCGAAGTCTGGCAGCGACACATCGAGGGGCAGCTAGCGGAGGCGAGGGCCTTGCTCGCCAAGGGCACGCCGGCCGCCGAGCTGTACTCGACGCTCACCAACGAACATCGGCCCCCTCCGCCGGCGCCAGACAAGGCGAACGACCAAGCCTTCATCGAGGCGAGCCACGTACTCGTGCAGTACGCGGGTGCCATGCGCGCGCCGGCCAGCATCAGCCGCTCCAAGACCGAGGCCAAAGCCCGCATCGACGAAGTGCTGGCCAAGGCTCGCACAGGCGCGGACTTCGCTCAGCTGGCAGCCGAGTATTCCGACGAGCCCTCAGCCGCCACGCGCCGCGGCGCGCTCGGCAGGTTCCGCAAGGGCATGATGGTCAAACCGTTCGAAAACGCCGCATTCGCGCTCCAAATCGGCGAGCTGTCGGGAGTCGTCGAGACCGAATTCGGCTTTCACGTGATCAAGCGCATCAAGTAGGGCCGTGCGTCCGGGCACCGGAGAAGGTGTACGGAAAATCCGGACAGCCGCCGCTGAGCGCTGGACAATTTCACGGAAGCCGAGCGTTGCGGACATAGGCGCCACGATACTCATGAGGGTGACTGCATCTCGTTGGGCTTGCGTGCCGTTTTTCCTGCTAGCGGTGCTGTTCTCAGCGAGCTGCGGCGACAAGAGCGAAAGCACGAACGTTGGGGGGGCGTCGGGCGCCGGGGACAGCTCGGGAGCCAACAGCGCCGGCGCCACTACAATATCTGGTTCTGGTGGCAGCGCAGGTAGCGGCGGCAGCGCAGGTGGCGGCGGCAGCGCAGGTAGCGGCGGCGGGGCGGCAGGTGGCGGCGGTCGCATCTACACGACGCGCCCTGACTTCTGCACGCCGCATTGCGAAGACAGCGGGGGCTATTGCGCTCTGATCGACAAGGGTGGCTGTAGCGGCGCCACGCCCTGCGTCGTGGAGGCCGAATGCCGTCAGCACACCGAATGCGCCGTGGCGGCCGACCAGAAGTGCGGCCCCAGCAAGTGCATCGATAAGACGGACGACGATTGCGCCATGGTGGGCTGTCCAGGTCGCTGCTTGTGCAACGTCAAGGCGTGCCCTGATGGTCAGGCGTTTGACGAAAACGCCGCCGTGTGTGCCTGCGTTCCGGCGGTGACGCCGCCCCTCGATTGCGGGGACATCGACTGCCCTGACGGCACCGATTGCGAAACCGTGCTCCGCAGCGCCATCTGCGTGAAGCGCTTCGCGCACTGAGCCGAGCGACACCGCTTCGTGGCGAGGGGCCCAGCTGGGCCCCCAAGCCAGGCCTACCCCAGAAGGTCGACGCAAGCTTCGCTCGAGAGCGCGCGCGCGATACCCAGCCGCTCGAGCGCCGCGGCGGCCTGCAAGACGCACGCTTCGTCCCAGGCGTCGCCGATGAGCTGCAGCCCGACCGGCATGCCGTCGCGATCGACCCCGATAGGGATGCTGGCCGCGGGAAGGCCGGTCAAATTGGCCAAAAAAGCGTAGCGGCACATGCCGTCCAACAGCGGTGGATCGACGAAACCGCCGCGCACTTCGTCTTCGGTGACTCGCGGCGCGCTGCGAGCCACGCTGGGCAGCGCCAGCAGGTCGACGTTGCACAGCGCTTTGGCGACGCTGCGGCGCAGGCCTTGGCGCAGCCGTTGACCGTCGATGTAGTCGTCGGGGCGAAACGTCTCCATGCCCGAGATGAACAGCTGCACGTCGGGGCCCATGGCGTCCAGGTGGCGCGAGCGCAGCTCGGTCATGGCGCTGAAGGCCTCGATGCCGATCGTGAGGTAGCCGATGGCGGCGGCGTGCTCGGCGTGTGCAATGCGAATGGGCACCAGCTCGGCGCCGGCTTTCTCCAGCTGCACGAGCGCGTCGCGGCACGGCGCCGTGAGCTGGCGCTCGGAGGCTGACCATTCGGCCTCGTCGACGCCGATGCGCAAGCCGCGCACGCCGCGACCTAGCGCGGCCGTGAGCGCGCCTGGCGCGAGCGGCGGAGCCAAGGTAGAGATCGGATCGCCCTCGTCGGCGCCGCAGGCGAGCTCCACGAAGCTGGCGAGCTCGGCGCTGCTGACCGCGAGCGGGCCAATGTGCACGACGCTGGTCGCGCCTTGCAGGCCCATCCCGACCGTTGGAATTCGCCCGAACGTCGGCTTGAGCCCGAACACTCCGCAGAGTGATGCCGGAATGCGGATCGAGCCGCCGCCGTCGCAGCCGAGCGAAACCGGCGTGATGCCGGTGGCGACCGCTACGGCGCTGCCGGTCGAGCTGCCGCCTGCCAGGCGTGAGCTGTCGTGCGGGTTGCGCGGCATACGCCGGTGCTGGTTGGCGCCAATCGGCGAGAGGCCGAACTCGGTCATCGGCGTTTGGCCGATGATCACGGCGCCGGCGGCGCGCAGCCGCGCGACGGCGCACGCGTCTTCGGCTTGGGTGTCGTGCGGCAAGAAGCTGGTGCCCAGGCGCGAGCGCAGGCCGCGTTGATGCACTTCCTCCTTGATCGCGATCGGCACGCCATCGAGCGGACCGAGCGGCGTGCCCGCTTTGAACCGCTCGCGGCTGGCGAGCGCGGCGGCGCGAGCGCTCTCGTCGTCGTAGGCTACCAGCGGGCCGAGCGTCGGTGATTGGTTGGCGAGCGAGCGGGCGGCGCTCAAGGCGCGCTCGGCGATCTGAACGGGATCGTGCGAGCCGCATCGGTACGCCGCCTGCAGCGCCCTGGCCGAGCGTGGGAGTCCGAGGTGCTGCGGCGCGCCCAACTCTTCACTCGCTCTGGCGTGACTGCTGCGCGCGCGAAGCGGCGCTGTCGTCAACGGCAGCTCGCCGCGCGCGTCGGCTCCGAGCGCGCGTGCTCGATCGATGCCCAAGTCGGCGCGCAGCAGTTGGGCCAGCGGTCCGCGCGCCGGCGTATGACGCACGGCCGTTACCAGCGCGCCCAGGGCCCGACCGGAAATCCGTCGCTCGGTGACCTGGCTCAACTTGAGCTGCTGCGCGACTTCTTTGAAGAAAGCCAAGGTCGCGGCTTTTGGCAGAGCTATTGCCCGACTGTAAAGCGCAATCCGGAGCCCCCGTTCCCCCCGCGGAAACGCTCGGGAAATGCGAGCAAGGCTCTTGTGACGAAAGCCACAGGAGGCAGTCGTTGCAACCCGAGACGCCCTTCGTTAGAAGTCCCAACGTGTCGAATTCTGCGAAATACAACATTCCCGTAGATGAACTGCTGCTCGACTCCGAGGCCTTGAAAGAGGCTTTCGTGAACCACGTGCAGCACACGCAGGGTAAGCACCCGAGCGCGGCCACACGGCTCGATCACTTCATCAGCGCGGCTCGCACCGCGCGCGACCGCATGTTCGATCGCTGGACCCGCACTTGGTCGCGGCGCGAACGGCAGCAGCCCAAGATCGTGAACTACCTGTCGATGGAGTTCTTGCTCGGGCGCTTGCTCGAGGACGGCCTGGTCAACCTGGGCGTGCTCGAAGAGTTCCGCGCCGGCATGGCGTCGCTCGGCATCGACTTGAACCAGGTGCTGGAGCAAGAGCCCGACGCCGGCCTCGGCAACGGCGGCCTCGGTCGCTTGGCGGCTTGCTTCTTGGACTCGATGGCTACGCTGGGCATCGCCGGCATGGGCTACGGCCTACGCTACGACTACGGCATTTTCCGCCAAGACATCATCGGCGGGCACCAACACGAGTCACCCGATCAATGGCTGCGCTTCGGTAACCCGTGGGAGATCGCGCGGCCCGAGCGCACCTACGTCGTGCGCTTCGGCGGCCGCGTCATTCAGTACACCGGCAGCACCGGGCGTCTGGTGCACGAGTGGGTCGACACCGAGTCGGTGAATGCGATGGCGTACGACATCCCGATTCCGGGCTACAAAAACAACGTCGTCAACACGCTGCGCTTGTGGTCGGCCAAGGCCACCAACGACTTCGACATCTCTTACTTCAACCGCGGCGACTACATGAAGGCGGTGCAAGAGAAGAGCTGGACCGAGAACATCACGCGCGTGCTGTACCCGAACGACTCGCAGCCCGCCGGCAAAGAGCTACGCCTGAAGCAGGAGTACTTCCTGGTCTCGGCCACGCTGCAGGACGTGATTTCTCGGCATTTGCGCTACCACTCGGATCTCTACAACTTCCACGAGCAAGCCATCTTCCAGATGAACGACACGCACCCGGCTCTGGCTGTTGCCGAGCTGATGCGCGTGCTCGTCGACGTGCACGCCATGCCGTGGGACCACGCCTTCTCGCTGGTCAAGCGCTGCTGCGCGTACACCAACCACACCATCTTGCCCGAGGCGCTCGAGCGCTGGCCGGTGTGGCTGATGGAGCGCGTGCTGCCGCGCCACTTGCAGATCATCTACGACATCAACGCCCAGCACCTGACCGAGGTGAAGAAGGCGTTCCCGGGTGACAACGAGCGCCTGCGTCGCATGTCGCTGATCGAAGAAGGCGCCGAGAAGCGCGTCAACATGGCGCACCTGGCAATCGTCGGCGGCTCCAAGGTCAACGGCGTCTCGGCGCTGCACTCGCAGCTCCTCAAACAGACGCTCTTCTCCGACTTCTGCGACATGGAGCCGGCAAAGTTCATCAACGAGACCAACGGCGTCACGCCGCGGCGCTGGATGATGAAGTGCAACCCGCAGCTCTCTAGCCTGATCACCAACCGCATCGGACCCGGCTGGGAGATCGATCTGGATCAGCTGGAGCGGCTGGTGCCGTTCGCGAACGACCCGGAGTTTCAAGCCGCGTGGCGCGGCATCAAGCTGAGCAACAAAGAGCGGCTGGCCAACGCCCTGCGCCGTGATCTGCGCATCGAGCTCGACCCGACGCACCTGATCCAGTCGCAGGTCAAGCGCATCCACGAGTACAAGCGGCAGCTGCTCAACATCATGCACGTGATTTCGCTGTACCTCGAGTACAGGCAGAAGCCGCCCTTCGACGTCACGCCCCGCACCTTCATCTTTGGTGGCAAAGCAGCGCCCGGCTACGACATGGCCAAGCGCATCATCGCCCTCATCAACGCCGTCGGTCAGGCCATCAACAACGACGTGAACGCGCGCCAGTTCTTGCGCGTGATCTTCGTGCCGAACTACACGGTATCGCTGGCCGAGCTGATCGTGCCCGCGACCGACGTGTCCGAGCAGATCTCGACCGCGGGCACCGAGGCTTCCGGCACCGGTAACATGAAGTTCTCGATGAACGGCGCGCTGACGATTGGCACGCTGGACGGCGCGAACGTCGAGATTCGTGAAGCCGTCGGCGACGCCAACTTCTTCTTGTTCGGCTTGCGCACCGAGCAGGTGGCCCAGGCGCGCGAAGCTGGCTACGACCCGATGCAGCTCTACTACGCCGAGCCGGTGCTGCGCACGGTGCTCGACGCCATCGGCTCCGGCATGTTCTCGCCGGACGATCACAACCGCTTCAAGCCGATCGTCGATTCGCTGCTCTACGGCGGCGACACCTACATGGTGCTGGCGGATTTCTTGAGCTACCTGCACTGCGAGCGCAGCGTCGAGGCCGCGTATCACGACCAGGTGGCTTGGACCCGCAAGTCAATCATCAACGTGGCACACATGGGCCGCTTCTCCAGCGACCGCACCATCCTGAGCTACGCGCGCGACATCTGGGGCGTCTACGTGCCGCCCGTCGGCGGCCCCCGCACCAGCGTCGTCCCGCCAAATTCGGTTCGCTAGCGCGAAACGAATTTGGGTTTGGTTTCTGTTTGCCGCCGCGCTTCGCTTGGGGCGCGGCGCGGCTGAGTTTGCCTGAAGCGAGATCGGCGCCCGGCCTCGCCGGGTTTGTTCACTACGGTCTGCTGGTGCCGATCGTGATCTGCTCTCGCCAAAGTATGGGTGAAGGCGATCCAGCTCGCGCTTTGCGCTCGCGCACGTTGTTCAGCAAGCTGGCGTTCGGCAGCCAAAGGCAGCCCGGCGCTTGGACGGGTTGGGCTGCCGCAACGCTACCCAACTCGCAGAAGCTCACGTGTCGTCCTTCGGTAGCGATGGACGACACGCTTGGGGCTGCTCATCGGAGGCGCTGAGCAGAGCGTTTATCGCATTCGGGCGATCGAGCGGGAATGCAACGGGAAGACGCGAAGGCGCGAAGATCAGATTGGGGGCGCCGAGGTTCGTGCGTGCTCGCGTTGCGCGCTACGGATCCGTTCAGAGGGACGCAGCCGCCGAGCTAGAGCGGCACCCCAAGAACCGTCGAGCTCGGCGCCCAGCACCGCGCCCCAGCCGACACGGCCAACGCTCGGCGGAAATTCTGCGGCCGTGGAATCACCCGCGACGTGGATGCTTTGCGGCGTTCGCTGTTCGGCCGGTCGGGGCGCGGGGGCGGGGTGGCGAGAAGGACCTCCGGCGCAGCCAAACTGGCCCATAAACAACGTGGGCACGAGCCGCGCGAGCGCGGTGAGCCAGAACCGCCTGGTCAGCTGTCGCGAAAACACCGCACTTCATGCGCGAAACTTACAAATCGATCACACTGGCCGGCCCCAAGTTTGGATTGCGCCCACGGGAACCTGGGGGGAATATTCAGCCTCTATACCCAGACCAACCAGAGGAAATGCGATGTCAGAGCTCGAATCACTGAAGCAGTACACCACCGTCGTAGCCGACACCGGCGACATTGGTGCCATCGCTCAGTACAAGCCGCAGGACGCCACCACCAACCCTTCGCTGCTGTTCAAGGCAGCCCAGCAGAAGGAGTACCGCAGCCTGGTGGAAGAGGCGCTCAGCTACGCCGGCAAGAAGGCCAGCGGCAGTGAGCAAACCGCCCTGTTCATGGACAAGCTGGCGGTGAACTTCGGCTGTGAAATCTTGAAGATCATCCCGGGCCGCGTCTCCACCGAGGTGGACGCGAGCTACTCGTTCGACACCCAAGGCAGCATCGCCAAGGCCAAGCAGCTCATCGCCCTGTACAAGGACGCCGGTATCGACCGCGAGCGCATCCTGATCAAGCTTGGTAGCACCTGGGAGGGCATCAAGGCCGCCGAGCAGCTCGAGAAGGAGGGCATTCACTGCAACCTGACCTTGCTGTTCAGCTTTGCTCAGGCGGTCGCCTGCGCCGAAGCCAAGGTGACGCTCATCTCGCCGTTCGTCGGCCGCATTTACGACTGGTTCAAGAAGTCCACGGGCGCCGAGCCAGCCGTCGACGCCGACCCGGGCGTTGCCAGCGTCAAGCGCATCTACGAGTTCTACAAGAAGTACGACTACAAGACGCAGGTCATGGGCGCGAGCTTCCGCAAGGTGGAGCAAATCATCGAGCTGGCCGGCTGCGACCTGCTCACGATCAGCCCCGATTTGCTGGCGCAGCTGCAAAAGCGTGAAGGCACGCTGCAGAAGAAGCTGAGCGTGGAGTCAGCGAAGGCCAAGGACATCGCGAACGTGCACCTCGACGAAAAGACGTATCGCTTCGAGCACAACCAGGACCAAATGGCCGTGGAGAAGCTGAGCGAAGGCATTCGCGCTTTCTACGTCGACGGCCGCAAGCTCGAAAAGTACTCGCAGACCCTGATCGGCGGCGCCGCGGCGTAAGTTTTTCTTGTTCTCCTCCGTGCCTGGCCCGAGCGCCTCGCGATCTCAGTGACCTGAGCCGCGATCGGCGCTCGGCCTCGCCGAGTTTTGTTCACTCCGGTCCTCTGTGGCTGATCGTGATCTGGCTTCGCCAAGGTCGGGTGGCGTGATCCTGGCTCGCGCTTTGCGCGAGCGCGCATTGGTCAGAAAACCAGCGGCTTCTGCTGCAACCGACCGGCTCGCGCTCAGCAAAAACCAACGAAAAACGGCTGCGCTATCCCGCTCGTTATGGCGAGCGGTGCCAGGTGCAGGCCGTGGTCGGTCACCGTGAAGGACATGACTGACTCGGCGTCGAGGTTGCCGACGATCAGGCGATCGCCGCGGCCGTTCACCGAGAAATGGCGCGGCTTTTTGCCGGTGGCGACGCGCTGGTGCAGCTGAATGCCGCCTGTGCCGTCGACCGCGAACACGGCCAGGCTGTCGTCGCCGCGGTTGGAGGCGTAGAGGGCGCGGCCCGAAGGGTGCATTTCGATGTGCGAAGCCGTGTTGGGTGCGCGCCCGGCGGAGGTGCCCAAGGTCGAGACCAAGCTGACCAGGTCGAGCATGCCGGCGCCCGCGTCCCAGGCGAACACGCCGACTTCGCTGGTGTGCTCGAAGGTGACGTAAACGATGCGACCGTTGGCGTCGAACGTGAGGTGGCGGGGACCGGTGCCGAGCGGCGCTGCGGCCGTGCCGGCGGGCTCGAGCTGGCCGCTGGCCGCGTCGAAGCGGTAGACGGCGACGTAGTCAGAGCCTAGGCAGGGGACGAGCACGTGGCGGTTGTCGGGTGAGCAGACGATGGAGTGCGGGTTCTGACCCGCGCGCTGGCTCGAGATGACACCGCCGCTGGTGCCTGCTCGCAGCACCGACACGCCGCCGCCCTGGTAGTTGGCGACGAGCCCGAACTCGCCGCTGCGATCGAACGCGACGTACGCCGGACCGGTACCGCCGGACGCGCTGGGCTGACCAAAGCTGGGCGCCGGCCCCGCCTGCACGATGGGGTAAACCAAGCTGCCGTGTTCGTCGACCGCCAGGGCCTGCGTGCCCGAGAGCGCCAAGAAGGACGGGCAGCCCCCGAGCCTCAGCTGAGCCTTCGCGCGCAGCGCGCCTTCTTCGGTCAAGTCGAACCACAACAGGTGGCCGCTACCGGAGCCGACGATGGCTCGATCGGTGACGGACGTCGCGCGCGGCTCAGGCGCGGCGATGAGCTCTTGCATCCCTCCAGGGTAAGTCGGATTTCAGCGACAGGTACGGCGCGTTCCTGTCGCTCGTGTGTTCAATTCCGACGTGTGAGGGGCGCTTCCAGCCGGGCCATTTCGTTGATTTCGAGGTTTTGGACCACGCCGTTGAGGCTGGGGCCGTCGGCGGGCGTCTGCGTCTTGGCCAGCGCGCGCAAGAAGTATGGCGGCGCGGCGCGGAACAAAAGCCGCACCCGCACGCGCTCTGCGCTGGTGCCCGGGCGCAAGTCGAACGCATACGGGAACGCGCGCTGCTCACCGACGATGAGCGGAGGCGTGGGCTTGCCGGTCGACGGGCGCACGCGCGGCACCGGACCGCCCGTCAAGTACTGCACGACCGCTTCTTTGGAGCCTGGAGCTCTGCGCAGCTTCGGTTCGTTGCGCAAGTCGAGTTGTACGACGCCGCTACCGTCGCGCAAGAGCTCGACCTTGTCGAGCAGCATTTGCTGCAGGTTGACCAGCTGCGTGTCGGTGGCGGCGCAGCCGAGCAAGAATTCTTTCATCGGGCTCTGCGCGTCGTCCAAGATGCTGGCGTCGCACAGGTCGTCCGTCGGTCGCAGCACCTGGCCAGAGCCCGCGACGACTTGGCCGCGCGCGTCGAGCAGCGTGACCTCGAGCCACATCTGGCGCACGAACGCGAAGCCGCCGGGCAGGTTGTGACCCGTGCCGGTGTTCTGCAGCGAGACATCGAAGCTGACGCGCTTGTCGGTGACGTTGAGTGACGTGTCGACGAGCGACAGGGTGCTGGCGCCGCGCAGCAGCCGTTCGCGGTCGGCGCGGCTTTCGTCGCGAATCGGCACGTTGTCGAGCGGGTAGTCGACGGCGACGAAGCGGTGGCTGCGCAGCCGTCGCGCCGGCGCGTCGCTGTCTTGCTCCAGCGGTATGAGCGCGCTTTCGGCCGCGCGCGTGCCTTTCACGAACGGCATGTGGCAGTCGACGCAGCCGGGGCCGCCGTTCTTGGCGAAGTCTTGCCACTCGTCGAACAGCGTTTGCAGCACCAGGTCGGTGCCGCGCTCGATCTTGCCGTCGCCGTTGCGGTCGTATTGCACCGAGTGGCAATTGCGGCAGAGCTGCGAAGGGTCCTTGAACAGCGGCGTCGCCTCGCTTCGGTGGTAGGCGTTGCCGACGGCGTCGTCGAACGGACCGAAGAAGGTGTGGCCTGGCACCAAGCCGTCTTGGAAGGCCGTGAGACCACCGCCCGCGGTCTTGGGTTCGCCCTGCCACTGGTGACATACCGAGCAGGTGATGCCTTCACTGACCAGCGCCGGCTCGGCCAGCGCGCCTTCGGCTTGAAACGGCAAGAGCGGCGACTGCGCCAGCGCCGTCGCGATGGGGCCATGGCAGTTCACGCAGACGTTCTGCGGATCCGGCGAGCTCGTGCTCTTGAGCGTCTCGCGGTGCGCGAGGTTGCTCTGTGCGACCATCACCGGGCTGGTCAAAGCGAAGGCGTGCATGGACGTGCGCCATTCGGTGACGGCGCGCTCGTGGCAGCTGATGCACGCTTCCGACGGGTGAAAGCCGCCGAGCGTGCTGCCCATGATCTGGCCCATTGGGGCGAGCTTGGCCGGCACGTCGAGCGCCCACAGCATGTGTAGCGGCAAAAGCAGCAGGAAAAGCAGGCTGATGGGCACGTGCAAGACACGGAAGCCTTGCAAGATGCGTCGGTAGCGACCCTGGCGGCGTTCGCGCACCAGCATTTGGTGGCGGGTACGGGTCAAGCGTACCAGCTCCTGAATCAGGCTCTGTTCGTCCGGCGGAATGTTGCGCGCGGCTTGGGCGATCTCCGGATCGCTGGCCGTGACCTGCTGCAACCAGTCGACCATTTGGCGCAGCGCTGGCGAGCGACCGGCCGTCAGCTTGTCGATCTCGACTTGAGCGGTAGCGGCGCGTGTGCGGCTGGCAGACTGCGAGTAGTGCCCGACCTCCCCAGCAGCCTTGGCCGGAACCACCGCGTACACGACGCGCCACACCACGCCTGTCACCGCCAGCACGAACAAGACCAGGAGCAGCAGCTTGCCGAGTGAAAACTCGAGCCCCACGCTGCCGTAGCCAGCGTGCAAGAACGCCAGCAGCACGCACGAGACGCCGAAGTAGACGTGGCCCCACAGCCAGCCGGCCATGGTCCCGACCGGCATCTTTTCTTGCAGGCTGCGCTTACGCAGCGAATACAAAAAGGTGAGCAGGCCCAGGGCAACGCTGGACGCGCCGAACAAGAGCCCGGTCAGGGTATAACCACGAACGATCGGCGGAAAATAGGCGTATTCTTCGAGCCATCCGCCGTCGATAGCCAGCACCAGAAGGGCCGACGCCAGCGCCAAGACGAGCGAGCTCGCGAGCCACGGCCACTGGTGCTCGAGCAGGGTCCGCCGTTTGGACAGCGCGCGGCTCAAGCGGGCGGCCTCGACAAAGAGGGGCGAGCGGCGCTGGCCAGCGCTTTACCCGGATCGATGCGGAACGCAGCACCCGTGGGACAAGCCGTGACGCAGGCGTAGTCCGAGTACTCGGCGCACAAGTCGCATTTGACGGCGACGCGCGCAGCCTTGGGGTCGACGGCTTCGAGCGCGCGCTCACGCAGGCTGCCCGTGGCCAAGAAGTCGAGCAAGCTGACCAGCAGGCCTGGCTTGGGCTTTTCGACGGCGTGCATGCTGATGTTGCCGTAGGGGCAGCGCTGGGCGCACGAGCCACAGCCGATGCAGTTCTCGGGCACGATTTTGATCTCACCGCTGGGCAAGCGCACGATGCCGTCGACGCTGCACATCAGGCAGGTCGGGTCATCGCAGTGCCGGCAGGCCGTGGGGAACATGTACTGCTCGACCTGGATGCCGCGCAGCTGCAGGCGGCTGTTGCCGTGCCGGCGCTCGCAGGCGTCGATGCAGTTGCTGCAGGCCGTGCAGCGCTCCTGATCGATGACCAAGATTTCACGGCCTTTTGCCAGGCCGGCTTCGACCAGCACGTCGGCTTGCAGGGCAGGGCGCGTGCCTGCGAGCGGGTGAGCGCCCGGCGCGCCATGCTGCGCGCCAGGGTAGGGCGGCGGCATGCTGCCGCGCGGCGGCTGAATGCCGACGTTGTCGGCGCGCGCCAGCGCTTCTGCTTCGAAGCCGGCTTGGCGCAGCGCAGCCTCCGCTTGGGGGTAGCGCGAGAGCAGCGCCGTCAAGGCCGCGCCGGGCACACGGATGACCTCCGAGCGGCTGGCGGCTTGCACCGAGTAGCCCATGCGCCCGTCGCGCGCGAGCAGCGGCAGCACGCCGAACACGTTGCCCTCGCGGAAGTAGGTCAAGACGCGCTCGCGCGCCGGGAATCCGGGCTGCGCTTCTTCACGTTGGCTGGCGCGCAAGAAGCCGCTGCGCACCAAGAATAGATCGCGCGGGGCGTCGTGCTCGTTGAACAGCGAGCTGCCGGTCGGCAACAGTTCCAACCGTGACGACCAGAGCAGCTCCGCCACCGCGGCTTCGGGCAACGCACCCAACCCGCCGGGGTTACGCGAGTAGCTCCACAGCGCGCGCTTTTCGTACAAAGCGTCGAGCGACGCACGCACGTCCGGCGCTTGCTCCATCAGCTGCAGCACCGCGATCTTGGGTACCTCGAGCACGATCGACAGCTCTTGCGCCAGCACCGTGAACGGCTCGGCCGAGTCGCTCAAGACGCCCATTTCGCCGAAGAAGCTGCCTTGCGCCAGCTTCAGCACGTGAATGGCAACGCCGTTCGGGCCCGCGCTCTGCTGCTCGAGCGTGCCCGAGAGCACCACGCACAGCCGCTCGTGAAATTCGCCCTCTTTGCACAGCTCTTCGCCCGGCACGAGCATGCGCAAGGTGGACTTGAGCACCAAGCGGCGCAGTGCCACGGGGCTGGCGCCGCGGAACAGCTGCAGCTCGCCCAGCTTCTGCGACAAGCCGTCGAGCGTGATGCCAGAGGCGAACACGACCGTGCGCGCCTGCAGCATTAGCTCGTGGTCGGGGATGCTGTCTTCGAGCTTGAGCTTGTTGAGCAGCACCATGTCGGCGCGGTTCAAATCGGCGGGGCAGGCCGGTACGCACTGCCGGCACTGCGTGCATGCCGTGACGAAGCGCCCGACGTTGGCGTCGGTGATGGTAGGCAGGTGCACGGCGCCGTTCAGGTCGGCGATGGTGACCAGGCGCGACTCGACGATCGGGCAGGCCAGCAAGCAGTCGTTGCAGCCAATGCAGGCCAGCACCTCGCGCTCGACCGACTCTTTCAGCTGCTGATCCGCCGCCGTGCTCATGCGTCCTCGAAGCGCAACAGGGCGCCAGAAGAGATCAACAGCAGCTCGCCCGCTTTGAGCGGAGCCCAGTCGGGGCCCAGCGGTGCGCCGCTCTTGAACACTCGCCCACCCGACAAATCACGGGCGAAGTAGTTGCCTTGGTGCAGCGTGACTTCCAGCTCCCAAGGCGTCACTCCGGGCAAGCGCAGCTCGGCTTCGGGCGCGCTGCCGACGCGCACGCGCTCGACGAAAGTGGCCGATTGACCCACGCCAGCGCCCGAGGTCGCGGTGAGCCGGGCGGTGGGACGAAACGCCGCCAGGCGATCCATCGTCGGCGCGCGCGTGTAAGCGACCGCGACGGCACCGATTTGGAACACCTCACCGTCGCTCAGCACCAACTCCTGATGCGGCGGCAGGCGTTGACCGCGCGCGTAGGTGCCGCTTTGGCTCCCCAAGTCGGCCAGGTAGTGCAGGCCTTGCGCGAGCCTGACGCGAGCGTGAAGCGCCGCGACGCTGGGCTCGAAGACTTGCAGCTGGACGCCGGAGCCGCTGCCAATGTTGCAGGCTTCTCCGGACAACACGAACGACAAGCCCATGCTCGGACCCGAACGCAGCTCGAGCCGCGGCAGTGCAATCACCGGCTCGCTCGGCCCCGTCTGTTGGCCCAGCATGCTCGACCGAAATACCAGCTCGGTGCGACCGCACAGTACGCGGTCTCCCTCGTGCAGGGCGTGGGCGCCAGCGAGCGGCACGCCGTTGACCCAGGTGCCGGTTTGGGTGCCAGCGTCGCGCAAATACAGGGCATTTCCGTGCTGGGCGACCTGCGCGTGCAGGTACGCAACTCCCGGATCGTTCAAGCGCACGGTCGAGTCGGGGGCGCTGCCGATGCTGCAGACCTTGCCCTGGAGCGGCACCACATGACCTTGTACCTCGAAGCGCGCTTCGATCGGCTGCTCCGTGGTCAGCGGCTCGGCAGGCGCTTCGGCGTGCAGCCCGATGGACAGCATTTTGGTGCGGCGGGGTTGCGATGCGGGCAGCAGCGACGTGCTGCTCGATGGCAACTGCGACGTGCGGCTTGGCAACTGCGAGGTGCGGCCCGGCAGCGCGGTGGTGGCAGAAGCGAGCGCTGCGGGACCAGGCAGCGCGATGGTGCTGGGGCTGCCGATCGCCTGCATGACGCCGCTGTCGAGCAAGGCCGTCCCAGCGCGTTGACCCAGGCCTGCCAGGGCCACGCTCATGCTGACGATCTGCGTGCCGCGCAGCTTGGCGGCTGGCACCGCGCGCGTGCTGCCACGCTGTAGCTCCGGCCGGGCCAGCAGCTTGCGCGTCTCCAAGAAGCCGGAAACATCGAAGCTGGGGTCGAGCAGCCGCTCGGCGACGCTGCTCACGTCGGCGCCCGCGTCGAGCAGCCGCTTCAAGCCGCGGCCGATGGTGCGCACCTTGGCTTGTTTTTCACCAATCAACAGCGCGCCCCGCACCCGCCCGCCTTCCAGCACCAGCTTGCGGTAGGCGATGTGCCCCGTGCCGCGCGGAAAATCGATCAGCGCGGTGCGGCCGGGCGCGTCGTCAATCTCGCCCAGACGCGCAAAATCCAAGTCGAACAAGCGCGTCGCGAAGTAATGCACGCCGGGCTTGTATTGCTCCTGCCCGCCGCACATGTTCGCGGCCGCGACGCGGCCCTGGTGACGCGCTGGCTCCCACAACCCCAGCTGCTCACCGTCGACGCTCGCGACGTCTCCAGCCGCCCACAAGCCGGGGGCGGAGCTGGCCAAGCTGGCGTTCACCTTCACAGCGCCGTTCGGCGTGCGCTCCACGCCGCTTTGCTCCAACAGCTCGCTGTTCGGCACGATGCCGAGCGCGGTAGCTACCAGATCGCAGGGAATGCGCCGGCCAGTGTGGGTGACGATCGAGCCGACGGCCCCGCTCTGCGACGGCTCGGCCAGGGCGATCTCTTCGCCCAGCACGATGTCCACGCCGGCTTTGCGCAAGCGCGCCGCCAGCAGATCCGAAGCCACTGCGTCGAGGGCGCGGGGCATGAAACGTGGCGCGCGCTCGACGAGCGTGACGTGCACACCGCGCTCGAGCAGCGCGTGCGTCCACTCCAAGCCCAGCGCGCCTCCGCCCAGCACGACCGCGCGCCGCACCTGGCCACGCAGCGTGTCGACCACGCGACGTGCGTCTTGGATGGTGCGCAACGTGAGCACGCCCGGCAGGTGCCCGCCCGGAAACGCCGGGGGCCGAGCGCGCGCACCCGAAGCAACCAGCAGCGCGTCGTAGCCGAGCGGCGCTGGGTTGCCCGAGCACCAAACCTCACGCCGCGCCGGATCGACCCGCAGCACTCGCGTGAACACGCGCTCGATGCGGCGGGCTTCGTAGAAGTTGGGAGGGACCGCCCACAGCTGGTCTTCGCGCAGTTCTCCCAGCAAGAAATTGGTCAGCGCGGCGCGAAAATAGCCGGGGTTCGGATCATCGCAAAAGATGCCGACCGCTGCCTCTGGCTCGCGCCTGCGGATCTCTTCGGCGGCAGTGAGCCCCGCGGCGCCGTCACCGATTATCAGGTATCGCTTGCGGGCCATCCGGCGTCACCGTTGTCGAAAATCTTGCGCACTTCGCCTATTGAAACCCGGCCCTCGGCATCACTGCTCGGAAGCCGCGCGATAGTACACCATTGCGGGCCCCTCGAAAGGCCGGCAAAGTAGCGGGCATGCGCCTCGCCTCGTCCCGCAACGTGCTCTCCCTCTTCGGATTTCTTGCGCTGGGTTCGGTTCTCACGGGTTGTCCTGAAAAGGGCGCGCCGGCGGACAAGACCACGGCCGAGCCGGAGCGGGCCGAGCCGGATGACGAAGGCAAGGCCGCCGACACCAAGCACGCACCCGCCGCACCCGCTGCTGCTCCTGCCGCGCCCGCTGACGACAAAAAGCCGGACGACGACAAGGACAAGGGCGGCTGGTAGGCAGCGTCAGAAGCTCGAGCGCGCATCGACGGCGAGCGAGTGGGCGCCTTGAGCCCGGGGCGCCAATTTGCATGGTTTTTACGGGCGGCGCGCGGATGAAAGGCGCCGTTCCAAGTCGGCCAGCACCGGATACGCGCGGCGACCCAAGGCGCCGCCAACGCTGACTGCGCGATGCAGGAGCTTGCGCGTCGCCGCCAGCGTCGGGCCCGGCAGGCGCACCAGCTGCTTGTCCTCCACCGCGTCGATGGTCTGGCTCAGGAGGCTATCCGGTAAGGCCGCGAGCAACGCCAAGATTGGCGCGGTTTCTTCCGAGCTCGGCTTCTCGAAGTGCAGCCGCAGCACGCCTAGCAGCCGTTCCGGTAAGCGTTCGAACAATGCGCGCAGCGCGGGGGCGTCGAATGGCTCGAGACCGCGGCGCGCGAGCCAACTGTCGAGCACTGCCACGGGCGCGTGCCGCACCATCTCGCTCGTGACCGGCAGGGCGTCGGCCAACACCGCTTCTTCGATGGCGGCCCACGGCTCTTCGCGCAGGCGCTCGAACGGCATCGGCTTGTCGCGCGCGTCGGCCAGCAGCGGTCGCAGCAATTCCCGCGGAATATGCGCCCAAAAGATACCTTCGACGTCGCTGTCGGGCAGCAAGAAGTCCGCGCCTTCTGCCGGTCGCTCGGCGGCGTCCCAAGCTAGCCACGCCGCACGCGCCACTTCGGCCCACGGCACGTCGAACGTGATGGCTGCAGCTCGCGTCGCGCCGATCAGCAGACCCGCGCGCCCACGGCCCAAACCCGCGATGGTGGGCCACGTCAACACGCCGTGCATCACCTCTTCCACCACGACTGCCGGTTGCTCGAGGGCGTGCGGCGTATCGACACCGCACAGCGCACCCACGTTGCCGCGCAGGCGCCCCATCAACGCGAACACGCCCAGGCCCGCGGCTTGGCTCAGCTTTGGTGACTCGAGCGCGACCTCGATGCGGTCGAGCAGTTCAGCGAAGCGCGCGTCGATGCTCTGCGCGTTCCAAGGTCGAAGCAGCGGGTGGCGGCGCGCGTGCTTGGGCAAGTCCTCCGATATGCTGAGCGCGGCCAAGAGCCACAGCGCGTGTCGCTCCGCCCGCTCGTGCTCGGTACCACGCAGCACGCGCGGCACCGGCAGCTCGTCGGGCAGCTCCAGCATCAGCTCCAATTGATCTTCGAACAGTCCTTCGCGCAGCTCGCGCGGCAGCTCGGCGCCTTCCAGGAGTGCGAGGCCGGCGGCCACGAAGCCCAGCTCCAACGCGCCCACGTAGCCCAGGCTCTCGGGGTCGGAGGTTTCGAGCAGCGGCTCCAAGCTGGCGCCGTTGGTCGCGCGCGCCCGTTCCACCACGTACGCTTCCACCTCGCGCGGCGCCGAGCCTTCGAGCAACGCGGTTCCCCATTCGTTCGGCGACGCCGCCGTCAGCGTCGCGACGGCTTCGCTCAGCAGCGCGCGCGCGACGAAGCGCGGCCCGAGCTTGAGTTGATCATTGCTTGCAGCCTCGAGCAGTCCCGCCTGTTCGAAGCAGCGAATCACCCGAAAAGCGCCCGGCGGCAGCTTGCGGGCGGCGCGCTCCAAATCGGCGCTGCGCAGCGCGCCCGGGCCCGTTCCCAGCGTCATCTTCAGCCAATCCACGTCGGCTTCGCGCTGCAGCTCTTCGGGAACCAAGCTCAGCCAGCGCTCGCGCGGCCGCGGCGCGTCCCACGCTAGCGAGTCCTCGGCCAACAAGCGCCGCACGAGCGCCACCAGCGTGCCGTAGCCGTTCTTGCGGAAGAACGCGGTGTGCGTCGCTTCGGGATCGAGCGAATGCGTGAAGCGCGCCTGCGCGTAGCGCCGTACGGATTGCTCCAAGTCTTCGGTCAGCACGCGCGAGCCCAGCTCATCGGCGAGCCCACACAGCCCCAGCGCAGCGCCCGGCCCGTCGATGATGCCGCTGTCTAGCGGCTCCGCCATGAGCCACGCCAACACGCGCTCGGGCTCGAAGCGCCCGTCTTTGGGCGCGCGCTCGGCCACCCACGTCACGAGCGCACGCAAATACTGCTCGGGCTCGGGCGTATGCACGACTCGAAAGCCGTGCGGCGCCTGCGGCAAGAGCGGCGCTGCAATGCACAGCCGAACCCCGTCGGCGACCACCGGAACCGGCACTGCATCTGGCGCCTCGAGCTCGACGAAGACCGCGCCATGCACTGGCAATTCGGCCTCAGCGTCACGCCAAGTTGCCGCGCGAACGAAGCGCGCCAAACCACGCGCTTCGAGCCAGCGCCCGACCAGGCTGCGTCCGGCGCCGCTCGGCGCGACCCAATACACGCCGTCGAACGTGGCAGGCTCCAGCACTTCGCCCGGAATCCCGGGAAACAGCGGCTCCTCGAGCAGCGAGAGAGCACGCGCGGCGGGCAGGGAACGCAGCCGCAGAACCTGCCCCGGAGCGCCTTCTTGGCGGCGCCGGACCCGCGCCCGGATGTCGTCGAGCGAGGCCCCCAGGGCCTTGGCTAGGGCCACCTGAGCCCCCGGGCGGTCGCCCAGCCAGTCGAGCTCTTGGTCCCGATCGATCTTGCTGAAGAGCGCCGCCAGAGAGCGCTCCTGCATCTTGGTATCACCCGGCCAGTCCCCTGAACGGAGGGCCGAGCGCGAGAGATCGCCCAAGCTCCGCATCGGAGTGGGTGCCTGCTGCATCAGATCTCGGAGCCAGCCCATGATGTCCCTGGTTTAGGGGCGCATATCATTTGCACAATGCATGCATTATGCAAAAAGATGCACTCTGGGCGCGCAAATACACCTGGATTTCCCCGCTCCAAGAGCGGGCTCCAGCCCCCAATTATGCTGTTCGCCCCGACGCTGGCTCGACGCTCGGCCGGGCTACTTCACGCGCCAGCCACCCTCATTTAGCTCGAGGATATAACGGCCACCAGCCTGAAGTTTCAGCCCTGCCACGTGCTGATAGCGACCATCTCGGTCGACGGCGCGTGCATCCCACCGGCCCGGCGACTGGACCGCGATCGGTACTCGCTGGCCGACCTGGATCGCGTTGGCCAAGAGGTCACCACCCCACAGGCCTTCGGACTCGGGCGAGGCGTAGTCGATCTGCTGGGGCAGGTTCTCGGTCCGGGCCAGGTAGAGGTTGTTGATGGGCACGTCGGTGAGGTTCTTCACCTCGAACTGGACGGCCCCTTCGCCGGTGCCTGCCTTGACCGTGACCAGGCGGGACGGCGCACCGCCGCAGCCGAGCAAGAGCGCAGGTCCCACGGCCAGCGCCAGTGGCGCAAACAGAGCCAGGACGAGCCATGGGCGGCGGTGTTGCATGGCGGCCGAGATTAACACGCTATGGTTCCCGCAATGGACGGAATCCCCGCCTATATCGCGCTCTATCTCATGTTCGTGTTCAGCACGACGTGTCACGAGGCCGCGCACGCGTTCGTGGCCCAGCGGGGCGGGGATGACACGGCCTACTCGCTCGGTCACGTGACGCTCGACCCGATGCCGCACATCGTGCGCTCGCCGTGGGGAATGGTGCTGGCGCCGCTCATTGGCCTGTACACGATGGGTTGGCCGCTCGGTTGGGCCTCGGTGCCTTACGACCCGTATTGGGGGCAGCGTCATCCGCTGCGCCGTGCCGCGATGTCGATGGCAGGGCCCGCCGCGAACTTCATCATCGCGCTCGTTGCGATTGTCACGCTGCGGGTGATGATCGAAGCCGGCGTCTACCACCTGAGCGGCACCGGGGTGCACGCGGGCCTGGTGTACTTGAACGACGGCGTGCCGCCCAACTCGCCGCTGGCTGCACTCGCGTTCCTGCTCTCCAAGCTGCTCGGGTTGAACCTGCTGCTAGGCTTGTTCAATTTGGTGCCTTTCCCGCCGCTCGACGGCGCCAGCGTGGTCGAAGGCGTGTCACCGCGCGGCATCGGCAGCCTCTACGACAGGCTGCGCGAAATCCCGGGGCACGAGCTGCTGGGCTGGATTGCTGCATCCCAGCTGTTTCGATTCATGTGGGATCCTATGGATAGGCTGATCGCAATCGGCCTGGGGTTTTGAGGGAGACCGCGGACAGGGTGATCGCGATCGGGCTGGGGTTTTGATGCGGCGGAGGAGCGGCTGATCGCGCTTGGTCTCGGGCTGATATAGGCTCCAGGGTCGTTGTCACACGCGCGCCGTGCCCTGCTGCTTTGGCTCACCTTCGGTGGGCTTTGCGCGTTGGTAGCGCGCCCGGCTCGCGCCCAAAATCCTGCGGCTGCCGAGGCGTTGTTCGAGCAGGCGCGCGCGGCCATGGCCGCGGGTAGCTACGACATCGCGTGCGCGCGCTTTCGCGACAGCGACAAGCTCGATCCAGCCGTCGGTACGCGCTTCAACCTGGCGGACTGCGAAGAGAAGCGCGGCCGCGTGGCGACGGCCTGGAGCTTGTTCCGCGGCGTGCTCGCGGAGCTCGCCGAAGACGACGACCGCCGGCCGATCGCGCAAGCACGCATTGAGGCGCTGGAGCCGCGCTTGCCGTACCTCACGATGCGGCGCGACCAAGCCACGCCCCCCGGCGTGCGCGTGCGCGTCGACGGCGTCGAGCTCGGCGAAGGCAGCTTTGGCGTGACCTTGCCGATGGATCCTGGCGCGCACGATCTAGCGCTCGTGCCTGCCGAGGGCGGCGACGGACAGCGCAGCACCTTCACGCTGCGTGAAGGCGAGCGTCGCGACATACCGATTCGACTCAGCGAAGGCGCCGAAGCCAAGCCGACCGACCATACCGCGGGCAACGTTGGCTTTCAGCCTGCCGACGGCTCGCAGCGAAAGTGGGCGTACGTGACGGGTGGCGTAGGCGCGGCGGCTGTCGCGTTCGGAGCGGTGACCGGCATCATCACGCTCAGCAAGAAGAGCACCGCTAACGCCAACTGCAGCGATCGCTACGAGGTCTGCAATTCAGCGGGCGTCGAGGCCAACGAATCCGGACGTACTTTCGGCGCTTTGAGCACGATTGGCCTGAGTGTTGGCGTGGTGGGCCTGGCCGCCGGCGCGTACTTGTGGCTCACGGCGCCCAGCTCGCCGCCACGCGCTGCGCACCCTTCCATACCTTTGCGCCCGGGCCTGCGTGTTCGGCCAGAGCTGGTTTGCTCGGCTGGAAGCGGTTTTGTGGCCGTCGCGGGCAGCTTCTAAGGGATTCTGAGTTACCGTTAGCGGGCTGTGCGGCGACCGTTTCCCACCTGGCTGCGCTCGAGCGCGCTCGTACTCGCGCTACCTGGCTGCCTGGTGTCGTTCAACGACTACCCGCTAGGAGATCTCAAAGCCGACGAGCCGAGGACGCTACTGGGCGGCGCTGCGGGTACAGGCTCGGTCTTGCCGAATGCTGGCAGCAGCGCGACGGCTGGCAGCTCGACAGGCGGCACCATCATCGCGGGCGCAGACGGCGGTGGCGATGGTGGCGCGGCCGACGTTACGCCCCCTGACCCAAACGCGCTCTTGGTCGATGATTTCGAAGACACCAACGCGCAGATCTTGGAGAGGCAGGGCCGCAGCGGCTCTTGGTACGTCGCCAACGACGGGCGCGGGCTGCAGACGCCGCGAGCCGGCGTGCCGGTCGTGCCGGCTCCGTTGATGCCGCCGCGCGGCACCAGCACCCGTGGCGCTCACACGTTTGGAGGGCCCTTCAGCACGTGGGGTGCGTTGATCGGCACGGTGCTCGCAGCCGAAGGCGTCGCCTACGACCTGAGCGGCTACCAAGGCCTGCGCGTTTGGGTGCGCTCGGGGGCCGCGGCGCCGGGCGCTGCCAAGAGCGTGCGGCTGAACTTGCGTACGCCTGCCACGGTCATGGGCGGTGGCTGCACGACCTGCGGCGACCATTTCGGCGCCGATATTCCGCTAACGGCGCAATGGGCCCAGGTCGATGTGCCGTTCGCTTCGCTGGCGCAGCTTGGCTTCGGACGCCCGGTGTTGACCAAGCCGGACCTGGAGCAGGCGCTCGGCATCGAGTTCTTGTTTCCCATCAACGTGAGCTTCGACCTCTGGCTCGACGACATCGAGCTGTACTGAGCTTTTCGGATCGACCCAAGCCGCGTGGGGGGACTGGGTCAGAGGGACATGGACGAGCTGCGAGAGAGCTCACTGTTGTTCTCATTGGAAGGCCTGCTCGAAACCGAGCGCGAGCGCGTGGCCCGCGAAGCGCGCGAAGCCCAAAAGCGCCGCGATGACGAGATGATTCGCATCGCCGAGCAGGCGTCGCGGCGTCGCTTGGCGCAGGAGCAAGAGCGCGAAGCTCGCGAGCGACGTCAGGCTCTCGAGCAAGAACGCGAGCGCTTCGAAATAGAGCGCATCGACGCCATGAAGCGTGCCACCGTCGAGCGCGCGCGCATCGAAGCCGAGGCTCGAATGCGGCTCGTCGAGGTCGAGCAGGCACGCAAGCACGAGCTGTCGTTGTCACAGCTGCGTGAGGCGCAGCGCACGCTGCGCTACCGTACGCTCACTTGGCTCAGCTCGGCGGTGGCGGTGGCTTCGGTCGTGGCTTCGGTATCGGCCTATTTCGGGTACGTCAAGCCGGCGCACGCGCGTGACGAGCAGCACCTGCAAACCATCATCAGCACCAACGCCGAACGCAGCAAGACGACTGAGCGGGAGCTGTCGGCCGAGCGCCGTAAGAACGAAGCGCTGAGCGCGCGCGTGCAGCAGCTCGAAGCGCGGCCCGTCGAGCCGGCTGCGCCAGCGGCCAAACCGGCGGTACCGGGGCCGAGCAAGCCGCCCGTTGGCGGTCGAGGCAACGCCGGTGGGGGCAAGGTTCTGGTCGCTTGTCCCGACGACGGTGATCCGCTGCGTGCCTGCTTGTCAGGTCGTCGGCGCTAGAGCGGGCATGCCAGCAGCTCCCAATCCCACACGCTGCCGTCGCAGCGCGCGCTGATGGCGTTGCCCGTGGCGCACGAGCCATAGCCGCACTGCACCTCACCCGCGCAGGTCTGGCCAACGTTGGGTGGCAGCGCCGGACACCCGACGCCACCAGCGCTGGCCGCGCATTCCCACACGGTGTCGGTGCTACAAGGGCCCCCCGTGCCTGTGCAGCCGGTGCAAACGCAGTAGATGCCCTGGTCTGCGCTGAGCATGCACGGGGGCTGAGCGTCGCAGGCCTTGCCAACCTGCAGCGGCGGGCAAGCATTCAACGCCTCACACTCGGGCTTGGTGATGGCCCATTTGCCGTTTTCGCATTTGGCGTAGGGTCGACACTCGGGCCGTACGTCGCTCGTGTACGTGCACAGCAGCTCTCCCGCGCAGCCGCCGCCGGCCACGGGCTGAGTCTTTGGACAAACCTTGTCGACGGGATCGGGGTTGCCGGTGCCGCCGGTGTTGGCGCCGGCGCTGCTGGTGCCAGCTGTCCCGGTGCCGGCAGCGCTGGTCGAGCCGGCAATCGGCGGCTTGCCTCCTGAGACCAAGTCGCCGCCGACTCCGCCTGCGCTCATGGAGCCGCCCTTGCCAGAGCTGCCGCCCTTGCTGGTGCTGCCCGCGCTCTGGCCGCTGCCGCCGCTCGCATTACCCGCCTTGTTCGACGCCCCGCCGCTGCTGGCGCCGCTCTCCGAACCGCCCTCGGCTCCTTGCCCGCCGTCTCCTGCGCCGTCGGAAGTGAAAGCTGCCCCACTACACGCGAACGCCAACAAGCCGAGCGGAACCCAAGACCAAGCCTTCATCAACGGCAGCTTACCACTGGCGGGCGTTCCATCACTGGGGTGTCCCTCGTGAATCCGACGGCTAGAATCGGGCGCCGCTCGAGAAGCGGAAGCCGAGGTTTTCCAGCGTGCCGAATTGGTAGTGAAATTCGAAGCCGCTGAAGAAGTGGCGGCTGACTTGGAAGGCCGTGCGAATGCCCAACTGGCCGATCGGGCCGTCGTCCAGCCCTGGGTTGCAGCGCCGAATCGACTCCTGGTAGTCGCAGCGGGTTTGGAAGGTTCGCGCGTAGCCAACGCGCGCAAATGGGACGGCGGCCACCTTCGGGAACGGGGAGTAGTCGTAGCCAAGCTCGGCGGCGAGCTGGTAGTAGCCGACGACGAAGTCGTCCTTCTTCGGCAAAGAGAGCGTCCACTCGCCGGCCGCGCCCAGGTACAGGCCGGACTCGAACCGATACCCTCCCCGCGCTCCCACCGGCATCGGTCGAAAGTCTTTGTCTCGGTGGAGCTGCAC
>DATAKF010000493.1:0-22078 GCA_036261775.1 Polyangiaceae bacterium | reverse complement strand
TCGTCTGCCCGAACGACGTGCTCTTCAGCATCCGTCGTGAGCTGACCGGCATGGAAGAAGTGCTGCGCGGCAACCCCACGCCCGGCGAAGAAAAAGTCGGCCTCCTCGAGCAGGGCCAAACCCTGGTCAAGAAGCTGAAGCAAATCGGCGCGGCGCAGCCGTAGCAATTGCTGGGTCGGGTTGTGAACTCGTAGCGAACGGGCTGCCTTCGGGCGGCCTGTTTGCTTTTGTGGCTCTTGCTCCGGCTGCGCCGCATCTTGGGTTTCACCTCGGCGGCCCGGGGCGTCCTGCGTCTGTCGCGGGTATCACCACGGGTTTTGCTCAGGTTTGGTTTTCACCTCGGCGGCCCAAGCGTCCTGCGTCTGTGGCGAGTTTAGCCACGGGTTTTGCTCCCGGCCTCGCCGGGTTCCTGATGCGTGGCTTCAATTGCGGATCGTGATCTTCTCGTGCCAAGGTCGGGTGGGGGCGATCCAGCTCGCGCGCAGGCGCGCTCGCGCAATGCGTTTACGGCGCTGTTAGTCTCGAGAATGCGAGAGTAGGCGGCTGTTGGGCGCGCGCGACGAGGTGTCAGGCTCGTCTCCCCAACAAACCTTCCCGCCTTCCCGCCTTCCTGCGACCTCTCGCTCAGCTTGCGACGGGGATGCGTGACGACGAGCGTGGCAAAATCGATTCGGCCGGAGGCGAGCGGCGCGTGATTTCGACCTTCAGGACGCGGCGTTCGTCGGCTTCCTTGACCTCGAAATCCAGATCGAAAGCCGTGAGGCGCACGCCCACCTCGGGCACTGTGCCGAGCTCGGCGACGACGAAGCCGGCGAGCGTGTGGTAATCGCCGTCGGTCGGCAGCTCGGCGCCCAGGTAGCGGCTCAGATCGGCGATCGACACGCTGGCGTCGACGAGCAGCTTGCCGTCGCCCAGGTCGGCGATGGGCGGCTCTTCGACGTCGTGCTCGTCGCGGATGTCGCCGACGATCTGTTCGAGCAGGTTCTCGAGCGTCAGGATGCCGCTGGTGCCGCCGAACTCGTCCAAGACGACGGCCAAATGCTGCTTACCGGCGCGCATCTCGCGCAGCACGCTGTCGGCGGCTTGGCTTTCGGGCACGAACACCACCGGCTGCCGCACCAGCGTGGGCAGGCCAATCTTCTCGAGGTCGCCGCGGGCCAGCGGCGGCAGCAAATCTTTGGAGTGCAGCACGCCGACGACGTTGTCGATGTTCTCGCGGTACACTGGATAACGAGAGTGCTCGCTCTCGGCGATCAGCGTGAGCACCTCGGCGATGGGCGTGTCGATCTCGATGGCGTGCACCTGCGTGCGCGGCACCATCAGCTGCCCCGCGGTAATGTCGCCGAAGTCGAGCACGTTGCGGATCATCTCCGACTGCTCGTGACCGAGCTCGCCGCTCAGCTCGCCTTCGTTGACGAGCATCTCCACTTCGCTCTCGACCAGGCCCGGCGCTGGCGTGGAGCGCGCTTCGTCCTTGTGCTCGAAGAGCCGCCCGATCAGCACGATGGGCCAGGCGATGGGGGTGAACAACAGCTCGATCGGCCTGACCAGCTGCAGCAGCAGGGGGGCGGCGCGCTCCGGGTTACGCGTGGCCAGGACGCGACCAATCTCGGTTGGGATGCCGTACACGACCAAAGCGCCCAGGGCGGCGACCGCCGGCATCCAACCCTTGAAGGGCGGCAGGTGGACACCGATGACCAACGCCGTGAGCGAGATGCCCAGCGCGCGGATCACCAGCCAGCGCGCCTCCATGGCGCCGCCTTGCTCCTCGTAGCGTTCGAGCGCCCGTCGGGCGCCGCCGGTCAGGCCTTCACGCACGGCGGAACGGCGCGCGTCGGATAGACCTCCGATCGACCAGCTAGCGGCAGCGAAGGTCGCGGCGATCAGTGCCGGTAGAATGGCGACGAATATGGCGGGTGAGAGCGCTGGTGGAGCCGAGTCCAAATCCCATGCCCGGCTGGTGCCGAGCCTCCTGTTGAGAGTTCTTAGCGGACCGTAACCTGGGGACGCAACCCGACCTGCGGCCGACCGAAGGGCTAGGCATGGTTCAACCTCTTCAACGTGTCACCTCGGGCGGTCGGCCGGAACAGGGCCCGCAACTGACTCCGCGCAGGCCAATAACTACGGGCAAGTACGAGGAATTTCGCACCCACCTTCGTAAGCCTGCCAACCTGCCCGGAGGGGGCGAGCCGGCGCCGGGCAGGGGGCTCGGAGGGCCTGCTGAGACCCACCAATTGGGGCGCGAAATGTCACCGGAGCCGGACCTTTCGCGGCGACTTGCCCCCGAAGACCAACCGAGCGTGGGCCGGGGGCCGGGAGAGCTGGCGGAGTGGTTTTCCCTCATCAACCCTACGGGTGGGGTGGACCCCGCAGCCCCAACGCCTACCCAAGCGCCGGCGCCGGCCGGGGCGCTCGAAGTAGCCGAGCTGGTCGAGCGCTGGGTGCGCCGGGCGGCCATCGGAGGAGACCAACGCCGCGCCGCCGTTCGGCTCGACATCGGGCAGGGCCGCTTCTCGGGCGCCGAGCTCACAGTCGTGGCCGACGCGGGGCGGGTTTCGGTGGAGCTGAACCTCCCCCCGAGCTTGGCGCACGGTGACCTGTCCGAGCGACTGCGCTCGCGCCTGGAGGGGCGAGGCTTCGAGGCCGACGTCGTGGTGCGCTGAGGCTAGCGCTCGCTGTTGAAGCCGCGCACCACCTTGAGCTCACCGGTCGTGGTCCCGAGCGCGACCAGCTCGCCCCCCGGCGTGAGCCAGGCGCCGGGACCGGCGACGTCGGGCAGCTCCGTGAAGTCTTCGGGGAGCAGCAGCTTGCCCTGGCGCGCCCGCAGCACGGCGCCTTCGTCGCGCAGGCGGCAGGCGGGCAGCACCGAGGTTGCCGCTTCGGTCAGGCCGAGCAAGGGCGGCGGCTCCGCAGCGGGCCAGGGCGAGGCATTTTCGAGCGTGAAAGGGCCGCTGGCCAGCCGCCGGAGCGCTGACAAATGGGCGGGCGCGCCCAAGCGCTCGCCCAAATCGCGGGCGAGCGAGCGCACGTAATAGCCCTTGGAGACGTGCAGCTCGCAGCGCAGCACAGGCGGGGCCAGCTCCAGCACCCGCAGCTCCAGCACCTGCACGGGTCGCATGGGCAGATCCGGCGCGTTGCCTTGCCGGGTGAGCGCGTAGGCGCGCTCGCCTTGGACCTTGATGGCGCTCACGGCGGGCGGCTTCTGCTCCGTCCGCGCTTGCTCCTCGGCCAAGGCGCGTGCGACGGCTTCTGGCGATAGCTGCTCGACCGTAACCGGCGCCTCGGCGGTGGTTTGGCCTTCGGCGTCGAGCGTGTCCGTGGCGCGCCCAAAGTACACCTCGGCGGCGTAGCGCTTGGAGTCCGCGGTCAGGTAACCCGAGAGCTTGGTGGCTTGACCGACCAGCACCAGCAGTACGCCGGTTGCCATCGGGTCGAGCGTGCCGGCGTGACCGATGTCTTTGCGGCCGAACAAGCGCCGCGCTTGCGCAACGATGGTGTGGCTGGTCGAGCCGCGTGGCTTGTCCACGACGGCGACGCCGGAGAGCGTCTGCGGCTTCATGGCGCGCTCGCTCAGAACCAGACGCTACGGCGCTTTTGGAGGCCGTTTTCGAGCATGCTTTGGATCGTGGTGCGCACGCGCTCCGAGAGCCGCCCGACCAGCAAGTCGTCGTCCGCAGCCTCGGGACCGTATTTGTCGAAGCTGATCGGCTCGCCGAACTTGATGCGCCATTTGGTCGGCGCCGGCACCAGCCCCAGCGCGCCGAGCGCCGGGAAGGTGGGCGTGACCGGCAGATACGGAATGCGCAGCAGATCGGCCAAGGTGTCGAAGCGGTACAAAAGCGGGCTCGCTTCTTCGCCGCCGATGATGGCGCACGGGATCAGCGGCGCGCGGGTGCGCAGGCACAGCCGAATGTAGCCGCCGCGCCCAAAGCGCTGCAGCCGGTAGCGGTCGCGGAACAGCTTGCGAATGCCCTGCACGCCTTCCGGAAAGACGCCGATCAGGTTATCGCGCGCCAGCAAGCGCTCGGCGTTCTCTTGGCAAGCGCGCACGGCGCCGGCGCGGTTCATGAACACGCCCGCGAACGGCAGGTAGAACAAGAAATCCTCGGCCAGCCAGCGCAAATCGCGGCTGGCGGGGTGATCGAGGCGCAACGCCGCGCGCAGCATCAAGCCGTCGATCGGGATCGAGCCCGAGTGGTTGCCGACTACGACCGCACGGCCTTCGCTGGGCACGTTCTCGATGCCTTCGGTCTGGATGCGGAAGTAGCGCCGGTACAAGAAATCGAGCACCGGGCGCAGCTTGGCGTCAAAG
The DNA here is from genome assembly GCA_036261775.1 of Polyangiaceae bacterium. Classification (GTDB taxonomy): domain Bacteria; phylum Myxococcota_A; class Polyangia; order Polyangiales; family Polyangiaceae; genus PMG-095. The sequence continues at coordinate 17,766 of DATAKF010000493.1, read as the reverse complement.
CTGCGATCGAGGCCGAACTCGTCGACCTCTTCGGCGCGGCTGCGCAGGCCTTTGCGGCCCCATTTCTGTACGTAGTACTCGCTACCTGCCAGCTCTGCCGCGCTCTCGAGCGCGATGGTCTCGGCGTTGGCCAAATCGCGTTCGACCTCGGTATCGACCGGGGCGGAGCCGGACGGCGGTGCCGGGATGGCGTGGCCGGGGCGGCTGGCGGCCCCTTGAATCAAGCCGTCGAGCCGCGCTTCGAGAGCGCGGATTTGATCTTCGACGTCACCGCTGGTGGCGGGGCCGGGTTGAATGCTCTCGAGCGCGTCTTCGAAGCGCATGCTGGGCGACACCACGCGCGGACCGATGCCCAGCTCGGGGGCGTCGGCGCTGAGCGCTTCGAGATCGTCCAGGTCGTCGTCGCCGTCGGCCGTGAGCTCGTAGTTGCGGCCCAAATTGACGTGCGGCAAGACCTGAGCATCGACGGGCGGCGGCGTAGACGCCTTGGGCGGCATTGGCGTGACCGGTGTCACGGGAGTGGGCGGCGGCACGCTGTCGGTTGCGCTGCGCTTGCGGCGCTTCTTGGCCTTGCCGTCGCTACCGCGCGGCTTGGGGGCTTCGCTGCGAGCGCGCAGCAGGGCCTTGCCGTCGGCTTGGCGCTTGCGCTTGCCTTTGCGCTTTTTGTCGTCGGTTGCGGCGCGTCGCGAGGCGGGCTTGTCTTGCTTCTTGTCTTTTCGGGTCACGCCGGACTCTCCGAGAGCAGCTTGGCCTCACGCAGTTGCTCGGCGCCCGCGAAGTCGCTCAGCGCTTCGCGGCTCGAGAATACAGGCACGAAACCCAGCCTGCTGGTAGCAAGCGTCGTGTCGGCGACGCAGGCGTACTGCAAGTAGTCGAGAAGAGCAGGGGAGGCGTCGCCCACCTTGGTGAGCCACAGCGCGCCGAGCGTGGGACGCAGCAGGCGGCGTGGCAAGGGCAAGCGCGCGCGACCCAAGCTGCGGATCGCCATGCTGAGCGGCAGCACGCCCTCGCTCGCCAGGTTGAACACGCCGGGCACGTCGCGATCGACCGCGAGCTTGAGCGCCGCCACGGCGTCTGCCTCGTGCAAGAACTGCCACAGCGGATCGAAGCCGAGCACGGTGGGCACGCGCGCGAGCCGCAAGTAACGGCTCACGAAGTTGTCGACGCTGGGCCCGATGATGGGCGCGGTGCGCAACACGGTGACGACGCGACCTTGGCCAGGTTGACGGAAGCGCAACAGCTGCTCCTCCACCGCGAGCTTGTCCTGAAAGAACGGGTCCGTGCCGAGCGCGCGCAGACTGTGCTTTTCCGACAAGAATGCCGGGTTGGTCGCGCGTGCGCCGTACAGCCACGTGAAGCTCCGCACCACCAGCTTGTGGGTGCGCGCACGACGACAGGCGTTGAGCACCTGCATCGTGCCGACTCCCTCGAGCTCGTGGCTGTAGCTGGTCTCGCGCGACGGCGACTCGAGCAGGCTGAGGTGCACGACGGTGTCGACGGCTTCGGCGCCGAACACCTCTGCCAGCCGTTCCTCGGCTGTAGGATGTACTAAGTCGAGCTCGTAGAAGCGCGACTTGGCGCCGGCCGTCGGCGGCGCCGTGCGGTCTAAGCAGATGATCTTGGCGACGCGCGGATCGTCCTCCAAGAGCCCGATCAGGTTCAGGCCCAAGAACGTCGCTGCGCCCGTGATGGCAACCACGCGACGTTTTCCGGAAACCCTCGCTAGGTCATTGCCAGCGCCGGCCCGGCGAATCGAGTGGGGTGATGTGCGCTCCTCGCTCACTTTGCAAACCGTAGTCCAAAGCGCCCCGCAAATGCTCTTGATTTTTGTGAGAAATGTCGCCTGTTCCGCGCTAACCTGAACTCACTCTATGCAAGGAAGGCCACGGCCCGCGCGCACCATGCTCGGACCGTACGAGCTCGGCGAACGGCTGGGCCTCGGCGGAATGGCCGAGGTGTTCGTTGCCTACCGCGCGGGACCACACGGCTTCGCCAAAAAAGTCGCGCTCAAGCGCATCTTACCCGAGCTCGCCCAGGACCCGCGCTTCGTCGCGATGTTTTGCGACGAGGCGCGCATCTCTGCCCCGCTCTGCCACCCGAACATCGTCCAGGTCATCGACTTTGGCGAGAGCCAGGGCGAGCTGTTCATGGCCATGGAGTACGTGGAGGGCGTCTCGCTCGCCAAGCTGCTCCGCTACGTGTCGGGTCGGCGTGAGCGCTTTCCGCTCGGAGCCGCGCTCTTCATCGCGCACGAGGTGCTGTCGGGCTTGGCCTTCGCCCACCACGCCTGCGACGAGAACGGCAATCCGCTGTCGATCGTGCATCGCGACGTCTCGCCCGGCAACGTGCTGATAGGCCGCGCCGGCGACGTGAAGCTCGCCGACTTCGGCATCGTGCGCAGCGCCTACGTAGACAGGCGCACGTACCCGGGCGAGCTCAAGGGCAAGGTCGGCTACATGTCGCCCGAGCAGGTCATGGGCATCGAGGTCGATCCGCGCAGCGATCTCTTCACCGTCGGCATCATCTTGGCCGAGATGCTGATCGCCCGCCCGCTGTTCTCGGGTCAGAACGAGTTCGACATTCTGACCAAGATCTACGAGGCCGATCTGTCGGCGCTCGACAAATACGGGGCAGATTTGCCGCCCGGCGTGCGCGATTTGCTGCACCAAGCCTTGGCCAAAACGCCCGCCGATCGCTTCGCCAGCGCGCGCGATTTTGCCGACGCCATTCGGCGCTTGGCGCAAGCTTCGCAGCAAACGCTCGACGACGCGGAGCTGGTGCCCTGGCTCTCGGCGCTGGGCGTTTTGCCTTCGCGCAGCGGCACGCACGAAGTGACGCGCCTCGCCGGGCAACAGCTCGAGCCCGCAGCCGTCAAGGTGCCCAGCCCGCAGCCGGTGCTGCGTCCAACCACGGCCGCGCCACCACCGAACAGCCGTCACAGCGTCCCCGCCGCGCCCATGCCCGGGCTGCCATTCCGTCGCGCGCTCGTGCGGCCCGAATTGCCCGCGTTGGTGTTCGCGATAGCGCTCAACGGCGAAACCGGCGAGCTGCACGTCGAGGGCACGCACGGCGAGCTGCGCCTCGCGTTCGAGGACGGCAAGATCGTCGCTCCCCACGGCAGCGGCGCAGAAATGCAGCTGCGCGGCCTGTTCGCCTTCGGCGACGGCATGCTTACCTTCACGGCCGCGCGCGCCGATCACCCCGTGCACATGCAGCGCATCTCGATCTTGCCGGTGGTCAGCCGCATCGTGCGTGAGCGCTTCACGGTCAACGAAGTCGCCGCCTGGCTCGCCCCCATCCGCCGCCTACCGCTCAACCGCGGCTCGTCTCTGCGCCGCGATCCCGCCGAATTCGGCCTCAGCCTGGGCGAACGCCGAGCGATCGAGCAGGCTCCGCACAAGCGTTCGCTGGACGAGCTCGGGGGCGCATTGGCAGCTTCTGGGATGGCAGAGCCGGCGGAGGTGCTGCGTGGGGTGTTTCTCGGTCTCAGTCTCGGTTTGCTCAACGCGCCCGGCTGGGCGTGGACTCAGGGGTCCTAGGGGTGAGGAGTTAGGGGTTAGTCGGCGGAGGGGCTAGGGCGCGACTGACGTAGCCGCAGACTTCGCTTGAGTGCCGTGAGCATGCGTTCGACCTCGAACAATCGCTGCAGCAAGACGTCAGTGCCTTGTTCGTCGAGATAGGTGAGGGCGCGACTCAGATAGAGCTGCGTCTCGAGCTCTGCCGCAGAGCCGTGCGCAATGTCCAAGAACCGGATGTACTCCGTGGTGCTACGGCGACGATGCCCTTCGGCGATGTTGTATGCGACCGAACGGGACGTCTTTCGCAGCTCGCTCGTGATGCCGTACTTCTCGTGAGCCGGAAAGCTCGTCGTGACGCGGTAAACATCGAGACAAAGCTCAAAAGCCTTCCGCCAAACCACCAGATCATGAAATGTCCGGACTGCATTCATCCCTAGCCCCTCCGCCGACTAACCCCTAACCCCTCACTCCTCGGCCCCTCAAGCCGACCAGTTTCCGGAAATCTACGGCTAGGGGTTAGTGCTGCAGCCGCCTAGCGGACGGACGGAGAACGGCTGGACGAAGATGGCGGCTCCTGCAGGAGCGTTTTGACGGTATTAGGCGGACTTGAGGCGGGATTCGGATCTTCGAGCAGCTCGAGCAAGCTCTTCAGCTCGACCGGCTTGAACAACGTCGTACAGCCAGAGCTGCGCAGGTAAGCGGCTTCTTCCTTGCCCAGCGCGCCGCCGGTCACGAACACGAAGCGCCGCGCAATTTCAGGCCGATGCTTGGCGACGCGCGAGTGGAGCAGGTTGCCGTTGGCTCCCGGCAAGAACACGTCGCACAGTACGAGATCGGGCGCGTAGGCAGCGTCGAGCAAGAGCGCTTGCGCTTCCGAAGCGGCCGCGCACGTCTTCACTTCGTGGGGCTTGAGTGAGCGGCGGATGGTGCGCGAAAACACCGGGTCGTCGTCGACGACCAGCACTTGCTTGCGTCTGGTGGGTGCGGGAGCCGAGCGGAGCGGGATCGGCACCGGTAGCGCCAAGAGCCCGCTGTCTTCGCGCGCGCGCGGCAGCAGCACGCGGAACGAAGCGCCGCCGGTCGGGCGCTGGTGCACTTCGATGTGACCGCCGTGCGCGCTCACGACGTCGGAGCAAATCTTCAGGCCCAAACCGGTGCCCGCTCCGCGCTCCTTGGTCGTGTAAAACGGCTTGAAGATGTGCGGAATCGCCGAGTCGGGCACGCCCGGGCCGTTGTCTTCGACCAAGAGCGCCACGTGCTCGCCCGCTTCCAGCACGCGCACGGCGATCTCGGGCTGCGTCGAGTTCTGACAGGCGTCCATGGCGTTGAGCGCCAGGTTCAACACGACCTGCGCCAGGTTGTCGCGCCGCGCGATGGTGTAGCACCCCGGGTCGAAGCTCGTTACCAGCTGAATGCCGCGCCGCTCCAGGTGCGGCTTGACCACCGTGAGCGACTCTTCGACCACTTCGCTCAGCTCGACGTGCTCGGGCGCGAGCTCGCGGCGACTGACGGTGCTCAGCTGCTCGACGGTTTCGCGCACGCGATTGATGGCGGTGCCGATATCGGTCGACAGCTCGCCGAGCTCGGCAACGGCTTCGCCGATGGCGGTGTCGGCGCCGCCGTCGAGCAAATCGAGCTGCTCCACGAGGCGCTTTAGCTCCTCCTGCTGCAGCAAGAGCGCACCCGCGGGGCCGCGTAGCTCGTGGGCGACGGTGGCGGTGAGCAAGCCCAGGCTCACCATGTGAGCGGTCTCTTCTTGCTGCTCGGTCGAGAGCTTTTCGCCGCTGCGACGGTCGCGCTGGGTCCGCAAGGCGGCAAGGTTCGCGACGCTGCTGGCGAACGCGATTGTCTCGGCGTCCACGTCGGTCGGGTTCGCGAACAGCAGCACGAAGGCGCCTACCGGCGTGCGCAGATCCAAGATCGGCAGCGCCAGCACCGCCGGTGTACCAAGCGCGACGAACTCACCCGCGTCATCCACCCCATCGCGATCGGCGCGCAGGTCGACGGACTTGATGGGCTTGCGAGTGGCGAGCGAGCGCTCGGCAAACGTACTGGCGCCGCGGAGCAGCGCCGCCAGCGGCCGGCGTGACGAATCGAGCCCGCGATCGGCGACCAGCTCGAGCCGCTCGTCGACAGAGAACGCGATGCCACTCTTCGCGCCAGCACCGGTCAGCAAGGAGTCCAAGCAATCGCCCAGGTAGCCGCCGACCGACTCGCCAGCCAAGCGCTGGGAGAGGTCGTGCAACACCTCGAGACGTGTAAGCCGAACAGCCTGCGACACTAGGAGCTCATGAACCAATCGCCGAACGCACCAAAGACAGCCTCACAAACATACCTTGGCCCAAGCGCCGTTGTCACGCTTCCATCAGGCTCGGGGCTTTCGTGGCGAGTGCTCCCGCGGAGGCGGGCGCAAGTTCGCGCTCGCCGCTTGCCTCAATCGTCGCGCGTCGCTACTCGCCTAGGGCAGATGTAGGCGTAGGACAGGGTAGGGGCGGAAGTCGGACACCGGCTTGAAACCGGCGGCCAAAAACAACTGCTCGGGGCCGAGGAGCAGCTCGTCTGCGCGCAGTTTTTCGGCTTCGGGCGTGGCGCGCGGAAAGGCTTCGATGGCACTCCCGCCCGCTGCCCGCACCTCGGCTATCGCGGCGCTTAGTAACTTATGCGCAACGCCGCGGCCGCGCTCTGCTTCGGCGACGTAGCAACATGCGACCGCGAAAACGTTTTCGCGGTCGCCGGGCTCGCCCTGGAAGCAGGGCAGGTTCCGGTACACGCGCTGGTTGAAAAGCTTCGGCACGGTGCTGACGCGGCTCAGGTTCAACCAACCGACCACTGCGTGGTCGGTTGGTGTTGGTCGCGTGTCGCTCCGCTGCGCTGCGCTCCGGACGTCGGTGCTCGGTCGCGTGTCGCTGGGCTGCGCTGTGCTCCGGAGGTCGGTGCGCTGAACGTCAGGTTTGTGGAGGGCGACGACGCCGCAGAGCTCGGGTTGAGCGAGCCGGGCGACGAGCGCTGCGCGGTTGTCTTCGGGCTTGATGTAGCAGCGCTCGAGCCAGGCGTTCTTGTCGCCTTCGAAGTACCAGTAGTTGCAAAAGCAGCCGCTGCCGTTGCTCTCGAACAGCGCCAGCAGCTGCTCCGCGTGCTGAGCGCCAGCGCGCTCGCACACGTACAGGTCGTCTTCGCCTACCGTCATGAAGCGGGAGGGCGCGGCACTTTGCCCATGCGCCGCTCGACCTCGGCGGCCAGCGAGAACAGCCGCTCTTCGGCGAAGGCGGGGCCGAGCAGCTGCAGACCCACCGGCAAGCTGGGTTGCGTCGCCGTGGCGGGCGTCGGCGCGCACGGCACGCTGAGACCGGCAATACCAGCCAAGCTGGCAGGCAACGTGAAAACGTCGGCCAAATACATGGCCAGCGGGTTGTCGACCTTTTCGCCGAAGCGGAAAGCCGGCGTCGGGCTCGTCGGCACCGCGATGGCGTCGACGCTCTCGAAAGCCTGATCGAAGTCGCGCTTGATCAGCGTACGGACGCGCTGCGCCTTCTTGTAGTAGGCGTCGTAGTAGCCGGCGCTCAGCACGTACGTGCCGAGCAAGATGCGCCGCTTTACCTCGGCGCCGAAGCCTGCGTTGCGCGTCTTGCCGTACAGCGAAGTCAGGTCGCTCTTGGGGTTCTCGATGCGCAGACCAAAGCGCACGCCGTCGAAGCGCGCCAAGTTGCTCGACGCCTCGGCGGTCGCCAAAATGTAATACGTCGCGATGCCGTAGCTGGTGTGGGGCAAGCTGACCGGCTTGACGGTGCAGCCGGCCTTCTCGAGCTCGGCAATGGCCGCGCGCACGCTGTCGGCGATGGCCGGATCCAGCCCTTCACCGAAGTACTCTTGCGGAATGCCGATACGCAGGCCCTTCACGTCTTTCGTGCAGGCGGCCTCGTAGTTGCCAACCGGCAGCTCGGCGCTGGTCGAATCCAGCGGATCTCGGCCGGAAATGACCTCCAAAAGGCGCGCCGCGCTGGCCACGTCACGCGCGAACGGACCGACCTGATCGAGGCTGGAAGCGAACGCGACCAGGCCGTAGCGCGAGACACGGCCGTAGCTCGGCTTCACCCCGACCACGCCGCACAGCGCAGCCGGCTGACGGATGGAGCCGCCCGTGTCGCTGCCCAGCGAGCCGAGCGCCAGCCCAGCCGCCACCGCGACGGCGCTGCCGCTGCTGGAGCCGCCGGCCGTGCGCGACTTGTCCCAAGGATTGCGCGAGGGGCCAAAGGCGCTGTTCTCGCCCGACGAGCCCATCGCGAACTCGTCCATGTTCGCCTTGCCGATCAAGATGGCGTCGGCTGCGCGGAGGCGTGCCACCACGGTGGCGTCGTAGGGGGGGCGAAAGCCATGCTCGGGGTCGGTGCCGCCGGTGTTGCCTTCACCCACACGGGTGAGAATCTTCGAGGCGCAGGTGGTGGGCGCGTCGGTCGTGCAGAGCGCGTCTTTGATCGCGATCGGCACGCCGGCCAGCTTGCCCAGCGCGGCGCCGCTCTTGCGCTTGGCGTCCACGGCGTCGGCAGCCGCCAAAGCGGCGTCTCGCGACACGTAGAGCAGTGCGTTCAAGTCGCGCGTCCGATCGATGCGGCTCAGCGCCGCTTCGGTGACTTGGCGCGCGGTGAGCGTGCCTTTTTGCACCTGGGTCGCCACATCGACGATGGAGAGGTCGAGCACGTCGGTCATCATTCGTCCACGAAGCCGGGGACGGCAAAGCCATCCGAAGAAGAGCGGGGGGCTTGGCTCAGCGCCAAATCATGCGGAATGCTGGGAATGGGCTCGTCGGCGCGAAACGGCGCCGCGACCACCGCCACCTGCGTGGTGGGCGGCACGTTGGTCGTATCGAGCTCCGAGAGCTGGTTCACGTATTCGAGGATGCCGTTCAGGTCGTGCTGCATCCGATCGATCTCAGTTTCGGTGAGCTCGAGCCGGGCAAGCTTGGCGACGTGAAGCACGTTGTCGCGGGTGATAGCCATGGTGAAATCGCGCCCAGGTGCGGCGCCGCGCGGAGCCTAGCCCATTTCCGCCAATGGTCAGCTATGCTCGGCCCATGGCGTCGCCTCCTGGCGGTTATGGGCCCCCGCGCGGCGGCTATCCTCCTCCTCCCGGCTACCCGGGCCAGCAGCCAGGCCAGCATCCGAACCAGCAGGCGGCCTCCCCGCACAAGCCGATCACGGGCTCCGCCGAGACCATGGCGCTTCACGCCATGACCATCGATCCGAAGACGGGTCTGCCCAAAGGCGAGAAACCTCCCGCCAGCCCCGCCGCCGTCATGTCGCTCGTCTGCGGCGTGCTGATGTGCCTGCCGATCACCGGCCCGGCGGCCATCATCGCCGGGCTCGTGGCGCGCGCCCAGGCTCAACGGAAGCCGCACCAGGTCGGCGGACGGGGCATGGCCGCGATTGGCATCGGGCTCGGGGTTTTCAACATCCTGCTCTGGACTTTTGCGGTCATCTATTACCTGTCGCAAGACGCCTAACAGGTGTTCAGCACCGCAGGTTTTGTGCTGTCTCCGCGTTTTTGAGTCGCAACTCGGGGGCACCCCGTCCGATGGGCGCGCGTGCCCCGACAGAGCTCCGAACAGCCCTCCGCCTGCGAGCTTGCCGACTCGACGCGCCACGTAGCCCTGGCTAGGCTGCCCCGGCGTCTGAGCGGACCCAGCCCGCACGCGCCGAGGCGAGTGAGCGATTTTCGGGAATTTCAAGATGGGGAGGTTGTTCCCGGCACGCGCTACCGCGTCACGCGTCTGATCGGCGCCGGCGGCATGGGGCGTGTCTACGAGGTCGAGCATGTCGAGCTCGGCAAACGCTTCGTCCTCAAAGCGCTGCAGCGCGAGCTGTCGCGGCGCGAAGACTTGGTGGCGCGCCTGCGCAACGAATGGCGCGCGCTCGCCCGGCTCGAGCACCCGAACATCGTCAATGTCACCGACGCTGGCACGTCCGAAAACGGCGTGCCGTTCTACGTGATGGAACGGCTCGAAGGGGAGACGCTGTCGGCGTTGCTCCACCGCCAACGTCGCCTCGTGCCGCAGCAGGCGCTGGCGATCGCCGCCGGCATCTTGGACGGGCTGCACGCCGCGCATCAAATTGGCGTCGTCCACCGCGACGTCAAGCCACCCAACATCTTTTTGACCGCGCCGACCAAGGTCAAAGTCTTGGATTTCGGCATCGCCAAGATCAAAGACGCCAAAGACGTCATCACCGCGCGCGGCTTGGCCGTCGGCACGCCGCGCTACATGTCGCCCGAGCAGGCGCAGGGCAGCGGCGTCGATCCGCGCTCCGACATCTACGCCACCGGTCTGATGCTGTTCGAGATGGTCAGCGGCGTCGGTCCGTTCGACGACGCGCGCGATCACAACGAGCTCTTGCTCGCGCACTTGGGTCGCCCAGCGCCGCCGCTCTCCAGCATCTCGGTGGTAGCGCCCGAGCTCGACGCGGTGGTGGCCGCCATGCTCGCCAAAGACCCGCGTGAACGCCCGCCCAGCGCCCGGCACATCGCCGACACGCTGCGCGCGATGAGCCAGCGTTACGCGCTCTATCCAGCGACCGAAGCGCCGACCGTCAACGTGCCGCGCACCCCCGTGTCAGAGCCGCCGACGCGCGTCGAAGGCCGGCGCCGCGCCGCCGCTACCACGGGGGGAGGGCCCGCCACGCGCCCCGATGGCGTGGCCGCGCACGGGCGAGCGGAGGGTGACACCACGACGGTGCAGCCCGCGTTCGAAATCGCCACGACGGCTCATTCGCTGCCGAACGCAAACGTCACGCTGCGGCTGCCCGACGCGCCTGGCCCCGCATCGGCGCCCGTGCCGACATTCCACGGCCCCGACACGTTGATCGATCCGCTGACCAAGGCTCCCACCGGTGTGCCCGCACCCGCGCAAGAGCGAACCGAGATGCTCCTGAGCGCGCCGCACGCGCCGGGCGTCACGCTTCCGCTCGATGCCGGACCGACTCGCACCGCAGTTCCACTCGCAGAAGCCCCGAACCTCACACCGCCGCCGGTCGTGCCGACGCCCTCGCTACCGCCGCCGCGGCCCCGCGCAGGGCGCGCCTTCATCTTCGGTGCGGTCGCGGTCGCCGCCCTCTTGCTCGTGGCCGGGGTACTGGTGCTCCGGCGAGAGCAGCCGGTCCCCAGCGCGGCGCAGCCCTCGCCCGAGCCGGCGACGCCTGCGGTTGCTGCCGCGGCTGCCGTCCCGGCTCCGCCCCCGGCGCTCCCGGTTGCACCAACGCCCCCCCTGTCGGCGCCTCCCGAGCTTGCGCCCGTGGCGGCACCCAGCGCGAGCCCAGCCGCGCCTGGGCCCAGCGCCAAGCGGGTAACTATCAAGAAAGATTCAGAAAAGAGCGTCTTCCTGGCGCCGTCTGTCGCGGCGCCCGCGCCAGTTGCCACACCTGCATCGGCCCCGCCGGGCAGGCGAAACGCCGCGCCCAGCATGCCCGGCTCCGGCCTCTAAAACCCGTCAAAACGGGCTTGCACAGGCCAGAAGGTGCGCGTAAGTTCCGCGCCCCTCGCAATTGAGCGGGGGAACACCACACGTCCCACGCGCATCCAGAGCGTCCGGTGCCTCTCACGAGGTTGGCGCTCGGTGGGACGGAGGCCTAACCGAAAGGAATCGCGCACCATGTCAGAGAATACCGACCAGGGCGTCGTCGAAGCCGCCCCGGAAATGAATCGCACCATCCGCAACTCCGAAGAGCCCCTGAGCGTCAAGGAGCTGTTCGAAGCCGGCGTCCACTTCGGTCACCAGACCAAGCGCTGGAACCCGAAGATGCGCCCGTTCATCTACGGCGCGCGCAGCGGCATCCACATCGTCGACCTCGACCAGACGGCTCGTCTGTTCAAGCGCGCCTTCGACTTCCTGTCGGAGACGACCGCCCGCGGCGGCAGCGTGCTGTTCGTCGGCACCAAGCGCCAGGCGCAAGAGATCGTCCGCGAAGAGGCGCGTCGCGCCGGCATGTACTTCGTCACCAACCGCTGGCTCGGCGGCACGCTGACCAACTTCCGCACCATCAAGGGCGGTTTGGATCGCCTGCGCACGCTCGAGCGCATGAAGGAAGACGGCACGTACTCGCAGCTGCCGAAGAAAGAGACTGTGCAGCTCGAGAAAGAGCGCGCGCGCCTCGAGAAGTACATCGGCGGTCTGAAGGGCATGGGCGCGGTCCCGCAAGCCATCTTCGTGATCGACCCCGCGCAAGAGACCATCGCGGTCAGCGAAGCCAAGCGCTTGGGCGTGCCAATCGTCGCCATCACCGACACCAACTGCGACCCGGACATGGTCGACTACGTGATCCCGGGCAACGACGACGCCATCCGCTCCGTGCGGCTGATCACGGGTGCCGTGGCCGACGCTTGCGTGTACGGCACGGCTCGTCGCCGCGAGTTCCAGAACCAGAACCAGGGTGGCGATGCCCGGCAGGGTGGCGGCCAGCAGGGCCGTCCCGAAGCGCAGGTCATCTACGCCAACCGCGGCAACCGCGACAATTGAGGTAGCAGCATGAGCCAACCCAGCATGCAGCAAGTGAAGGAGCTCCGCGATCGTACGAGCGCGGGTCTCAACGACTGTCGTTCCGCCATCACCGAGGCGGGCGGCGACATGGAAAAGGCCGTCGAGATCATCCTCAAAAAGGGTCTCGCCAAGAGCGCCAAGCGCGCTGGTGCGGTGGCGTCGGAAGGCGTCGTCGTGTCGGCCGTCACCGCCGACAGCAAGCGCGGCGTGATCGTCGAAGTGAACATCCAGACGGACTTTGCCGCTCGCAACACCGACTTCTTGGCGTTCGCCGATCAGGTGGCCAAGGCCGCCCTGGCAGCCAAGCCGGGCAGCGATCTCGGCGCCGAAAAGTTCCCCGGCGGCTCTGCCACCGTGGAAGAGACGCGCGCCGCTCTCGTCGGCAAGCTCGGTGAGAACATCACCGTGCGCCGCTGGGACAGCCTGAGCGTCGACGGCGCCGGCAAGGTGCAGTCGTACGTGCACATGGGCGGCAAGATCGGCGTCTTGCTGGCCGTGCGCGCCGGTTCGGACGCGGTCGCCGAGGCGCCCGCTTTCGACAAGCTGGCCGACGACTCGGCCATGCAGATCGCCGCCATGGCCCCGCTGTACCTCTCGGCCAGCGAGATCCCGGCGGACGCCAAGAGCAAGCAGTCGGAGATCTTCAAAGGCCAACTGGCGGAGGATCCCAAGGCGCCGCCTGCGGCCTCGCACCCGAAGATCATCGAAGGCAAGCTGGCCAAGTGGGCAAAGGAGATTTGCCTGCTCGACCAACCGAGCGTCTTGGAGGGCGACAAGTCGGTCGACCAAGTGCGCGCGAACGTTGCCAAAGAGCTCGGCGGCGACGTCGTGTTCAGCCGCTTCATCCGCTTCGAGCGCGGTGAAGGCATCGAGAAGCCCACGGGCGACGACTTCGCAGCCGAAGTCGCCAAGATGGCCGGCGGCTGAGACCCAGCACTGACGCAAGTCAGTCGCAGCGAGCCCCGCACGTCACCCGACGTCGCGGGGCTCTCTCTTTTTGTACGCTTGTGGGCAGGAAGGCGGGAAGGCGGGAAGAGTTCGAGAAAAGGATGTTGGGGTGGGGGAACTGACCGCCTCGACGCGATGGGCCAGCCCCCCTGGCAGCCAATTTTTCGTTCGGTCCCCCGAACGAAAAATGCGCTTCCTCTCGCGCCTTCCCGCCTTCCCGCCTTCCTGCCAATCGAACGCGGTGAGACAAAATAGGGCGCTCCCGGATCCAGGTTGATGCCCGGATCCGGGGCGCATTGTCACCACGTCGCCCCACCGCCTGAGCCCCCGGCACACCACCCCGTTTCCACACCGCGCCCCAACAAGTTCCCCGCAAATGCCCAGTTTACCCTCGGTCTACCTCGGTCAAGCTCACTAGACGGCGTTAGTGAGCCCCCCCGAAAAGACCCGCCCACCCCGAGTCCTAACCACCGCGATCAGCGTCTCACCCCTAGATGGCAGCTCGGCACCCGTTTTGATCACTCCTCGACAAAGATTTTTCGCGCTCCCGTCGTTCCGCGCCACTTCGGCCTTGGGGCCCGCGTCGGCCCGTGATCAAAATTCGAGATTGAGGTCATTCAATTGAGTCGGGTGCTCGAAAGATCCTTCAACCTCGGCCACGCCGCCCCAGTCACCACGCTGGGCGGTGTGAACGAGAGCCGGCTGCGGCAGGTCGTTTCCGAGTACTTCGAGGTGTTGTGGCGCTTCTTGCGCCGCCTCGGCATCCCCGACGGTGACCTTGACGACGCGGTGCAGGAGGTGGTGCTGGTGCTGGCTCGGAAGCTCGATCGTGTAGAGGTCGGTAGTGAGCGCTCCTTCGTGCTCAGCACCGCCTTTCGCGTGGCCTCCAGCTTTCGCCGCGCCGCCAAGCGCCGTCGCGAGGTCGACGACGGCGGGCTCGAAGAGCTGGAAGCGCCAGAGCTGAATCCTGAAGCGCTGGCTGAAAAGCAGCGCCTGCGCGCCGTACTGCAGCGCGTGCTCAACGAGCTGCCGCTCGAGCTACGCGCCGTGTTCGTGCTCTACGAGCTCGAAGAGCTCACGATGGCCGAAATCGCGTCCACGCTCGAGCTACCCCCGGGCACCGTAGCGTCGCGCTTGCGCCGCGCGCGCGAACAGTTCGAGACGTTGGCGTCCATGGAGGAGGGGTTAACGTCATGACAGACGGACCGCGTCGATTGAACAAGAGCGGCGGCCTCTCCCAGCGCCTGCTCGACTCCGCGTCGCTCGACAAACCGAGCCACGCCTCGCGCCGCTTGGCCGTAAACCTAGCCAGCACCGCCAGCGCCTTTTCCAGCACCCGCGGCCCTCGCGCAGGCACCTCCGTAAAGCCGCTCCATCCCGTCCGCACGCTCGCCACGTGGATCACCATCGGCGCCGCCGCCAGCGTCGCCCTCGGCTTCGTCGCCAACACGCTCCTCACGCCCAGCAGCACGCCCCAAGCCGCCGCGCCGCTCGCCACTGTGTCGCCGGCGCCGCGCGCCGCCGCCGGCCCCTCCGACATCTCCGCCGAGCCCACAGCGCCCGCGAACACCAAACCCAGCACCGCTTCTCCCGAAGAGCTCCGCAAAATCGAAGCCGCGCGCGCCGCCCTCTCCCGCGGCGACACCGCCGCCGCTCTCGCCCAACTCAACGACTACGACTCTTCACATCCCAACGGCGCCCTCAAACCCGAAGCCATGGCTTTGCGGATTCAGGTCTTGAGCAACAGCGGGAAGGCAGCGGAAGCGCGCGCGCTAGCCAACGAGTTCCTGGAGAAATATCCGCAGCATCCGCTCGTGGAGCAGGTGAGGGGCGGGGGCGCGAAGTAGCGGCTGCGTCGGTCCAAGCCGTGCCTAGGTGAACGAGTCAACTAGGCCGCTCACGGCGGTGGCGCCGTGACGGTGACCCAGAGATTGCTGTAAGCCTGGTACGACACCACCGACCCTTGAGTGCGAGCACGAACCTGGAAACGGTGCTGGCCTATGATGGCGCTCGTCGAATCCCACAGATACGTCGAATTGGCCGCCGCGTATTCGCTGATAATCTGCCAAGTGCCGCCCGGCGCGAAGTGGTAGAGGAGGAACTCGGGGCTCGGGCACGAGCCGGCCGTAGTGACGAAAGTAACAGTGTTTCCGGTTACTACCGGGTTCGGCGTGGCAGTGATGGATACCGACGTGCAGGCCGCCGAAGCGTTGAGCTCGGTGGGTTTGCCAATGTAGGCTTGGTAGGCAGGTGATCCGGTATATCCCGTATCGCGAACCCAAACCTGCATGTGCCAGATGCCCAGCGCGAGACCCGTAGTATTCCAGGTGTAAGTGCTCGCCGTGCTCCAGTCCTGGAGCACTGACCAAACGCCAGTGGTCGGGTGACGAAAATGGAACCGATACTGAGGCGCGATGGTGCAAGTTGCATCGGCGGTCCACGTCACGTTGGCTCCTGGAACCGCGGTATAAAGGCTGTGGTAGGCAGGGATGTCCGCCGTCACCGTCACCGGTGAGCACGAATGACTCCCGCGAGCGCGGCTCGGCGCGTAGCGAACCACGACGTCGGGATTCCCCGCGCCAACTCCTTGGCTATGCGAGTAGTCGTCCCAAGCGATCGCCAGCGCGCCAGACGGCGGCAGCCCTACCGCTGCCAACTGCGGTCGCCGTTGGTCGCCCAGATTCTCCGCCCACGGTCGCGGGATTGGCCACTCTTGCTCGGTGGCGGTCAGCGTGGCCGTCGCTGCATTCCAGGTCACGGATTTCAGCCAAATTTGGTCGCCGATCGCGTCCCCCGGTCGCGCCTCCGAACGCCACGACACGAACGCTCCTGCCGAGCCATCCGGTGCAGGCGCAACCGACGGGCTCATCTGTGAAACCGTCAAGTCGCCGGTGTAAACGTCGAACAAGGGGGCAAGCGCCTGCGATGCTTGCGTGGCGCTGCCAGCAACGTCAATCACCGCGTAGCGGAGCCGCGGCAAGTTGTAGACGCCCGTCGCCGGTGCCGGATCCGTGCCGGCCGAGAACACCACGAGAAGGTGCGTCGCATCGAGCCCAACCAACGCCGGCCGATCATCGAGCGGCCCACCTTGAACCGGCCCGACTCGAAACGAATCCGCGCCCACACGCACCACGACGTTCTCTTTGCCGTCGGCCGTACCCTCACGATACGCCGCCGCCCAACCACCGTTGAACGCCGCCAACGCCACCGCTCCCTCCGGCAGCTCGCTGCCCGCCAACGTCACATCACCCGAAGTCGGATTCAGCTCCTCATCGAAAGTACGGTAACGAAGATCGGGTCCGCTGAAAGCGTCCGCGTAGTCCTCCCACGCCACCACCAGCTCCGTACCCGTCCACAACATGTCGGGATTCAGCTGCGAAAACTCCGTGCCGCCGTGCGCCGCGCGCAGCGACCCGACGCTACCGTCGGCCGCCACTCGGCGCAGCGCAACGCCCAAATCCGAGCCGTCGCCGTCAAAATCACTCCAAGCGAAAGCAAAGCTTCCGTCCGGCAGCGCAGCCACGACCGGATTCGCGTCGTCAATCGGCGAAGCACCCGCACTCACGGTGACGTGATGGGTCGGCTGTCCCCAGATATTGAACAACGACGCCGCGACCGTCGGCTCAGGCTCGGCATGCCCGACCTCCATGAACGCCGTCGCAAAACCGGTCGACAAACCGCTAACTGGATGTCGCCCCGCTCCAAGGTACCGATCCAGACTATTCACGCTATGAGTCGCAGCGAGCGCAACCGCCGGCTGATCGCGCACCTTACAATCCGCCGTGCACGCATCCTGCGCCGCACCCGCCCCGTCATCGCACTCCTCAGTCGTGCCAAGGATCGCATCGCCACACACAACCGAAATGCCGTACGGCGCCACGATGGGCTGCGGGCCCATTTCAGCGCCACCACCGCCCGCATTCGCGTCGAGACTCTGCGGCGACGAAGACGCAAACACCGCCACGTGATTCGTCGGGTCTGCTCGGTCTTCTCCGCTACTAAAGACGGTCGAATTCCCCTTGCCACCAGCGCCGCCGCCCGCTCCAGCCGCGCCATCCAATCCCGACGGCCGCACGCCACCGTGCTCGTCACAACCCACAGCGAACAGCATGAGGACCAAACCCGCGCGCCCCCGCCCGAGACTCCAACCCAGCCGCGGTTCACTCATCGCCATTCCTCCACGAAACTGGGTGCAACCTAGGGGCGTAGTCGCCGCGACTGCAAGCGCATTGCACTCGAGTTCCTCCCACGCGAGTAGCAGGACCCCGGTGGCGCCAGCGGTGCCCGCGCACGCAGCCGCATCGAGCGGGAGCTCAGCGGAGCTACGCGAAACGCAGCATTGAATACCCATGGTTCTTCGCCGAGCCCAGGCCGGCTCCACATCTCCCCATGGGGTCGTGAGGCTCTCGTGGCTGTTGCCAAAGTGCCTCGCGTTCGTTTCGTACCACTGGCGCTCCACGTGACTGCGCGGAGGCGCCGCGGTTGCGAAACTACTAGGTGCATGATGAGTGGTCGGCAGGGGGCTCACGTCGGTTGGCCACACTTTGCTGCTGGGTCACAGTCCCGTGAGCGCCGCGCCAGTGCTTGTGGAATGCACTTGCCAGTAGCCTGGTCGGCGGCGTACGAGGGACAGAGAAAGTTTGGAGGCACGAAGTGAGCGATCGGGTGACGAGCGAGGGCGCGCCGACAGCTGGGGATTCTCGGAAGTGGCGCTGCTATGGGGCTCGCTTGGGAGCATCAGACTTTCCTAGCCCGAGCGTGCGAGTCGCGGCGCGATTG
>DATAKF010000491.1:0-4079 GCA_036261775.1 Polyangiaceae bacterium | reverse complement strand
CAGCCGAAAGCCACGTGATCCCCGCCCCCCTTGGTAATGGGCTTGAAGGTGAGCGAGCAAGTCGGCTGAAAAACCTCGGGCGCGACCAGCGCGTCAGCCTGCGCACCGATCAGCGCGGCGTCGCCCTCACTCTGATCGAGGCAAACCTCGACGTTGTTGTCGGAGCAGTTCGTCACCGAGGCAGTCAAGACCGGGATCGGAAAACCCCCGGGGGTTGGCTGCAACACGGCTCGCGCCGACGCTCCGCTCAAGAACGTCGCAAACAAAGCGCCAAGCGCCAATCGAACACGATTGGACGCGCCCATACCTGAAGCTGACCACATGTGCCGCAACCTCTGTACCTCAGCTTACGCTATCTCGCATCAATCGCGCCAGCATTCGTGTGCGCGAAAACGCATGTTGTGGAAGCGCTTCACCTACCTCGACTGCCGCTGTGCGTTCGCGCTCACGCAACGCGCAGCACACGCGACCACTCACGTAGCTGCAATGCAGCGCGCAGTGAGCGCGCGCTGCGACGCATCGCCAACGCGCGAAGCGCACTCGTCGGCGCGCGCGAATCCACCGAGATTCAAGGCAAGTTCGCGTTCGTCGCGCTTCGGGCCTCGGCAGCAACCAGTGGCGTCGCGACCGAGCAGCGCGCACGAAGCAGCGCGCGACGCGTGAGCGACGACAGTAGTCAGCTGACAGCGCGCGACGTTTGCGCGCTGCACATCGACAACCAAGTTGGCGACCTGAATCGCAACGACCCAACATCGAATCAGGCGAGTCGCGCACCCCCGCTCCCGCGCCACCCGCAGCTGGGTGCGCGTCCAGATTCGTAACGGGGTGGCGCCCGCTCCGGCAGCGCCTACCGGGTGAGACGCCGCGGCGAGCGGTTTGAGGCCACATTTCTCGACTTCCGCTACCCCTGGAAGCTCGCTGTTACTGTTCCCGCCCCGGTTCCTGTACTGAAGGCGTTCTCGGAGCTAGAAAGCCCGCGTTCGCCCCGCCCCGTCACCAGGCCCGCCCCTTTGCCCCTCACCCATGACATCGACAGCGCCGCGCTCGCCCTGCGCCAGGGCAAGTTGGTGGCGTTTCCGACCGAGACCGTCTACGGCCTGGGCGCGGACGCGGAGAACGTGCAGGCCGTAGCGCGCATCTTCGCGGTCAAGGGCCGCCCCGCGAACCACCCGCTCATCGTTCACATCGCGTCGCTCGACGAGCTGCCGCGTTGGGCCGCGAGCGTGTCCGATGCAGCGTGGCGCCTGGCCAAAGCCTATTGGCCCGGACCGCTCACCTTACTGCTTCCGAAAGCCGCGCGGGTTCCGGCCGAGACCACCGGCGGCCTGCCCAGCGTCGGCTTGCGCGTGCCGGCTCACCCGGTCGCGCTCGAGCTGCTGAAGCGCTTTGGCGGCGGCGTAGCGGCGCCCTCTGCCAACCGCTTTGGTCGAGTCAGCCCGACGCGCGCGGAGCACGTGCAGGAAGACTTGGGCGACGACGTGGATCTGCTGCTCGACGGCGGCGACTGCAGCGTCGGCGTCGAGTCGACCATCTTGGACCTCACGCGCGAGGCCCCCGTGCTGCTCCGACCGGGCGGAATCGCCGGCCAAGACATAGAATCACTCTTGGGGGTGAAGCTGAGCCGCGACGCTGCTGCCGACGTGCGCGCGCCCGGCATGCTCGCGTCCCACTACGCGCCACGCGCCCGCGTCGAGCTGCTCGAGTCGCCCAAGCTCGCGGCACGCGCTCGCGAGCTCGCCCGAGCAGGCGAGCGTGTCGCCGTGCTGGTGTCGAGCAACGACGACCGCGCGGCTCTCGCGATGTTGCCGGGCGTCGGTCTCCTCGATTTGGGGCCGAGCGATGACGCTGCAGCGCAACGCCTTTACGCCGCGCTCCGTCAAGCAGACGTTGACAGTGCCGACGTCGTGCTCGCGAGCCCGCCAAGCGCGGCGAGCGCGCGCGGCATCGCCGAAGCTTTGGTCGACCGGTTGACCAAGGCCGCAGGGCCAAGGTCGACACAGCACTGACTCGCAGCGCGAGCCATCTCGCCACAGCCGTCCACTGACAACAGTCTTGCCGAACAGGTCGCGACACCTGGAGCAGCGTCGAGCAGCGAGCGCCGCGAGCGCCGCGAGCGACACCGCGACAGTGGCAGAAGCGCGAGCGCGACCCGGGGGTGAGCCCCCCCGGCCGACGGACGGATTGGCGTCGGAATCCTTGGAAGGCCGGCCCCGATTATGGCCATTTTTTCGGGGTGATATGACGCCCGCTTGCGCCGTCTCACGAGTCCGTGTACCCACAAATGTACCTACATTGGCATACCCATACCCGACCGGGCCGGTAAGCCAAACGTCCCTCGGCTGAGCTACTAACCCGTGCAACCCCTCGCCCCTGGCATCGTCATCGCGGAACGCTACCGCCTCGAGCGCAAGCTCGGTGCCGGCGGCATGGGTTCCGTCTGGATGGCGACGGACATGTCGCTGAGCAGCACGTGCGCCATCAAGCTGGTCGATCCGGACAAGGTGGGTAACGAAGAGGTGCGGGTTCGGTTCCAGCGCGAGGCCCGCGCCGCCGCGCAGATTCGCTCGGCCAACGTCGTCGACGTGTTCGATCACGGCTTGTGGCTCGACATGCCGTTCATCGTCATGGAGCACCTGGAGGGCGAAGACCTGGGTGCGCGGCTGGACCGCAAGGGTCGCCTCGATCTGCGCGAGACCTACGACATCGTCTCGCAGGTGTCGCGCGCGCTGGTGCGTGCCCACGCCATGGGCATCGTGCATCGCGATCTGAAGCCCGAGAACATCTTCTTGGTGCCGGGCGACGATCACGAAGTCGCCAAGGTGCTCGACTTCGGCATCGCCAAGCTCGACCAGTACTCGCTGCGCGACAAGACCACGAAAACCGGGTCTTTCATGGGTACGCCGTACTACATGAGCCCCGAGCAAGCGCGCGGTAAGAACATCGACTGGCGCTCCGACTTGTGGGCGCTCGGCGTGATCGTGTTCCAGTGTTTGACGGGCAAGCCTCCGTTCGAGAGCGAGGCGCTCGGCGACTTGATGGGCATGATCTTGTACGATCCCATCCCCAAGATCACCGAGCGTGACTCGAGCCTGCCGCCGGAGCTCGAGACGTTCTGGACGCGCGCCATCAACCGTGATCGCGAGCTGCGCTTTCAGTCCGCCAAGGAGCTTTCGGACGCGCTGGCGGAGACGGCCATGCTCGAGCGGCGCGAGGTGCCGACCTTGCCGCCGCGCCCGTCGCTGACCAGCCTGGTCGATCCGGAGCACGCGAGCCTGCCACCCATGTCCCACACCATCGGAGGTGCGGGGCCGCAGGCCAGCTTCGGCTCGAGCCCGGAGCTGAGCGACGCCAGCGAGAACGACTTCGAGACCGGCGCGCCGGTCTCGCGCACGCGCCGCTCGGTACTGCCCACGCTGAGCGAGCTGACCCCGAAACAGCGCAAGTTGGCGCTGGTTTCAGGCATCGCAGCCCTCGCCCTGATCGGTGTCGGGGTGTCGATGGCACTGAGCGGCGGCTCGGGCGCCGGTACCCACGCGGCCGGTGATCCTGCCGACGCGCCGGTTAGCGAGCCGGCGGCTCCACCCATTCCGGTCGTGGCACCTCGCCTCGCGGACGCGCCTGCCGCGCCTACCCCGTCCATTTCCGCCAGCGCGGCGACGCCCGCCCGCGAACTGGACGAAGAGCAGAAGAAGAAGGATAAAAAGAAGCGACAGGGTCCCGTGGCTCCGCCTGGGCCAACGGGCAACCCTGACTACGGCATCTGAGGGTCCTTAAAAATGAAGCTCGCGGCGATTTGCTTGGGGCTGGTGTGCGCGGTCTTGTTCTCGCTGCCCGTCTGGGCCCAGGGGACCGAAGCCGATCGCGCCACGGCGCGCGCGCTGGCGCTCGAAGGCCACGATGCGCTGCAGAAGAAAGACTACAAAACCGCGGCTGATCGCTTTGGTCGGGCCGATTCGCTCGTCCACGCCCCCACGCTGGTGGTCGACTGGGCGCGAGCTCTGCAGGGTCTTGGGCGCTTCGTCGAAGCGCACGAAAAATACGAGCTAGTTTTGCGCGAAGGCGTGGGAAGCGGGGCGCCC
>DATAKF010000490.1:0-12886 GCA_036261775.1 Polyangiaceae bacterium | reverse complement strand
CCAGCGTCCGCTTGTGGAATCATAGAATCGGAGGCCAAAGTATGAGAGCCCCGTTTCCTCGTCGAAGGGCTTCGTGGAGAACCGATAGTCGTTGTCTAGAGCGTCCGGGCCCCTTGCCGCAACCGCGTTACCGAATGCTTCATATTCATAGTGAGCCCCGAGCCCACCATCGAGCCTGAGGAGTTCGGAGACGTTGCCAGTGGCGTCGTATGTAAGCAGCGACTCGGCAATGTCTTTCACCGCAGCCAGGAGTCCGCCCACGCCTGCCGCGCCGTCGGGAGACTGGGAGACGTCGAGCCCCCAGACGAAGCGCTTTGTTGTCCGCGCGTCGGCGGAGACCCGATCTTCGCGTACATTCCGCCAGCCAACGTAGACTGCGCTAAGGGCGTGCACCGGCTGCCAGTCAGCAGACAATACCTCGACCACCTTATTGGTGCGGCGACCGAGATAGTCGTAGGTGAATCGAACCTTCCTGTTGCCGGCCACGGGGGACCGCGGGGCTACACCAACCAATCGGTTTTCTGCGTTGTATGTATATACACGAGTGGCGTCGACGACAAGGTTGCCGTCCTCATCGTGCTCAGACACGGTCATGTCGATAGCGGTGTACTGGTTTAGCGCGTTCTTCGCGTAGTGACTCTCTACCGAAGATGCTGACGAAGTCTCGCGGTTGCCGATGGAATCGTAATTGTAGGACGTTGCCGCGGTCTGAACGGGGCTGCTCTCATCGACAAGATCCGTACCGAGATACCGATAGCTGCTCGTCAGCTGATTCCGATCGTCGTACCCCCACTTCGTAAACGCCGGCGCCGCAAACGCACTCCCGCTGTTCTTAACGCTGGTGCGGCGACCGACGGCGTCGTTCGTGTAGTCGAACTGACTGATGAGGTTGTTGGCGAAGCGGTTTTGGACTTGAGTTTTGAGGTTGCGCGTGGGCTCGTAGCCGTAGGTCGTTGCTTGGCCGCTTTGGGTGGTGAGGCCCGCGAGGAGATCGCTTTGGGGGAGGTAGGAGTAGGTGGCGGCGTCGGTCACGCCGTTGACGTTCCAGCCGACCGTAGTGAGGCGGCCGCTGCCGTTGTCGTAGCCGTAGGTGACGGCGTAGTCGTCGTCGAGCTTGAGCCCGGAGACGCGACCGATGACGCCGGTGGTGGCGTATTGGGGCCGCAGGATCGCGGGCGCGATGCCGTTGATGGTTTCGGAGACGAGCGCGAGAGTGTTCGGGTCGTAGGCGAAGACGCGATCGCCGGT
Source organism: Polyangiaceae bacterium (assembly GCA_036261775.1). Taxonomy (GTDB): domain Bacteria; phylum Myxococcota_A; class Polyangia; order Polyangiales; family Polyangiaceae; genus PMG-095. Next base: position 11,638 of record DATAKF010000490.1, on the reverse strand, counting down.
GCCGTCGGTGACGGTAAGTTGCCGCCCCAAGCGATCGTAGGTGTGGGTGACGTCGGGCGTTGTGTCGCTGTAGTCGACCGAGAGGAGCTCGCCGGTCTGGGGCGAGTAGCCGTAGGTGGTGACGATCGGGGCGCCGTTTTCGTCGAGGCGCGCCCAGGTGCGGGTGCGCAGACGCCCGGCGGCCTCATACGTGTAGCGGACGGCTTCGCCGACGGCGTCGACCTTGGCGAGCAGCAAGCCGGTGGCTTCTTCGTACTGCCACTCGGTTTGGTCGCCGAAGTCGCTGGCGCCACTCGGCCAGGTGGTGGCGGCCCAGTTGACGCTGTCGTCGCGGAAGGTGCGCAGGTGCGTGCGGCGGCCGTACTGGTCGTAGCTGTATTCGACCGGGTAGGGGACGTCACCCCAGGTGCGCAGCAGCTCGCCGCGCGCCGAGTGCTCGAAGTAGGTGCACTTGCCGAGCGCGTTGCACTCCTTGTTCTTGCGCCCCGTCGCGCTCTCGTAGCCGAACGTGGTGGCGCGTTCGCCCGCGTCGCGCACCGCCAGCACTCGGCCCGTCGCCGGATCGTAGACCGTCGTGACCGTGCCGGTGCGTGGATCGGTCGCGCCGATCTGGCGCCCGAGTCCGTCGTAGCTGAAGGTCGTGGTCACGCCGGTCGGGGTCGTACTCGACGTGAGTCGCCCATCCACGCTCACGCTGAGCGCGTCCTGGGTGCTCTCGGGCACGTCGGTGCGGCGCGTTTCCGTGTGCGTGGCGCGGTCGATGGCGACGGTGCTCTTGGTCTCGTTGCCGTAAATATCGCGGGAAATTTGCTCGGAAACGAGGCCGCCGCCGAACCCGGTGAGACGGCTCGAGGACGTGCTGGTCAGGACTGCCGTGCCGGAACCGCTCTTGGGGTAAACGAGCTGCTCCGCCACCTCCCACCACTGGCCGTTGAGCAGCTTCGTTTGGCTGCGAGACTCGCTGATGCGGTCTTGCCCGGAGAGGTCGAGCTGCCCGTTGCCGTCGATGTCGAGGCCGCTGCGCGTTGGCTCGCCGAGGGCGTTGTACTCGAACAGGGTGTCTGCCAGGCCGCTCGTGCGCGTGCGAGCGACGCGCCCTGCGTCATCGTACGTTGTTTCGGTGCTCTCCGCGCTGCCACCGAAGCCCGGTCGCTCGGTCCGCACCACGCGGCCTGCGACGTCCGTGTGGGAGCGCTCGAAAACGGGTGAATCCGCTCGTCCGAGCCGCACCTCAGTCACGCGGGTGCCGTCGGGCTGGACGCTGTAGCTGAAGAACTGCGCGACGACCCCCGTGCCGGTCACGCTCTTGGGCTGTCCGTCGGCATATTGCTCGCGGATTTCCGTAAAATTCCCTGGCCGCGTGACGGTGGTTCTGAGCCCGCCGAGCGCGTAGCTGGTACGAGTCAGCAGCCCTTGCTCGTCTTTGGACTCGATGAGCCGGCCCGCGAGATCGTAGCTCTGGAAGGTGCTCAGGCTGAGGCCGCCACCCGAGCGCGTGGTCGAAAGGACGCGGCCGTTGGCATCCAGGGTTTGAGTCGTCGTGATGCCAGCCCGTTCGGAGCTGGTCACGCGCTCGAGCCCGTCTCGGGCGCGCACGGTAGTCGTGATGCCGCGCGCATCGACCGAGGCGTTCTCGGAGCAGCAGCCCCAGGTCGCGGTTTCGACCTCGCCGTTCGACTTGGTCGTTTCGATCAGGCGGCCCTGGCCGTCGTAGCTGCGGCGCGTCCAGTCGAGTAGCGCGTAGCCGCTGGAAGGCGGGTTGCTGGAGTTGTCGGCGTAATAGATGAAGCGCTCGTCGCGCAGGACCTGACCGCGCTCGTCCGTGACGCTGATTTCGCGCGTGGTTTCGCCGGCAACGCCGTTCGGCGAGCCGAGCGTGCCGTGGGTCACGATTTCGCGGGTGGCAGCGCCGAAGCCACCGCCCAACGCGGCGGGACGCTCGTAGGTCTCGTGCTCGTAGCGGTAGCTGTCGAGCCGGCCGTCGGGGTGCTCCACGCGCTCGATGCGCCCGTCGCTGGCCAAGTCGGTTTTGGCGGCGTAGTAGCGGGTGACGGTGCGCAAGTTGTCGGCAGCACCGTAGGCGCAGCCCTGTCGCACGCAGCGCTCCTCGATGACTTCGCGCGCCCCAAAGTCGCCCTCGCGAACATACGCGAAGTAGCTGCGCCCCACCTCGTGGCCCTCGATCTGTTCGATGATGGTGCGCGGCAGCATCCGCTCGGGATGGAGCAGGCCGTTGCGGTTGTCGCGCGGATCAACCGGCGTGTAGCCGTAGCGGAGGACCCGCGCCTCCGAGGCGCTCGCGCCGGGCGCCGCGTCCAGCCAGGAATGGATTTCGACGGCGAGCTGCCGGAAGCCAGGCGCGGTGATGTCGACGTTGTTGTAGTCGTAGGTGACCCAGGAACCGTCGGGGTTGACGACGCTCCTGGGCTTCATGTGGCGCCAAACGTCGTTCGGCGTATCCCAGTAGTCGTGGGTGGTCGTGAGGGCGGCTCCGCTCGGGTCCGAGACCTCGCGCACGATTTCTTCGCCCCACGAGAAGCGGTGATAGGTGACCTGGCTTCCGCTGGAGGTGAGCCCGGTCCGGTCTTTCAGCGTCGTGACGACGGTGCGGTCCTGGGTCGTTGGATCGATGGTCGTCGCGTGGTCTTCGACGGTCTCGCCGTCGCCACGCCGCAGCGTCCAATCGTTGAACGAAGCGTCCCACTCGTAGTCGTGGTGCTTGACGTCATTGCCCCGTGTCTCGCTCAAGCGCAGCGCCGTGCCGGAGCTGCCGAGGCTCTCGACGCGCCAGATGACGTTGGCGGTCGGGGTACCGTTGAGCTTGTAGTGTCCTTCGGGGGCGCGCTCGCCGCGGACCGATGCATCGTAGAAGCGAAGCTCGTAGCTCTGCGCGTTCAGCTCGATGACGTCGACCAGCGTTTGCGGCGCTACGACCTGTCGCAGACGACGCTGGTCGTTGACGATACGTTCGACCGACAAATCCAGGCTCGAGAACTCGAGCCGGGCAGGGGTGAAAATCGAAGCGTCGGGGTGGTCGGAGCGCAGGAACAGGTTGCCGGCGCTTTCACCTCGCGCGCCCCGCCCCAGGCTCCATACAACATCAATACTGCCAATCTTCTGCTCGCAGGAGCCTGCGGTGTCGCAGGTCTGACAGCTGCAACCGATCCGCACCCGAGCGTGGTCGAAGACCTTCGAATCATCTTTGAGCTTGGCGGTGATCTTGGCGAAGCCGCTCTTGCTGTCCTGACTGACCGTGATGAGGCCCGTGGCGGAGTCGATCTCGGCTTTGACCCCGAGATCTGCACCCTCGACCTCGAGCGACCAGGTCACTTCTCGCGCGACGGGCCGTGTGCGGGCGATGGCCTGCACCTGCTCGCCGGCCTTGATGCTGGTACGTCCGCCTTCGAGCTGGATGCGGATGGTCTTTCCAGCGTCTTCGCCGAGGCTGGCCGTCCGAATGCCGCCGAGCTCGACGTTGCCGCCCGAGCTCGACGACATCGTGCCGAGCAAGATGCCACCGTCGCTCACTGTGAGACGGCCACCGATGTTGGCGATACCTTCGCCAGCAAGCTCGGGGGCATCGAGCTCGTCGATGTTGACGATCGTGGTCGAGATCTGATTCGGCCCCACCGCCTCGGAGCCGCCCACCAGCACCAGACCGTCCACGATCGCCACGTCGACGGGGCGCTGGGGCAGGTCCGTGCTGCCGAGCACCTGCGGCGCTCGCGGATTCGTCACGTCGACCACCAAGAGCGTGGGCTGGCCCCCGCGACCCTGCTCGCCGGCCAGCACCGCGATGGCCTTTTTCTCCCGCCGGGTCACGTCGATGGCGCGGCCAATGAAACCGGGGCGCTCCCAAGCCGGACTGTTGGTCTCGTACTTGGGGAACAACACCTCGCTCGCCTGCGGGCTCACGGTGGCAAGGCCGAGGTCCCCGGTCGCGAGCACGATGGGCTGCAGAGAACCGTCGACCAGGTCCATGACCTTCAAGTCGGAGAGGAACGCGGGCAGCGGCTGGCCGGGCGGTGGCGGCGGTCGCAGCAGCACCGGCACGCTGGCCACGACCGCTTCTTGTCCGAAGCCTTGCCCATCGGAGGTGAGCGGGATGCGGATCCGCGAAGTGTCGCCACCGCGGCTGTCGAAGAGCTGCTGGGCAAACGCCAGATCGACTACTTGGATGCCCCGGCGCGTGGTTGTAGTGTAGGCGTAGTCACCGTGGAGGGTGACTCGCTGCGCGATGCCCTCCAGAGCCGTGGATGTGACGCTGACCGCGCCGACCCAGCGCGTGGCGCCGCTGGCGTTCGCGCGGTAGATGCGGAGGTTCGACGGCAGTGAGACGTCCGTGGGCCCGGTGACGACCACGACGGTCGCGATGTCGTTCTGACCGCTGTCGTTGCTGGGGAGGGCGTACCAGTCCCGTCCTGGGCTCGCCGCTGCTGCCGCGATGTCCATGGGGCGCCCGGCCATACTCTTCTGGCCATCCGCCACTTCGGTGGGGGAGCTCGGGTTCTCGATGTTGAAGACACGCAGGATGCCCTGATGAAAGCGGTTCTCGACCAGGTAGGCATACTCGTCGACGCTGGCGATGCCCGAGGAGCTGAAGTCCTCGCCGCTCGTACCGGCGAGGGTTTGGGGCAGGAGCGTCTTGAAGTCGCTCGTGTAAGGTTCGAGCACGTTGGGCGCGCTGAGCCCGATGTCGGTGTCGAGGTCCTCGATCAGGTCATCGAGTGAAATGCGATACTCGGTACCGTACTTGAGTCGAGAGCGCGGCTGCAACGTCACGGCCGTGACGGCGTGGTCGCGTGTCGTGACCTCGAGCGGGTTGCCCTGCTGGTCGATGCCGACGAGATCGAGCTCGAGGCTCTTGCCGTCTGGCTGCTCGAGCAAGCGGACGTGGCCGAGCAGATTTCGAACGGGCTCCGTGAATACGACCTGCGGATAGACGCCGGTTCCGACGTCTTCGTCTTGGTTGGGTGGCAGCGTGCGACCGGAAACGACCCGAGGCCTTCCCGGAATTGGCTGCGCTGCGTCGCCTCCCGAGACCACGGCGCGGAACGTCACTTCACCCACGACAGTGGGACCCGCCGGCAGCGGATGACCGGTGGCGCGCACCACGTACACGCCCGGCAGAGCCGGCGTGAGCGTGGCCAAGCGCTCCACCATGCCCCGGGGATCGGAGATGGTCGGCAGGGTTTGCCCGTGGCCCTGCGACTCGACCTCGATGCCGGGCAGCACGGTGCCGCCCGGGAGCGAGAAGCCGACGAGCAGCGGTTGCCCCACGATCGCGAAGCCTCCGACTTCCCGGCGTTGGCCCTCGATCTCTTTCATGACTCGGATCTGCAGGGGGCCGAACGAAAGCGGCTGATCCGAGTCGCGCAGCGGAAAGGTGATGTTGGCTTTGACCTGGTTCCGGTAGTGCGCGGCGTTGGCGTTGCAGCCGGCGACGACCTCTTGCACAGGGCGGACGCAGCGAACGTGCGGATCGTCGGGCTGGCCCTCGGCGGGGCAGGATTTGTGCGGCGTTTGGCTGCTAGCCGTGTCGTCGGTCGCCGCGATCAGCACCTGACCTTCGGTGGGGAATTGGTCCCACAGGGTGTAGGAGCCGTCCGCTTGGGTGCGCGCGACGGTCATCGGCGTGAACGCGAAGGCTTGTCCGCTCGCGTCGCGCCCCGAGACGATGGCGCCCACGATGGGGTCGTACTCCAGCGCAGCGCGAGGCTGGTTGGTCACTGGATCGGTCCACGACGGCCGCAGCACGCGCCCGCGGATGATGCCCATCCCGGGTACGTTCGGGATCGCGGACTCGAACGTCCACATCAAGAGGAACGTCGACGTGCCGATGGCGCCGAGTGGGAACGGCTGAGCGTTGGTGAGCGATTGCCCCATCACGCGAGCCATATCGATGAACCCGGGGAACGGGCACGAGGCCGTGACGACTCTGGCGCTGGCGCCTTGGCCTTCGACGAAGGCGTGATCGATGACTTCGAAGGCCGCCCCTCCCGGAATCGCCTGACCCGGAGGTGCCTCCAAGCGGCGATAGACGTAGTAGAACGCGCCGTCGGGGGCAGCGGCAGGCTTGGGGAACGCGAGGTCGATTTCGGAGCGGAAGACCTGGTCACCCTGGGACTTCACCTCCAAGACGCCGCCAAACTGCGCATCGGGGAGTAGAGGTCGCTCCGGGAAAGCTTCGGGACCGAGCGCTTTGACTTCGAAGGCCGTGCCCGAATGCAGCGCACCTTCCGGAATCCTCAGCTCCACGCCGCCTTCCCCCGTGACCACACCCCCGGCTGGTCCAACCGCCGTGCGGCCATCAGGCAAGCGATACTGGCCGCGGACCTGGGTGGTCGTATGCCCATCCGCATCCGTAATACTGATGACCAGCGTGTCGTCGATCGACGCCGGGATCTCGCAGTCGAGGCCGCCGCCGTTACCGACGGAGCAGGAGACGACGTGGCCGTTGCCTTCATTGGTGATGAGGACGGTGGAGCCGGGGTCGAGGCTGCCCGGCGGGGCGACGACGTGGGCGTTGCCGTCGCCCTCGGGCAGGGTCACTTCGATGGCATTGGTGTCGACGACGTCGGGCACCTCCACGAGCGTGCGGAAGCTGGTGACGGGGACGACGACTAGGCCGCCTTGCGCGTCGCGCAGACCGGAGGCCTGCAGGGTGTAGTCGGCGCCTTCGGCGAGCCGCAGCTCGGGGATGACCGCGACGCTGCGCGCGTTGGCCGAGATTTGCAGCCGGATGTCGACCAGCAGGTTGTCGGCGGGATCACCCGCGAACAGGCGGATGTTGTCTTCGATGAGGGTTGCGGGGTCGAGCGCGACGGGCGTGGCCAAGGTGAGCTGAGTCGCGCGCGGCACCGCGGTCGCGCCGTTGGGCGGCGAAACGACGGCAGTCGTGAGCTCACCCGCCAGCGTGAGATCGAGCCTGCTGGTGTGACCCTGCGTGACCGAGGTTTGGCCGCGCGCGACCAGGTTGGTGCCTACAACGCGGGCCGTGATGGGCGCGGCGCCGGCCGGCGCTGGCAACTGATAAGAGCCGTCGAGCCCGGCGATGGCGACGAACGGTGTTTGCGCTGCGCTCACCAGCGCCTGCACGGGCGCGCCTGCGGCTTGCACCGTGCCGGCGACGAAGCCGAGCGGCAGAGTCGTGCGGTAGACGACGTAGCTGCCTTCTTTTACGACGCCGGCAAAGCCGTCACCATTTGCAAAAATCCATGCGCTGCCGTCGTAAGTGCCGAGCGCCACGACGCTGGGGTAGGCGACGTGATCGACGCGCTCGAGGCGGGCGAGCAGCGGCGTTTCTTCGACCGCCAGCGCAAGTCCGCTCAGTCGCAGCTCGCCGCTCTTCGTCAGCTGGCTGCCGGAAAGGTCCAGCGAGACCTGGGCGAGGGGTACGAGCTCGGGTGAGCGCGGGACGAACTCGGAAATTTCGGTGCGCTCGAGATCGATCAGCGTGTCAGCCTCGAGCGATTGCTCGGCGACTTCAAAGCTTGCGCCCGCGTGCTCGACGACGAGGGGTACGCGCCCGCCGATCTTGCCGCGGTGCTGTTCGCGACCCCCCAGCACGTCGACGTGGAGCTTGCCCGATTTGAGATCAGCGATGCCGAAGCTGAACGAGGTCGCGACTGGAAACACCGCGCCGAGTAGCTCGCTCCCGCTGGGGGCGCCCGGAACGGCGGGCGGCTGGGCGCGATAGAGCACGAGATCTTGCAGCGTGGTCTCCGTGGAAGCGGTGAGACCGCTGCTCAAGGCGTAGGATTCGGTGAGCGCGGCTGAAACGACGGCACCGGAGGCGAGCGGCGGCGAGCTGCTGAGCAGCACCCGCCCTTGCGTCACGCCGCCGCTCGCCGAGAGGCTGCTCGGAGCTGCGGCCCCCTGCGCGGTTGCGCTCGGCGGGATCTGCGGGACGGCGCCGCCCGTCAACAGGCTGCCCGCTGCCGGTAGCGAGGGTCCGTTCGGATCTGGCAGCAAGAGCGCGAAGACGCCCAACCCGCCGAGAGCACGCGAGCTGGTACCCGCGTTGGAGTCGACCGCATCCACCGCTCGCCAGGCGTGCGCGGCGCGATCGTAAGCCACGAAAGCCAGCGGCGCGCCGGGCAACCCCGCGAGCTCGACCGTGAGGGGGGCCTGAAGAGGCGGAAACCCGGCGTTGAGATCCACCAGGGGCGCCTGCGGATCCGCGGCCGCCAGGCGCGCCTCGAACGCCGCCACGGGGGACCAGCCGGGCGGAAGCAGGCCGGGCAGGCCCTGCGGCGAAAGGGGCGTGACTTGCACTGCCACGGCGCCCGAAAAGGCAGCCGCCGGAAGGAGGAACGTGCCGGTGAGGGGCTGACCGTCCCAGCTGGCCAGTACGGCGGAGTGCGTGACGTCGGTGCCGTTCACCAACACCGGCTCGGCGAGCGGCGTGAGGCGTGCGTCGAAGGCCACGCTGCCGACGCCGAACTGGACCGGCGTCTTGCGCTCGACGCTCGTGAAGCCGGCGCGGAACGCCTGTACGAGCGCTTCACTCTCGCGGGTGCTGAAGAGGTAGCGACCATCGGGACGGGTCGTTGCCGTCGAGCTCTCGAGCTTGACCGAAGCGCTCAGCGGCTGCCCGGTCGCATCCGAAATGACTCGCCCGACCACCAGCGCCGACGCGGTCAGGGCCAAGGTGCTCGAGGCTTGCCCGGCATTGCCCGCACGATCGAGCGCGACCGCCTCGACCGCCAGGCTCTCGCCGGCCAGCGCGCCCTCTGGCGCTGCGAACGAGAAGTCGAAGGGCGGCGCGGCCAGCGACTGCTCGAACACCACCTCACCCCGCAATTTCAAGCGGAGTTGCACTTCGGCGACGCCGCCTGCATCCGTGGCGCTCACGCTGGCTTGCGCGGGCTCTCCCAGCGCCAATCGCTCGGGAAGGCTGAGCGACACCGCGGGCGCGATCGAGTCGCGCACGACCGAGAGCACGGCGCTTGCCGAACAAGCCGGCTCCGCGCTGGCGTGCACGGTGAGCTGGTTCTGGCCTTCGACCAGCGGCACCGTGAGCGAGAAGGCTTGTGGTGCCGCGCTGGCTGGCAGAAGCGCCGACACGTTGCCGGGCGTAACGCTGACGACGACCGCCGATGCAGCGTGGGTGACGCCGCTCACGACTTGAGTGGCTTCGCGCGTGAGGGACTGCGCTGCAGGGCCAGTGACTGTCAGCAGCTGCTGCGGCGTTGCGCTGCAGGAGCCGTCGGGATTGCACTGCTCGAGGCCGTTGCAGGCGTTGCCGTCATCGCAGCGGGGCGCGCCGGACTGGCAGCTGCCCGAGGCGTCGCACAGCTCGTCCCCATCGCACAAGTCGCCGTTGCCGCAGCTGGAACCGGCCGGGAGTGGCTCGTGAAGCAAGCCGAGCCCTGGCAGGCAGGTGTCGACGGTGCAGGGGTTCTGGTCGTCGACCACCGGGGGCTCGCCCGGCTGGCAGAAACCGCCGCTACTGCATAGCTCGACACCGTTGCAGGCGTTGCCGTCACCGCAGCCAGTTCCGGGCGGCGCTGGCAGCGCCAACACCCCGAGCTGCGCGTCGCACGTGTCGATGGTGCAGGGGTTGCCGTCGTCGACTACGGGAGGCACGCCGGGTTGGCAGAGCGCGGCGCCACTACAGGCTTCTTGGCCGTTGCAAGCATTGCCGTCGCTGCACGAGGTGCCGGCCGGAAGCGGCGCGTGCACCACGCCAAAGCTCGGGTCGCAGCTGTCGACCGTGCAAGGGTTCAGATCGTCGAGCTCGGGGGCCGCGCCTGCGGCGCACTGGCCGGCGCCGTCGCAGGTGCTCACGCCATCGCACGAGTTGCCGTCGTCGCACGGCGTACCGATCGGAGCTGGGCTATGGCTGGTACCGGTGCCAGGTTCACAGGCATCGATGGTGCAAGGGTTGCCGTCGTCGGCTGTTGAGGGCGCGTTTCGCTGGCAGTGCCCGGCGTCGTTGCAGGTCTCGTTGCCGTTGCACTGGTCGGCGTCGGCGCAAGAGGTGCCGGCTGCGACCGGCAAATGCACGATGCCGCGCGCCGGATCACAGGTGTCGTTCGTGCAGGGATTGCCGTCGTCGAGCGAGGGGGCAGCGGCTGCGGCGCATTGGCCTGCCGCGTCGCAAAGCTCGCTGCCGTTGCACGGGTTGCCGTCCGCGCAGCTCGTGCCGGGGGGGACCGGCGCGTGCTCGACGGAGCCACCGGGCGCGCAGCTATCTACGGTGCAGGGGTTGCCGTCGTCGACGGGGCTGGGGGCGCCTGGCTGGCAGCTCCCGTTGGCGTCGCAGAGCTCTTGGCCGTTGCACAGCTCGGCATCGGCGCAGCTGGTGCCTGCTGGCGCTGGCGTGTGACTGACGCCGGTCGCGGCGTCGCAAGCGTCGACAGTGCACGGCTCGCCGTCGTCGAGCGCCGGGGGGCTGCGGGCCTCGCACTGGGCGTTGGCGCTGCAGCGTTCGGTGCCGTTGCAGACGTCGGCGTCTCCACAGGGCGTGTCGACTGGCAGTGGCAGATGCTCGATGCCCGAGGCCGGCTCACAGCGGTCTTCCGTGCAAGGGTTGTGGTCGTCGAGCGACGGGGGGCCGCCGATCTGGCACACGCCGTTGCTGCAGGCTTCGGTGCCGTTGCACGGGTTACCGTCCCCGCAGCCGCTGCCGTCTGCCACCGGTTCGTGCTTGACGCCAGTAGTGGCGTCGCAGGTGTCGGCGGTGCAGGGGTTGCCGTCGTCGAGGTTCGGGGGCGCGGTCTCCACGCACGAGCCCGCTCCATTGCAGGCGCCGTGTCCGTTGCACGGATTGCCGTCGTCGCAGCTGGTGCCAGCGGGCGCCGGGCGGTGGGCTACGCCGCCGAGCGGGTCGCAAGCGTCGATCGTGCAGGGGTTGCCGTCGTCGCTCGTGCTGGGCGCGACCGCGCGGCATTGCCCGAGGCCATCACAGGCCTCTGCGCCGTTGCATTGGTCGGCGTCCGCGCAGCTGGTGCCGGCCGGCTGCGGCGTGTGCACGGCGCCGGTAGCGGGCAGGCAGCTATCGACGGTGCAAGGGTTGTGGTCGTCGAGGTCGAGCGGCGCGCCATCGCGGCAAATGCCCGAAGCTTCGCAGGTCTCGGCGCCGTCACAGGCATCTTGATCAGCGCAGCTGGTTCCGACTGCCACCGGAGAGTGTCGCACCCCCAGCGCCGCATCGCAGCTGTCGAGCGTACAAGGATTTCCGTCCGAGAGCGGCGGCGGGGCACCCGGCAAACACTGCGCCTGCCCATTGCACGTCTCCCGGCCATTGCACGCATTGCCATCTTCGCAGCTGGTGCCAGCCGGAGCCGGCGAGTGCTTGACGATCCCCTTGGAGTCGATGCTGTCGACTGTGCAGGGGTTGCCGTCGTCGATGTCTCGGGGCCGGCAAACACCGCCCTTGTTGCCGTGGTGGTGGTCGTGCTTGTCGTGACCGTTCCCTCGGTGGTCGTCGCTATCGTGGTTGTCCTCGTCGCAGTAGTGACCCCTGGGACAGTCTTTGTCGCGCTTGCACTGTTCGAGGTGGTCGTCGGGGTCGCAATCGCGCGCTGCCGAAGCCTCGGTATGTGGCTGCGTCAGCGCGGCAGCGATGGCGCCGGCGCGGTCTTCACCGGTTTCTACCGCACACCCGCAGAGCGCGTAAGCGCACGCGAGC
>DATAKF010000276.1:0-12755 GCA_036261775.1 Polyangiaceae bacterium | reverse complement strand
GATGAGCGGCTCACTGAGCCTCAACAGCACCGAGAGGGTCGCAATCATCGCGATATCTCGCAGATGATTTCGGTCTGGGATGCGCCGGCGCTCACATTCCCGCCGCGGTCGTGACAACCGTCGATGATGCGCTTGGCAGATGACTCGAGCGACTGAGCTTCCTCGCGACACTCTGAGAGTGCTCGCGCCTCTTTCCCTGCTGTGACGCTGGCGACAAACGTCGAGAGCAGCCCGCTACTGGCGGCACCCGCGACGCCGGCGGCAGCTAACGCCGCATTCTTCGCCTGCAGGGTGCAGGCTTGGGTGGCGTCATAGCGACGCAGCAGTGCCTGCGCGCCTGCGTCGCCCGTGACGACGACGGGAGGGACGTCAACGGTGGCTGGCCGGGCCGGGGAAGTTGGGGCAGCAGCGGGCGGAGAATCCGCGCAGCTGGCCAGAGTGGGATCGCAGGTGGAGGGACTGGTGGATGTTACGGGGCTAGGCATGTGCGTCCATCGGGCGCCTTGCCGCGGCGGTTGCGCGAAATTCCATCGAGGCGTCACACCCGCCGCCACGTCGAGCCCTCCGGCGAGTCTTCCAGCACCACGCCCTTGGCCGTCAGCTCGGCCCGCAGCGCGTCGGATAGTGCGAAATCGCGATCTTTACGGGCGGCGTTGCGGCGCGCCACCAGGCTTTCGACGAGCGCGTCGTCTTCCAGGACTGGCACGGGGCCCGCCAGTGAGAGGCCGATGGAGTCGCCTAGCTCGCGGATGAGCCGCGCCCGCTCCGGCAAGGGGTCGCTCTGGTCGGCGATCTCCCACAGCACCGCCAAGGCGCGCGGCGCGTCCAGGTCGTCGAGCAAAGCTTCGCGGAACTTGGCGCGCAGCAGCTCCAGGCGTTTGCTGCGGACTCGAGGGACTGCGCCACTAGCCGCATCGGCCTCGGCACGGCCGGCGCGCACGATGGCGCGCAAGCGCTTGCGCGCAGCCTCGGCGCCGCGCAGCGCTTCGCCGGAGAGGGAGAGCGGGCTGCGGTAGTGAGCGGTGTACAAGTAGTAGCGGAAACCGCCTGGTGTCACCCCAAGGGGTGATAGGTCGTCCAGGTTGGGTGGGTGCCGCTCGTGGTCGCGTGATTTCGAGATCTTTTGGCCGTCGAACAGCAGCCAGGCGCCGTGCATCCAGAACTGCACCCACGGCTTGGAGCCGAGCGCATTTTCGGCTTGGGCGATCTCGTTGGTGTGGTGCACCGCGACGTGATCGACGCCGCCGGTGTGGATGTCGATCTGCGGGCCCAGGTGCTTGGTGGCCATGGCGCTGCACTCGATGTGCCAGCCCGGAAAGCCCGTGCCCCACGGGCTTGGCCACTCGAGTTGGCGGCGCGGGCCTTGTTTGGGCGAAAATTTCCATAGCGCAAAGTCGGCTGGGCTGCGCTTGCCGGCATCATTGGCGACGCGCGCGTGCGCCGCGCTGGCCTTGAGCCGCGACAGCGCGCCGTAGCCAGGGTCACGCGCGGTGTCGAAGTAGATGCCGTCTTCGGTGCGGTAGGTGAAGCCGTTCGCCTCCAAGGTGGTGATCATCTCCTGCTGCTCGGCAATGTGGTCGGTAGCGCGCGCCCACACGCTCGGCTCGCGCACGTTGAGTTGCCCCAGGTCGTGCTTGAACAGCTCGGTCCAGACGCGCGCGACCTCGAGCGCGCTGTTGCCGCTACGCCGCGCCGCCAGCTCCAGCTTGTCTTCACCCGCGTCAGCGTCGTCGGTCAGGTGCCCCACGTCGGTGATGTTGATGACGTGCTTCACCTCCAGGCCTTCCAGGCGCAGGACGCGGGTCAGCAAGTCTGCCAGCACGTAGGGCCGCATGTTGCCCAGGTGCTGGCGGCTGTAGACGGTCGGCCCGCAGCTGTAGACGGTCGCGACGCCGGGGCTGCGCGGCCGGAACGGCTCGATGCTGCGGGTGAGGGTGTTGTAGAGCTTGAGCTCGGTCTCAGTCGTGGTCTCGGTCACGATGTCGGTCTCCTGGCGCTAGAAACGAGCGGCAGAAAAACGCGACCGGCCGCCCACGGTTCGGGACGGCAGTTCGAAGCAGGCTCGCGTCGAGTCAGGCCGTCCGGGGACGGCAACAACACGTGACGCGGAGCGTGATCGCGAACATGTGCGGACAGTCTAGCCCAAGCTGGACTTGGGCGCGAGGTGACGCTACACGTCCGGCTCTCGGTCCCATTCTGTGGGCCGCCTCCTCGCGATGTCAGCCAATATTCCCAGCGCCTCTCCGCAAGCCGTTCGCCACGACTGGACCCTCGCCGAAGTGCGAGCCCTTCACGATTTGCCGCTGTTCCAGCTGATCGACCGCGCGCGAGCCGTGCACCTGGCCCACCACTCGGAAGACACCGTCCAGCTGTGCACGCTACTCAGCGTCAAGACCGGTGGCTGTCCCGAGGACTGCGCCTACTGCCCGCAGTCGTCGCACCATCAAGCCGTCAAAGGCGAGGCGATGCTCAAGGTCGAGGACGTGATCGCCAGCGCGCGCCGCGCCAAGGAAGCCGGCTCGACCCGCTTCTGCATGGGCGCCGCCTGGCGAGAGGTCAAAGACGGGCCGGCGTTCGACCGCGTGCTCGACATGATCAAGGGCGTGAAGGCCGAAGGGCTGGAAGCCTGCGTGACGCTGGGCATGCTCAGCGCTGACCAAGCCGCCAAGCTGAAGGACGCGGGCCTCGACGCCTACAACCACAACTTGGACACCTCGCCCGGCTTCTACAAGTCGATCATCTCGACCCGCACCTACAAGGACCGCTTGAACACGCTGTCCAACGTGCGCAACGCCGGCATTACGGTGTGCACGGGCGGCATCATCGGCATGGGTGAGGGCATCGACGATCGCTGCGCCATGCTGCTCGAGATCGCCAAGCTCGATCCGCAGCCGGAAAGCGTGCCCGTGAACGCTCTCGTCCGCGTCGAAGGCACCCCGCTCGAAGCGCTGCCGCCCATCGATCCGCTCGAGCTGGTGCGCATGATCGCGGTCGCCCGCGTGCTGTTGCCGCGCTCCAAGGTTCGGCTCAGCGCCGGCCGCACCGACTTGCCGCGCGAAGCCCAGCTGATGTGCTTGTACGCGGGCGCCAACAGCATCTTCTACGGCGACAAGCTGCTGACCACGCCCAACCCAGGTCCGAACGAGGACCTCGACCTGCTCAAGGTCGCCGGGTTGAAGGGCGAGATCTCCTCCGCAGCAGCGTCGAGCTGAGGGCGGCGAGGCCGAACAGCGCGCTGGCGACGCCGCCTGGGCTACCGGGCGTCACGGCGCAAGTGTTCTCGGTCAGCGCGCACTCGGACGAGAAGCCGTGGCGTGGCTCGCAGCTCTCGCTCTTGGTTTCTCGGTTGGGGGGCAAGGCGTCGCACACGCCTTTCACGTCATCGTACTCGATGCTCGACATGGCGGTCTGGCCCGGCGCGTAGCTGGGCCGCATGGTCGAGCCCTGCGCGTCCGAGTGCGACAGCCCCAAAAAATGCCCAATTTCGTGGGTGATGACCGACGCAAAATCGATGTCGTTCGGGCCAATCTTGCCGATCGACATGGGCGACTGGATAGTGTTGACCTCCACGTCGGCGTCGTAAATCTCGCCGCTGTCGGCGTTGAAGATCAGCGTCGTGAGCGCCAGGGTGTCGATGGCGTTTTCGTAGGGCCAGTCGTCGTCGCGGAACATGAAGATGTTCGCGTTCGCGGCGTCTTGGTTGTACTCGGCCTGCCGGCACTCGACTGGGCCGTAGTCGCTGATGGCGATGCTCGGGCCGAGCCCGTCTCCGCAGTCGGCGTTCAGCCACTGCGTGAAACCCGCCACGATGGCCTCGTGCGCTTCGTCGTAGCTGATGCCGCGTAGGGGAGAGCCCGCTCGCTGCACGTCGAACGAGACGCAGCCGGAAGCCCAGTGCAAGAGGGGGCCGGTGACCAAACAGCCGTTCTGGTCGTACTCGCACTGCTGCTTTTTGTCGCTGCAGCCGTGCGTCAAGCAGTAAGCGCTGGCCTGCGCGCTGCTCCAAAACAGCGCCAAACCTAGGCCGACCGCGCTGAGGAGGCGGGCGCCTCTCACTTGCGCACCGCTCGCTCGAGCAGCGTGCGCGCTTCGGGAACTCGCAGACCGACGAGGCGCTGCACCGCCGCGCCTTGCTCGTTCAAGAGCTCTTTGGCTTCGGGGCTGCGACGGAGCCGTTCGGCGCCGCTCGCGTCGCGCGTGAGCGGGTAATGACCTTGGGCCATGGCGGTGACGCCGAGGCCCGCGCGCGTGGGCATGACGAACAGCACGCCGCGCTCGCCCAGCGTGAGCAGCGCTTCGCCGTGCACGAGCTCGCCCAGCTCGCCGACGCGGCCACCCAGGGTGCGGACCATCAGCTCGTCTTGCTTGGGATCGGCTCCGCTCAGCAGCTCGAGCGCGCGCACGCGCGTGTACGTCACGATGTGCTTGCGCTGACCGACCTGCTCCCAAACCGAGTAGGCATCGAGCGGCTCGCCGAGCATCACGTGCTGGCTGCGGCTCATCAGCTCCTCGACCTGAACGGCCCGCGCCAGTGAGGCCTGAGCCGGACGGCTGAGCGCGAGCCCCAGCGCCCCGACCGTCGCAACCCGCACGAACCCTCGTCGATCCATCGCTTGGGCAGCCTAGCATTTGGGCGCGACCGCGCTTT
This sequence comes from Polyangiaceae bacterium, assembly GCA_036261775.1. Classification (GTDB taxonomy): domain Bacteria; phylum Myxococcota_A; class Polyangia; order Polyangiales; family Polyangiaceae; genus PMG-095. Next base: position 8,107 of record DATAKF010000276.1, on the reverse strand, counting down.
TCGACCCAGTATTTGCGACCCTGCCAGGGGGGGCGCTATAACTCCGGACGGTTCGGCTCGCCGTTCGGCTGCCAGACACCGTCCCGCCCCGCATGAGCTCTACCGTCTCCGCCTCTGTTTCGGGGCCCACCCTCGAGCGCGCTTCACCTGGTTTGCTCGACGAGATCAAGGTGTACATCCAACGCCATCGCGGCGCCGTCGAAGAGATGGTGCGCGGGGGCAAAGTGGAGTCCGGCTTGCCCGCGTCCGAGCGCTACAGCCGCGCTGTGGATGGGCTGCTGTGCTCGCTGTTCAAAGCCCTCGAAGGCAAGCTGTCGAAAGACATCAGCTTTGCGCAACTGGGGCTGGCGGCGGTGGGCAGCTATGGCCGCGGTGCGCTGTCGCTGCACAGCGATCTCGACGTGCGGCTGCTGACGCCTGCACGACCCGACAAGGTGCGCAACGTCGCCGAGGCGCTGCTCTACCCGCTGTGGGACGCCGGCTTGATGATCGGTCACCAAGTGGTGGGCGCGCCCGAGTTGATCGAGCTGGCCCGCACCGATTTGCCCACCGCGACGACGCTGCTCGACTGGCGCGTGGTGGCGGGCGACAAGTCCGGCACTGAAAAATTGTTGAATCGGGCCTTCGAAGGCCTGTTCGGCGCTAGCAACATCCAGCGCTTTTTGGACCGCATGGAGCAGCGCGCGGCCGAGCGCTCCGAGCGCTTTGGCGGTTCCGTGTACTTGCTCGAGCCCGACGTGAAGAACGGCATCGGCGGTCTGCGGGATCTGGACATTGCGCACTGGGCAGCCCGCGCGCGCTGGCGCGTGAACCACCTGTCGGAGCTGGTGCGCCTGGGCGTGCTCTTGCCGCGAGAGTGGCAGCAAATCGAGAACGCTGCCGCGCTGTCCTGGCGCGTGCGCAACCTCTTGCACCTGTATGCCGGGCGTCGCTCGGATCGCTTGAGCTTCGACCGTCAGGAAGCCGTGGCCGAGCTGTTGGGCTACGGCAGCGGCGGCCCGGGCGTCGAAGCGTTCATGAGCGAGTACTACCGCAACGCTCGCAACATGGTGCAGGCGCGCGAGATGCTGCTGTCGCGCGCCGCCCCGCCGCCCAAGCGCCGCCCGCGCGAAGAGTCCTTGGGGCGCGGCTTGAAGCTGACCAATCGCCAGGTTTCGCTCGAAGATCCGGCGCAGCTGGAGACCGATCCGGCGCTGGCGCTGCGCATTTACGACGAAGCAGTCAAGCGCGACTTGCCGGTTTACGCCTTTGCGCGCGACGCCATCGCGCGCGTCGCTGGCTCGACCACGTTCTGTGAGGAGCTGCGCAAGAGCGAAGAGGCAGCGCGGCTATTCGTGCGGCTGGTCACGACGGCGCAGCGCACGCAGCTACGGGACGGCTCGGTGCTGAAGGAGCTGCACGACGTCGGGCTGCTCGTGGCGATGATTCCGGAGTTTGCTCCGGTGGTCGGCCGCGTGCACCACGACGTGTACCACGTGTACACGGTCGACGTTCACTCGGTGGCCGCGGTCGACAGGCTGCGCGCGCTGGTGCGCGGCGAGCTCGCGGCGGAGCATCCGTTGGCGTCGCGCTTGGCGGCCGAGCTGACGCGGCCGGTGGTGCTGTTTTTTGCGGCGCTTTTGCACGACATCGGCAAGGACATCGGCGGCAAGAACCACGACCAACGCGGGCAAGAGCTGTCGCGCGGCATCTTGGAGCGGCTGGGCGTGTCGGAGTCCGACACGCGCGAGATCGGCCAGCTGATCTTGACGCACTTGAAGATGTACCACGTGGCCACGCGCCGCGACATCGACGACCCCAAGACCATCGAGCTGTTCGCGCAGGACCTGCACGGGCCCGAAGGTCTGCGCGAGCTGTACCTGCTGACGATTTGCGACGTCTCCACCACCAGCCCAACGGCTCTGACGAGCTGGAAGGCGCGCGTGCTCGAAGAGCTGTACGTGCACACCTTCCGCTTCTTCAGCGCCGGCACCGTGCAGCGCGGTACGGAGCGTCTGGAGCAGATTCGTGAAGAGGTGAGGGCGCTTTGCCCCGAGCGCGGCGAGCGCGAGTTCTTGGATCACTTCCTGGCCGCGATGCCGGAACGCTACATTTACTCGAACGACCCGCCCGATATCGTGCGCCACTCACGCTTCGCGCGCCAAGCGCAGATGAAGCAGGTCAACGTCACGGTGATGACGACCAACGACCCCTACGTCGAAATCGGCTTCGTCGCCGACGACAGGCCGGGACTGCTCGCGATGATCACGGCCACGCTGACGTCCGCGCGCTGCAAGGTGATCAGCGCGCAGGTGTATTCGTGGACCGATCAGTTCGGACGCATGCGCGCGCTCGACTTGTTCTGGGTGCGCTCCGGTGAGAGCGCTGACGGCGTGACCTCGGCGCTGCCCAAGCTCGATCGCGATTTCTCCCGCCTGCTCGGCATGGAGCTGTCGCCGGGCGAGCTGGTGACGGGCGGCGCTTCGCGTTCGCGCTGGTCGGACCGACCGACGCCCAAGGTGCCGACGGAGGTCAACATCGACAACCGCTGCGCCACTGGGCATTCGGTCATCGAGGTCACGACCAAGGATCAGCTGGGCCTATTGTTCTGGCTCGCCAACACGCTGGTGCACCTCGATCTTCAGATCTCGCTCGCCAAGATCAACACCGAGGGCACGCAGGTCGCCGACGTTTTCTACGTAACCGACACGTCGGGAGCCAAGATCACCGCCCCCGAGCGCATCGAAGAGGTGAAGAACCGCATCCTCTCGACCATCGCGCACCTCGAAAAAGAGCGCTAAAAGCGCGCAACTTGCCCCTAAAAATCGGCTCCTGCGGCTCGAAACTCCGTGCTTTGATAGGACGGCTATGAACATGGCTCGCAACATGTCTCGCGTCGGACTCGTCGCTTTGTCTTCGGTTTGGCTGGCCTTGGCCGGTTGCGGTAACTCCGCGCCGCCCGCCAGCCCGGACAATCCGCCCCCGCTGGACGACCCGGCGCCCAAGCCCAAGCAAGACGCGGTGGTGGCCCCGTCGAGTGAGCTCGTGAAGCAGGGCATGGACGCGATCCAGAAGCAGGACTTTGCGGCAGCCAAGCAGGTGCTGGCCGACGCGGTCGCCAAGGATCCGAAGGACCCGCAAGCGGCGTTCTACTACGGCGTAGCGATGGACGGCCTGGGCGACATCCCGGGCGCCATGGCTCAGTACAAGAAGGCGCTGGAGCTCGATCCCAAGCTGGTCGAAGCCGCCGTGAACCTGTCGGGCGCGCAGTACGAGCAGAAGGACGCAGCGGGCGCGCTGGCGACGGCCGATCAGGGCTTGAAGGCGAACCCCAAGTCGCCTGAGCTGCTGGTCAACCGTGCGCTCTCGCTCGAAGCGCTGGGCAAGAAGGACGAAGCCATGTCGGCCTACGCCGCCGCCGTGAAAGCACGCCCCGACGACCCGCAGCTACGCATCACTTACGCCGAGTATTTGGCCGCGGGGGGCAAGGGTGACGACGCGCTCACGGAGCTGCGCGCCGTCCAAAACGTGGACGATCCGACCTTGCTCGCGGCGCTGGCCGTGCGCTTTGGTCGGTTGAAGGCGTTCCCGGACTGTGTCGCGGCGCTCGACAAAGCCCTCAAGATCAAAGACAGCGCCGATCTGCATACGCGGCGCGGCGTCTGTCGCCATGGCTTCAACGACGACGCAGGCGCGCAGGCGGACTACGAGGCCGCGCTGAAGCTCGACGCCAATTTCGCGCCCGCCTACTACTACTTGGGTCGCCACCTCGAGAAGAAGGACAAGAAGAAGGCGCTCGAGGCGCTCGAGAAAGCGGCGAAGCTCGACCCCAGCGGCTCCATCGGCAAGCAAGCCAAGGAAGCCGCGGACGACCTGAAGAAGAAGAAGTGAGCGCATATGGCCCAAGGTGCTCGCCCCCGACCCAAACGGAGCGCGGGCGTCTTGGTGTATCGCCAAGGCGGCGAAGGTGGAGCGAGGGTCGAGGTGTTGCTGGTGCATCCGGGCGGCCCGTTTTGGTCCCGCAAGGACGACGGCGCTTGGTTCATCCCCAAGGGTGAAATCAACCCGGATGAAGAGCCGCTGACGGCTGCGTACCGCGAGTTCGAAGAAGAGCTGGGCTTTGCGGCTCCGCCTGGCGAGCCGCTCGAGCTCGGCACGGTGAAGAACAAGGGCGGCAAGCTGATCTACGCCTGGGCCTTGCCGGGCGACCTGGACCTTGCGGAGTTTCGCAGCAACACGTTCTTGCTCGAATGGCCGCCGCGCTCGGGCAAGCAGCGCGAGTTTCCCGAGGTGGATCGGGCTCAGTACTTTGGTATCGAGCAGGCGCGGCTCAAGATGCACCCGGCCGAGCTGCCGCTCGTCGAACGGCTGCTGCAGCTGCTCGGCGAGCGGACTTGAGCGCCTTGGGTTACTCGCAGTCGAGCGCGAGGCCGACGCGGGTCGGCGCCCAAGCTGGGTTGTTGCCGCCTTCGGCGCCCAGCAGATCGGTCATCTCGAACGTCTGATCGTCGAAGAGCACGAGCCCGTGAGGGACGTCGCTGCGGGCCGCTGCGATGTAGCCGCTCGGGCCCCACGCGGGCGCCACGAACTCGAATTGTGCGGGAATTTGCGTGGCTCCCACGCAGGAGTCACCGGAGGAGCCGTCGGTGCGGCCAATGTACAGCGAGAGCGAGCCGCCGCAGCGATCGGCGTAGGCGTAGCGCTCGCCGTCCGGAGCCGGTGAGGGGTCTTGCGGGTTCGGGATGCGACCGGATAGGGGCATGACCTCGCGCACCCGGAAGGTCTGCAGATCGATCGCGATGAGCTCGGTGCCGGTGCTGAGCGCGATCTCGTCGTCGTTGAAGAACGTCGGCGCGCGCAGGTTGGGCACGCAGCAGCCGCGCTCGAACGAGCTTAGGACTACTCGCTGCGTCTGGGCTTCCAGATCGAGCACCATGACGTCGAACAAGCCTTCGACCGGGTTGCCGCCAGCGGCGTCGTTGTCGCCCGTGATGAAGGCCAGCTTCTGCCCGTCCGGCGAGTAGGAAGGGGCCGTGGCGCCGTAGTGCAGATCGGTGACTTGCTCGACGATGCCCGACTCCAGGTTCAAGACGTGAATTTGGTAGGTGCCGTCGGTCTGCGCCGCGTAGGCCAGGTGCACGCGGTCCGGTGAGAACACGGGCTGCTTGGCTTGCACGGTGGGCGAGGTGATGCGTCGCGTGCAGTCGGGGTTGTCCAGCGTGCTCAAGTAGAGGGCCCGTCCGGCGCCGCCGCGGTTGGCGTCGAAGGCAAAGATGCCGCCGCTGGGGTCGCTGGTGCCCAGCGTGACACCGTCGTCGACCACTTTGGTTGGAGCGGCTGGCGAGCTCGGCCCCGGCGTGACTTGGTGCGGATCGGTCGTGGAACCGCCGGCACCCAAGCCACCCGCGCCGGTGGCGGAGCCGCTTCTGCCGCCGCTGTGAAAAGAATCCCCCCCACTCCCCGAGCTGCCCGGGCCGCTTCCGCCGCCGCCGGCCCCCTTGCTCAAATCAATCGAGCCGCCGCAACCCGCCAGGACCGCCACGGCCAAAACCCCGAGCCCCCACCCTGAAACCCCGTAACCCTTGCTGTACGTCATGGCTGATTGATACCCGGCAGCTCGACGGCTGAGCGGTCCGCCGCGGAATTTTTCGCGAGGTGTTCGCTCAACTCACGCGCTTTGGTGCGCACCAAGCTCGAGCTGGCGCGCGCTTCCAGCTCACGGCTCAGCACGAGCGCCTCGGCGCCGCGACCGTGACTCGCAAGGAGCTGGGCGCGAGCTAGACGCGCAGCGTCGCGCTCACCGCTGCCTGTCGTGCGCTCGAGCTCGAGCAGCGCTTGATGCGCCTGGTTGAAGTTGCCGTTGCGCAGACCTTCGGCGGCCAAGCGCCATTGCTCTTGCACGCGGAACGATGCTGCCGAAGAGCCGGCAACGGAGCGCGCAGGCGTGGCGGCCCTCTCGGGCACCGCGACGGGCGCAGGCGGGATAGCGGGCGCAGCTACCGGCGTACTGCCCGCCGCCGACGCGTCCTCGACCAGGGGCGCGGGCGCGACTTCGACCACGGGCATTGCAGCGGAGCCAAGCTTGTTCGGCACAGCTGGCGCGTGGGGCAAAAAGACCTGATTTTGGCCGAACCAGCGCTGCCAGGGCGTCATACTGGCGGCTTGCGCCAGGCCCGCGCCCAGCACTAGGCCGCCCAGCACCCAGCGGGCGATACCAAAGGTCTTACGCTGCGGCGAGCGTCGGCGCAGGTAGCGCGAATAGCCGCGCTGCAGCTCGCCCGCTGAGGGCTTGGCGGTGTGCCACGCTTGCCCGAGCGCGGGCGGGACGACACGTTCTTCAGGGGGTAGTGAGCTCATCGGGGGCTCCGGTCGCTTGCAGCTCTTCGGCTTGAAGCAGCTTGGCTAGTTGTTTACGCCCGTCGCGCAGGCGCGAGCGTACGGTGAGCTCACCAGCGCCGACCACCTGGGCCAGCTCCGCCACGCTGAGCTCTTCCAAATCGTGGAGCACCACGACAGCGCGGTATTTTTCGGTCATGCGAGCCAAAGCTCGGTAAAGTTGGCGTGCGCGCGCGCGAGCCTCCAGAATCTCAGTGGGCGTGGGCTCGTCGCTGGCTGCGTCGTCGTCCAACGTCAGGGGCGAGAAGCGCAGCGACCAGCGCCGGTACCAGCGCCGCTGGTTGAGCAGCACGCGGTAACACACCGCGTAGATCCACGTACCAAGCTCGCAGCTGCCATCAAAGCGATGAATGCTCCGGAACGCTTGCTCGGCTGCGACCTGGACGAGGTCGTCCAGATCTCCCGCCGCGGGGCCGGCCAAGGCGTGCATGCGCGTGTAGACAGCTTCGAAAAACTGCCGTTCGCTCAGGTCCGTCTTGGCTTTAAGGGGGTTCACGAAAGGCTTGTTCGTTGGCTTAATAACCGCAGTAGGGCCATCTGAGCGGTCGTGACTCGCGAATGCTGAAAAAAGGATACCAGTGGCGGGCTGGCGCGGCGCTTGGCTTGGCTTGGGGTGCGGTCCTGCTCGGGCGGGGCGCCGGCGCGGCCGAAGTGCACGTGGCGCTGTCCTGTGCAGAATGGAGCACGGAGCAGGTCTCGCAAGTCGAAGCGCGGATCCGCGCGGCGCTGCTGCTGGAGGACTCCGGAGCGCGCCGCGTCCTCATCGTCTGCGAAGGCGGCGGCGTGGCGGTCATCGTCGAGTCGAGCACGGCGCAGCTAACCCGCCCCGTGGTGCTGGGCTCGGGATCGCTCGAAGACTCGATCATCCAAACCGTCGATCAAGCGCTGCGCGACTTGCAGTCGCCACCATCCGCGCCGCCGTTGGAGCCCGAACCGCCGCCGTCGCCGCCGGCTAAGCCTGTTCCGAGCGTGTTGCCATCCGCGCCCGTTACCGTATCTTCGCCGGCCGCGAGCACCGCGCCGCCCGTAACCGTGCCGCCGCCCGCGCGACTCGAACTGTCACTGGGCGTCTTGGGCGAGCGCTGGGCGAAGCACAACGCCCTGGGCGCCCGGGCCGCAGCGTCACTGGGCAGCGAGCAGCTGCGCTACGGCATCGAGCTCGGCGGACTGGCAGCGCTGGGTGAGCCGAACGGTTTCGACGTGAACGAGTGGCATGTGGGAGCGCGCTTGAGTTGGGCACCGAGCTGGTTGTTGGGCGTGCGCGGCAACCTGGGCCTGGGCGGCAGCCTCTTTCTTGCGGCGCCGCAGGGGCTGAGCGTCGACAGCGCGACCTCGCTCGGCGCGGGGTTCGCAGAGCTGGGCTTGTCGCGGCCGTTTTGGCTCGGCGCGTTCGCAGTGTCGCCAGAGCTAGGTCTGCGCGCGTCGAGCGCGGAGCGCCGCGTGCGCATCAACGAGGTGGAGCGGCTGGTGTGGCCAGTACTGGTGCCGGCCGCCAGTTTGTCGCTGGTATGGCGACAGCGCTGAGAGCGCTCGTCGTCGATACGCCCTCGTCGTGCTGTCGGCGGCGCGCTGGTTGCGGGGCGCGCTCAGCCCGGTTCACTGCGGGCGCGCAGGTTTGGGGCGTTCCCCGGGGACTTTCTTGTCCGCGTGCGCGCCCGGCTTGCTGGTTACCCGTGCCCCCGCCGCGGCGCTTAGCCTGAGGCCCAGCCAGCCGGCGCCCAGGAGCAGAAAG
>DATAKF010000489.1:0-2706 GCA_036261775.1 Polyangiaceae bacterium | reverse complement strand
GTGCCGTCGGACTTTCGCTTCTTGGTGAAAGCGCACGAAGAGTGTTCGCTGCAGCGCTTTCCGCGTCACGCTCGCTACGGCAAAAAGCAGGGCGACGACAACGCGCGCTTCCTGGATCCCGCTTACGCGACGGATGCGGTGGTGGGGCCCAGCGTGGAGGGGCTGGGCGAAAAGCTGGGCGCGATCTTGTTCCAGTTTCCGCCGCAGGACGTCGGCGCTCCGGGCAGCTTCGCCGAACGACTTGCTGGCTTTTTGCAGCGCTTGCCGCGCGGCGTGACGTACGCGGTGGAGATTCGCAACGCTGAGCTCTTCACTCCGGCCTACGCACGCGCGTTGGAGGACGCGGGCGCGGTGCACGCGCACAACGTGTGGGGCAACATGCCTTCCGTGCTTCAGCAGGCGCGGTTGATCCCGCCGGTCGCGCGGCGTCCGCTCATCGTGCGTTGGCTCATGCGTCGCGGCGACGACTACGAGGGCGCGCGCTCGCGCTTTTTGCCCTTCACCCGACTCGTCGAGCCAGATCTGCCGAACCGTCGCGACATCGCCACGCTGATCGCGAAGGCGTTGGCTCACGATGTGCCGGCGTTCGTCGTCGTCAACAACAAGGCCGAAGGCTCGGCACCAGCCAGCATCGTCGAGCTGGCGCGCGAGATCGTGGCGCTTCGCTAGGCGCAGCTGCAAGATGTTCACTGCCATCGGGAACTGTGTGCTGTAGTTCGCCGCGGAGGCTCAGTGCGACAGTACTTCTCGGTGGTTGGAGGGTGTTTGCTGTTGGTGACTTCTGCGTGCGCCGCGCAGCAAAAGTGCAAATGCGCAGAACCGGCTGCGCCGCGGGCGGCGAGCACAGCCGCTCCCTCCGCGACGAATGCAGCTGCGATGCCGAGCGCGCCGACCGATCAGACGACGGATTTGCCCTCGTTGGTGCGTGTGCTTGGCCAAGGTATTCCCAAGCCGCGTCCGAAGCAGTTCGAAACGCCCGACAGCGTGATCCGGTTCACCTTCGAGAAGATCGCGTCGCGCGACATGGGAGGCGCGCTCGTCGCGTTCCCGGCCGCTGAATACTACGAGCGAGTCAGGCTCAAAGACGTCGTCAAGTTCATCGGGGTGATGGCGCCGAGCACGTACCCGCTCGACGACGATCAGTACGGTAGGTTCAACCACGCCCTCGTGAAGTACCTGGGTGACTACCGACAGATCTCACTCAAAGTGCTGTCCGACGACAGCGGCGGCGCGATCACCGTCACGGAAGCCAACACCGCCAGCGTCCTCCGCGAGTTCGACGGCGGCCGCCTCAATGCGCTGCAAGTGCTCGCCATCAAAGACACCCACCCCGAGTCGCCGCCCAAGATAAGTCCGATCGACGAGGCCATGGGGGTCACCGAAAAGCTACTCCGCGAAGTCCGCGTGAAGCTCGAAGACCGCGAGGTCGTCGTCATCGCCATCGTTGGGCGCATTGGCGACAACTGGCGCGTTTTGAGCCTATTTTAGGACGGGAGTTGCGAGCGGCGGTTGGGCGTCTCTCCACGGATTCGGCCCGCAAGGGACACCAACGCCCGAGAGGCCTCAAAAATCATGAACGCGCGCGTCCGAAACTCCGCTCGACTCAGCTCCATCTGCTTGCTTACGGCCGGGTTCGGCCTCACGGCGTTCGCGTGCAGTGTAGAAGACCCGCAGCCAGCGGGCAGCGCAGGTTCGCCCGGTAGCGCCGGCGCTTTGAGCGCGGGTGGTAGCAGTGCGGGCGCCTCGACTACCGCGGGCACCTCGACTACCGCGGGCAGTGCAGGCGTAGGCACTTCGGGTGCCGGAGGAGCGGGCGGCAGCAGCGGCAGCTCTAGCGCGGGAGGCAGCGGCGGCGCTGCCGGCGCTGCCACGGGCGGAAGTGCCGGTAACGCCGCCGCCGCTGGCAGCGGAGGATCGGGCGGAGGCGGCGGCACAGGCGGCGCCGTGCCTTTCGAGCTCACCAGCACCGCGTTCGTCGAAGGTGCCGAGATCCCCGCGGAGTACACCTGCGTGAGCTCGAACGGCAGCATCGTTTCGCGGCCCTCGCCGCCCCTCGCCTGGGGCCCCGGACCTGCCGGAACCAAGGGCTACGCCATCGTGCTCAAAGACACCCAAAACGGCTTCACTCACTGGGCCATCTGGGACATTCCCCCAGACAAGCTCGCCCTGCCGCGCGACGTCTCGCAAGCCTCCCACGAGCCGCCCGATCCTGCCGGCTCCAAGCAAGTTGGCGGCAACAACGAATCGCTCGGCTACATCCGCCCCTGCCCGCCGAACGGCTCGCACCCCTACGTCTTCACCCTCTACGCGCAGTCGGCACTGCCCTTGCCCGGCGTCACCACGAACCAAAACGCCGGAGCAATCCAAACCGAGCTCGAAAAGGCCGCAAATAACGTCGGCAAAGACGCGCTCGGCGCCAAGTGCACGCGCCAGTAGTCGCACCCCTCCCGCGCCTCGTGCGTCTCCTCCCAGATGCTTGGCGGCTTGCCGTCAGCGGTGAGGGATTCGTGCGCGGAAGGGAGCGAAGCGAGCTGAAGGCCCGACCATCCCACGTCCTCCACGGGCGGATTCGCGCCCGAAGCTGAGCCGCAGGCGAAGCGCAGGCAGCCCGACCATCCCCCTCCTACGCAAGCGGGCCCCTTGGGCCCGCAGCGGAGGAGGAGGGATTCGAACCCACGGTACCCTTGCGAGTACGCCGGTTTTCAA
>DATAKF010000482.1:0-1550 GCA_036261775.1 Polyangiaceae bacterium | reverse complement strand
TATTGCCAGGCGCGCCTATGATTCCGCCCCCATGGAACGCATCGTCTGTGACTCGAAAGATCTGCCGGTTGCCGCCGCCGCGCGCGTTGCCGATGAGCTGACGCGCGCCATTGCGGCGCGTGGCCAGGCGTCTCTTGCTCTGGCCGGCGGAACCACGCCGAAAGCGACGTATGAGGCGCTGGCCGGCTTACCGCTCGACTGGGCGCGAATCGACGTCTTCTTCGGTGACGAGCGCTGCGTGCCTGCTGACCACCCCGACAGCAACTATCGGATGGCCAAGGCGGCGCTGTTCGATCGCATCGCCATTCCGAGCGAGCGCGTCCACCGCATGCAGGGCGAGCTTGCCGATCGCGACCTTGCGGCAAAAAACTACGAAGCCCAGTTACCTGAGCGACTGGACGTGGTGGTGCTGGGCATTGGTGAGGACGCGCACACGGCGTCGCTGTTCCCGGGCGCCGCCGCGCTCAGCGAAGAGGTGCGGCGCGTGCTACCCGTCATCGGTCCCAAGCCGCCACCAGAGCGCCTGTCGCTCACGCCGCCCGTGCTGCGAGCCGCGCGGCTGTGCCTGGTGCTCGGCAGCGGCGCCGGCAAGGCCGAGCCCGTGCGCCGCGCGTTCATGGATCCGCTCGACGTCGTCGCAACGCCGATTCAGCTCGCTCGCGACGGCGTGTGGTTCTTGGATCCGGCGGCGGCTTCGGCGTTGTAAGCGCGCGGTCGATCGACTTGGCCATCCGGGGGGCGGCTTGCGTTCGGTGCGAGGAACCAATCGGCTCGGCGCACCTGCGGTGTTTAGGCCTTTGTGGCCGCTGGGGCGATCTGGTTTGCATCGCCGACCAGTATCCTGTTGATGTGGCCCACCTTGCCGAAGACCAGCCATGAGTAGCCCGCTCGACCTCCTCCTCGAAGAGGGCATCATTACCGACGTCGTGGGCCGCCTGCAAAGCGGAAAAGAAGCCGAGGTTTTCCTCGTACGCTACGGCGAGCGCATCGTCGCGGCCAAGGTCTACAAGGACAAGTCGCAGCGCAGCTTCAAGAACAAATCCGCTTACCAAGAGGGGCGAGCAGTTCGCAACACGCGTGACCAGCGCGCCATGGACCGCCGCTCACGTTTTGGCAAGGGAGCCGAGGAGGACGCATGGAAGTCGGCTGAGGCCGACGCCTTGTACCGGCTGCACGCGGCCGAGGTGCGGGTTCCGACACCGGTGCTGTTCTTCGAGGGCGTGCTGTTGATGGAACTAGTGGTGGATGCAAGCGGCGTCACCGCGCGGCGCTTGATCGACACGACGCTCAGCGTGGAGGATGCCAATGCTGCCTACCACGACATGCTCACTCAACTCGTTCGCATGCTCGCCTGCGACCTGATCCACGGCGACTTGTCGCCGTACAACGTGCTGTGGGGAGCGGGCGGCGCCACCATCATCGATTTTCCGCAGATCGTGTCGGCCGCGCAGAACAGCAACTCCGAGCGTTTTTTCCTGCGCGACGCCGAGAACATCCTTGGCTACTTCAGAGCTGTCGACGCCCGACTAAACGCCCGCCGCAGCGACGCC
>DATAKF010000477.1:0-10687 GCA_036261775.1 Polyangiaceae bacterium | reverse complement strand
GAGCGCGTCGAGCATGTATTTGAACTGCTCGCTGTGCCACACGTTGATTTTTACGAGCTTTTCCGTCGTAACGGTGTCGGCGTCGCCGGCGTGAGACAGCTCGTGGTGCTCTTCGTTCACGCCCAGCCAGGGGTAGTACTGCCAGCTGTCGGCGTTGGCGAACATGAACGTCGAGACGCGCGTCATGCCGCAGGTTTGCGCCAGCAGCATCAGGTCCATCTGCAGCTTGGAGGCGTCGGGGAACTTGTCCATGGCGCGGGGATCGAACTTGGCCGGGATGGTGAGCGGCTTGCAGGCGTTGGCGGAGTTCTTCAGCCCCTGCTCGATCTTGCGGATGCCGGCCAAGTGAGCCTCGAGCTTGGCCTTGTCTTCGGAGTTCACGCGGCCCTCCAGGCGCGTGATGTCGTCCTTCAAGAAGTCGAGCACGCTCTGGCGCTCGGCGATCAGCTTCTTCAGCTCGGCGTCGGACAGGTTCGCGTTGGCGAAGATGCGCGAGTACATCTGGAACGGGTCGTCGACCGCGGTGTTCGGCTGGTTGGCGCCGCGGTACGAAATGACGCGCAAGGGCTCTTGCCCCTCGATCCGCACCCCGAACTCGAGCGACGGAAACTGCGTGTCCTTGCCGATGCGCTCGGCGATGAACTGATCGACCGATTGCCGATCCGCCCAGCCGGCGGGGCCACCCGAGCCAGTGAAGCTACCGGCGAGCAGCGAGCCGCCCGTCAGCATGGCGCCTGGGCCCTTCATGTGCGGACCGCCGGGCTTGCCGGGAGCGAAGTTTTCGCCTTCCAGCCCGTTGGTGGCGCCCAGCTCGTTCTCGACGGTCGAGTACATGTGCACGCCGTTCAAGACCATCAGCTTGTCTTTGTAGGCCTCGAGCGGCGCCAGAATCGGCGACATCGTCGTGAACGGCAGGTCGGTGCCGACGCCCTGCTGGAAGAACGACTTGGCCACCGTGCCATTGGCGCTGAACACGCCGATGAAGCGCTTGGCCACCTTGGCGTTGGCGTCCTGGCCGAACACCGTGGCTGACCTCCAAATCGGGCTCGTGACCGCGACCGTGAGCGCGCTGAGCCCTCCCAGCAGCTTGCGGCGGCTGAGCGTGGTTCGAAGATCCTTGGGTTCGCTATGGCTCATTGCATCACCTGCGCGGGCGCCTGGGCGTCGATAGGGCGGCGGTAGAGGAAAGCGTCGGTTTTGACGATGGCTTGTGGCAACGAGTTCAGGTCCTGTCCTGCGGCGTCGAAGCTTTCGAGCACGCTTTGCATGGTGCAGCCGTCCAGCGGCTGCTCGAAGCGGTTGATGGCGTAGCGGAACCACTGCCGGGTCACGCACTCTTTGACTTCGCTGCTGGCGGCGAGCTTCTTGCCGAGCTCGGCCACGCCGTTGAAGGCTCCGTCGATGTCGCGCGTGGCGATCACGTTGCCGCTGGCGTCGACCGTCTTGCCGCCGTCCTCGGTGCGGTAGCGGCCGATGGTGTCGAAATTCTCGAAGCCGAAGCCGATCGGATCGAGCAGCTGGTGGCAGCCCGAGCAGCTCGGATCCACCTCGTGCTGCGCGGCGCGCTCGCGCGTGGAGACGCCGGGCATGACCTCGGGCGGCGCGGGGATGTTGGCGGGCGGCGACGGCAGCTGCTGACACAAAAGCGCCTCGCGCACGAAGCGACCGCGGTAGATGGGCGAGCTTTCGTTGGGCTTGCCCGTAACAGCCAGCAGCGCCGGCAAGGTCAAGACGCCTGCGGCGGTGCCGTCGGTTTTTTCCAGCGACTGGAAGGTGTCACCACCGGTGACGCCGTAGTAGCTGCCCAAATCCTTGTTGTAAAAGACGCTGGTCGAGGTGAAGAGCGCGTTCAGTTTGCCGCCCTGGCGGGTGAGCAAGTCGTCGAAGAAAGCCGAAGCTTGGCCGCGCAACGACGAGCGCAAGGTGCCCGTCGAAAACTCCGGGTAGAGCTCCGCGTTTTTGACCAGGCCGTCGACGGCACCGACGTGCATCCAGTTCTCGAGGAAGCGATTGACCAGCTTTTGGCCGCGAACGTCCTGCAGCATCCACGCGAGCTGCGCCCCCACGCCCTCTTTGGTGCCCAGCTCGCCGGCCGCAACGGCCTGGTTCAATTTGTCGTTCGGCGGCGAATCCCAGAGCGCGTAGGATAGGCGCGCGGCGAGCTCGGAGCCCGACAGCTTGACGGCGCTGTCGCTGACCTTTTCACCGGTGCCGATCTCGACCCGGTACAAGAAGCGCGGCGACTGCAGCATGCCCTGCAAGAGCAGCTCGATGCCGTGCGCGTAGCTGGTGGCCGCGCCGACGTTGAACAGCTGCACGTGCCTATCGATGTCGGCGGCGTCGGTCACGGGCGCGCGGTACGCCAGCGCTCCGAACTTTTGCACGACGCTCTTGGCGCAGTCGGCGGGGGCGGTGCCCGAGGCGCACGGCGCGAGCTTGTCGAGCGACGCCTGGTTGCCGACGATCGCAGCCGCGATGGTGGCGGCAGCCTTTTGAAAATGCTCGAGGTGAACCTGCGTCACGTCGGGCTGCACCAGCCCAAACGCCGACGCGTCGACCTCGTCTCCCAACGCTTGCTCGACGCCCGCGACGTCTCCGGCCAGCTCTTTGACCGTGTTCAGGTACTGCCGCCGCGACAGCAGCTGCATCGGCGAAGGCCCCGGGTCGATGACGTGCTTGCTGCAATCCAGCTTGTCGATGTCCGGCGCCACGCCGCCTGAGCCAGCGCCAGGAGTGGTCGTCCCACCGGAACCGCCATTGGTCCCAAGCCCCGCGTCGGGCTTGCCTTCGCCGCCGCCCGTGAGGTTGCCGGTGCAGGCAGGTAACGCCAGAAGCGTCGCCAAGCCGAGGCGAGGCAGCAAAGTTCCGAGGAGTCTGGATTTGTTGACCAACGATGTAGTCTTTCGAGCGAGAATCGCGGTTTCGCGGCTTCCCTGGTGCGTGGGGAACGGCAGCGCGCGCGATCACTCCAATCGCTAGAATCGAGCCTTTTCAAAGCTCAACCGAGTTTTACAGTCACCCACCGGGGTGGTGCATGTAGGTCCGCTGATGGGGGCGACAGCCGACCCGAGGCGCCTCTCGTTCAACGGTTCAGCAAGCCCCGCCTGGCAAGCTTGGTTTTGGGCGAGGCTTTCGCGAGCAGCGGAGCGGAGCGTACTTGAGTACGTGAGCACCGCAGCGCAGCGAAAACGAGCCGGAGTGGACGGAGTCCAGCGAGCTGGACGAAGTCCACGGAGGCCTACGGCCCGAGTCGAAGACGAGGGAGCGCCGAAGGCGCAGTGCAGCCCAAAGCCAAGATCGCCGGGCGTGCTTCCCCGACGCCAAGACTAATCCAAAAACCTGGCAAGCTTCGCGCTGTGCGGGCTCTTTGGGTACGCTTTGACGAACGCCTTGGCGCGACGCTTGGCGGCGTCCACGTTGCCGCGCGCGTACGCGACCTCGATGGCCAAGACTTCGCGCTCTTGCGTGAGCATGCCCTTCGGAAACTGAGCTTGCAGGCGATCGAGCGAGAGCTGCGCGCCGGCGAGGTTGCCGGAGCGCAGCTGCGCCCGCGCGTCGGTGAGGAGCTTGCTTTCGGCCTTGAGCGCGTCCGTACTGCGGGGCACCAGCTTGTGACCGCTAGGCGCGTCTTCGACCGGTGCTTCAGCCGGTGCAGGCGCGACTTCGGCCGGCTTGGGCAGCGGAGCCACCACTGGCACGGCGGGTGTGACCGAAGCCACGACGGCCCTCCGCGCGGTGCTGGGCGAAGGCGCCTCGGAGCGCAGCGCCAGGTAGCCGCCGCCGAGCGCCAAACCGCCGGCCGCGACGAGCGCGAGCTTGGTCGAAAGTGCCCACGTAGCCAGCGTGCCCGCAGAGGCCTTGCTGGCCGCCGCCGCCGTGGAGGTGCTGACCGCGCCGACGGTCGCCACGACCGCGATTTGCCCGGCAATGTTGCGCCAAGCGATGTCTTTGGCTCCTTCGGGCGGGCCTACGTGACGCACGCTACCCAAGAGCTCACGCTCCAGCGGCTCCGCGTTGCTGGCGCTGAGCAGCCGTTCGGGATCGCCGCTCATACAGCCTCCTTTCGGCCGCTACCTTGCACCAGCGCCAGACGCTTGACCTCACGCGAGAAGGCTTCGCGCGCCAGGCGTAGGCGCGAGCGCACCGTGCCGACCGAAATGCCCAGAAGCTCGGCGATGTCCTGACCGCTCATTTCTTCGAGCTCGAACAAGACGAACACCAACCGCTGCGCTTCGGGCAGCTTGTTGAGAATGGCTTCGGCGACTTGCGCGCGCTGGCGCGACTCGGCGCCCTGCGACAAATCTTCGTGCGAGCCACCATACAGATCCATTTCGGCGGCGTCGGTCGTGACTTCACGGCGAAACAGCGCCGAGCGACGATAATCGCTGGCCACGCGCTGGCAAATCCCGAACAGCCAGGTGGTGATCTGGGAGCGGCCTTCGAACTCGGCCAGCTTGAAATGCGCGGTTAGAAACACCTTTTGCGCCTGATCGAGCACGTCCGCCTCGCGCACTCCGAGGCGCCTGAGAGAGCACCAAACGAAGTTGAAGTGGGCTTCATAGATCGCTCGAAATTCGGGGGTGGGGGTGCTCATGCCCTGGAAAAGTCCCTGGGTGTTGCCAGCGGCGTCCGGAAGCGGCGGCGGCAACTTGGCCGGCAACTAGGCCAGCAACTAGTGAAGGGTACCTTTGAATCGACAATACCACTGCCCCCGGTAGTGGGGAGGCTGCGGGACGTCGATCACAAAAAATTGCGCTGGAAGTCGCGCAGCGCGGCCCGCAAAGGTAGTCTCAGCCGCCCGAATGCGTTGGGTTTTCGCGTCACCGTGCTCGACCGGACTCGTGCTGTCGCTCGCCGCTGCAGCACAGGCGCAATCCGCGCCAGAAGCGAGTCACGAACGGCCTGGTGCGGTTGCGCCGCAAGCGTCGGCCTCGCTCCGCGTGACGCGGGAAGAAGGCGCCGAGAGCTGCCCCGACACCGAAACGCTGCGCGCGCACGTCGAGCAGCTGCGGGGACATCAGACGACAAGTGAGCCTTCTGCCTACCATGTCCGCTTCAGCCGACGCGGCGGCGTCTTTCGCGCCGAGATCCGCGTCGGCGCAGGCACGGGCGCGCGCGTGCTGCGCGATCGTCGCGCGACGTGCGCGTCACTCGAACAGGCGACGGCCCTCACGCTGGCGCTGCTCTTCGACTCGGACCTGAGCGCGTTGCCGAGTGACAAGACCGAGACCGAGACCGAACAGCCGCGCGCGGTAGAGCTACCAAAGCCGCCCGATCGACCGACGCCGGAGCCAGTGCGGCCGAACGCCGTTCATTTGGCGCTGTCGCTGGGCGGCGCAGCTCTGTTTGGCGTCGTGCAGCCGGTAGCGCCAACGGCGCTCGGCGAAATCGGTATTGGTGTGAACCGCTTTCGCACCGGCATCGGCGTGCTGTGGATGCCGCAGCAGGCGCGCGATTTTGGTCCGGGCCAGCTGCGCCAAACCTTGCTCAGTGGCGTCGCGCGCACGTGTCTGACGGCGGCGCGTTCGAGCGCGGTGCGCTTCGATCTGTGCTCGGGCATCTACGCCGGGCTGCTGAAGGTGCGCGCGTACGCCTACACGCGCAATGACTCGGCCGACAAAGCCTGGCTCGCGGTACCTGCTGGGGTTTCGCTGACCACGACGTCGGCGCCTATCGGCGTGGAGGTCGGCGCCAGCGCGCTCTTCCCGCTACGTCGCAACGATTTCTCGATCGACAACTTGGGCGTCGCGTTCGAGTCGTGGCACGTGGGCATGCTGCTCTCCATGCGCGCGGTGGGCACCTGGAGCTTGTGAGCTAGCGCAAGAGCCGGAGCGCGAGCGGGATGGCGGTGGTCAGCGACTTGTAGTGCCGAATTTCTGCTGGCATCTGCTCCAGCGCCTGCGCCAAAACCTTGCGCTGCGCGGGCTCCAGCTCATCGAAGCCGTACAGGAACGTGCGGATCAAAAACACGCACGCATCCGCCCCCGGCAGTGGCACCGTGGTCTGGCGTTCGACACGCAAGAAGCCGCGCGCGGTGGCGTCCGACCAAGGAGCTCGCTGGCCTTGGTCTGGGTGATGGTCGAGCAGGTCGTCGGCCGAAATCGTCCACACGAAGCGCACGTAGGGTCCGCGCGCCAGCATGGCGTCTACCAAGCTTTGCGCCTTCTTGGCCACGGCTTCGAACGCGGGGATGCGCGCGTGAATTTGGGCGAAGCCGTGACCCAGCACGTGCTCGGGGCGCCAGCCGCTCGGAAAGCAGGCGTGCAGCCATAGCGTGCGGTCTTGGCCCGACGCGTCTCTACCCAACACGGCGAAGTCTTCCATCAGCTGAGCGCCGAGCGACTCGCGCGGGAGCCCCGCGAGCTCGAGGTCGGCTTCGGCGCGTAGCGTGCCCTCGAGCCATCTTTGAGCTGCGAGCACCCGCGCTTCGTCGCGCTCGCTTTGGATGCTGTAGGCGTCACGCGCCGGGTGCGCAGCGAGCACGCGCGCTTTTTCGGCCAGGTAGTGCGGCAAGCTGGCGTCACGCGGAAAGAAGCGACGGTCGGCTTCGCCGTTGCCAAAATCGGTCCCGAAGCGGAACAGGCCCGGCTGCATGCGCAGCGGCTGCGGCTGGACGGGAAAGTACAGCGGGCGCCGAGGCTTCACCTGCCAAGGGTAGCGCGGGCTCGGTTTCGCTTCGATAACAGCGGCAAAACTTGGCCCCAAGCCGGGCATCGTTGCATGGCCAGGACGTGACCGACGACGAATTCGAGGTCCAGGCCAGCAGCGCGCTCACCGAGCCAACCCAGCCCTCCGTAACAACCCGACCGCCCCGCAAACAGGCCGGCGGCTGGGCGGATCCGAAGGCGCTACCGCGCGGGCCGAGCGGTCGCCCGCTGTGCCGCAAGTGCAGCCAGGAAATCCAGGCAGGCAGCGGACGGCGCACGTTCTGCTCGGAGACGTGCGTGGTAGAGTGGAAGATCCGCACGCAGCCGGAGTTCGCGGCCGAGCAGGTGCACGCGCGCGACAAGGGCGTGTGCGTGACGTGCAGTCGTGACTGCGACGCGCTGTTTCGCAAGATCCGCGTGACCAAGTGGGCGCGGCGCAAGCAGCGCATGGAGGAGCTTGGGCTGCCGGCGTATCTGCTCCGGCGCAAGCGCTATTGGGAGGTCGATCACGTCACGCCCGTCGTCGAAGGCGGCGGCTCCTGTGGGCTCGAGAACCTGCGCACGCTGTGCTGGGAATGCCACAAGAAGGCGACCCGCGAGCTGGGCGTGCGACGTGGCAGGATCCGCGCGGCGTAGCTGGGGCGGGGCTCAAGCACCGGGCAGCGGGATGAACTCGTGCTCGTCACCCACTACCGTGCCGAAAGCGCCGGCTTGCCAGTCGCGCTTGGCCTTGTCTAGGCGTTCCCGCGAGCTGGCTACGAAGTTCCAAAAGATGTGACGAGCGCCTGCCAAGGGCGCACCACCCAGCAGCATGGCGCGAGCCCCCGCGCTGCTCGCGAGCTCGACGCGCGCTCCAGCGGGTAAGACCAACAGCGTACCCTCGCCATACTCACGACCGCCCTGCCCCAGCGACAGCGCGCCGGACGCGACGTAAACGGCGCGCTCGGCGTGCTGGTCGTCGACCACGAGCGACGCGCCCGCCGCCAGCTGCGCGTGCACGTAGAGCGTCGGCGACAACACCCTGACCGGTGATTCCTTGCCGTAGGCGGTGCCGGCGATGACCGTGAGATCGACGCCCGGCAGCGCTAGCCGCGGGATCGTCGAGCTGGGGTGATGAGTAAAGCTAGGCTCGATCTCTTCGTGCTCGAGCGGCAGCGCCACCCAACACTGAATGCCGTGCAGTGGTCCGCCCGTGGCGCGCAAGTCTGGCGGAGTGCGCTCCGAGTGCGCGATGCCCCGCCCCGAGATCATCCAGTTCACGTCACCCGGCTGGATCAGCTGGGCGTAGCCCAAGCTGTCGCGGTGCAAGAAGGCGCCTTCGAACAGGAACGTGACGGTGGCGAGCCCGATGTGCGGGTGCGGCCTGACGTCCAAGCCCTGGCCGGGCGCGAAATCGACCGGGCACAGGTGGTCGTAGAAGATGAAGGGGCCGACCAGCATCCGCTCGGCAGACGGCAGCACGCGCCGCACGAAGAAGCCGCCCACGTCGCGCTGTCGAGCCTCAATCACTAGCTCGGGTTCCATGGCGGAGTTCTAGCGTAGCGGGGCCCCGGGCGCGCGGAGTAATGTCGGCCCTGGGATGACGGCGCCCCGCATCGGGAAACGAGAGCTCGCGCGCGAGGAACCGGCGACCACCGGCCAAAGCCGGACGCTGCTGTTCACGCGCGCGCTGGCCTCGCCGTACGGCATCTTGATCGTGTTCCCGGCCATCGTGGTGTCGGTCGGGCTGTTCTTGACGCTGCTGGGCCAGCGCTCGCTCACCGCCAGCAACCGCGACCTCGGACAACGCCGGCTGGCCGAGCAAGCCCAGCTGGTCGCCACCCATTTGCGCGGCGCGCTCGACTCCGCCGACCCGATGCTCGACCGGCTGTCGGACTTCACGCTCGAGCACACGCCCGACAAGCCGAAGGAAGCGGCCGCCGCCGTCTTGCTCGACGTGATGCAAGGGCACCCCGGTGTCGCCTACGTCAGCATCAGCTTCACCGACGGCACCTTTCAAGGCGCCTACTTCGAAGGCGGGCGCGTGCTCTTCCAGGACAGCCGAATCGCGCAGAGCGGTACGACCGTGCGGCGCTTCGAGTACCGGGGACACGCTGCGCTCACGCCCTTGGACGAAGCGGCGTCGCAGTACGACCCGAGGCGTCGCGACTTCTACGTCAAGGCGTCGGCCGCGCGCACTCGGGTCTGGACCAGGCCGTACCCGTTTTACGGCAACCACCACACAGGCGTGACCCGCGCAGCCCCCGTGTACCTGCAGGGTGGCGCGGAACGACGCCTCCACGCCGTTTTGACCGTCGACTTCGACGTCGACGAGCTGTCGCGCCTGCTGCGCGCGGGCGAGCTCGCTGACATGCACACGCTGCTGTTCACCGGCAGCGGCACGCTATTGGCGTATCCGCGGGGCGAGCAGCGCATCGCCAAGCTGCCGCTATCGCTCGAGCAAGCGCTGTCGTACCGCGAGCTCAAGGACCCGACGCTCGACGCCTTCTTCGCCAAGCTCGGCCCCAATCCGCGGCTGGGGCGCCAACTCCTATCGTTCGACGTGGCAGGCGTGGGCCATTTAGCGGCCCTCGCGCCGGTCAGCGAAGACGGCTCGCTCGACTGGACGGTGGCTTACTTGGTGCCAGAGCGCGTTTTTTTCGAGAGCTTGCACGCCTATGGGCAGCGCAGCTTCGGCATCGCCGCGATCGCGGTCTTGCTGGCGCTCGGCGTTTCGGTGGCCTTTGCGCGGCTCGTGGTGCGGGTCCGGCGCGAAGCCGCGACAGCGCGCGAAGAAGCCAAGCGCGCCAACCAGGCCGTGCGAGAGCTCGGCAGCTACCGGCTGGTCAAGTGCTTGGGCAAGGGCGGCATGGGTGAGGTGTGGCGCGCTGAGCATCGGCTGCTCGCTCGCGAGGCCGCCATCAAGCTGATTCGCCACGCCGACGGCGAGCCCGCCAGCAAAGAGGCACAGGAACGCTTTCGGCGCGAGGCCCAGACCTTGGCCCAGCTGCGCTCCCGCAACACCATCGAGCTATTCGACTACGGCGTCTCGAGCGACGGCACGTTCTTCTACGTGATGGAGCTGCTCGAAGGGCTCGATCTCGAGAGCCTGATCATCAAGAACGGCCCGCAGCCGCCCGGCCGTGTCTTGCGGCTGCTGATGCAGGCTTGCCGTTCGCTCGGCGAAGCACACCAGGTGGGCTTGGTGCACCGCGACATCAAGCCGGCAAACCTGTTCGTGTGCCGCGTTGCCGACGAGGTCGACGTGGTTAAAGTGCTGGATTTTGGCCTTGTTCGCGCGCTGAAGGGCGACGCCGAGGACGCTGAGCCGCTGTCGACCCAAGCCGTCTTCGAGACGACGGCGGCGACGAGCTTGCAAGCGCCGCTCGACGCCAAGCTGACGCGCGCCGGCAGCGTGATGGGCACGCCCGAGTTCATGGCGCCCGAGCAAGCGCTGGGCCGCAAGCTCGACGGCCGTGCGGACCTGTATGCGCTCGGCTGCGTCGGCTATTGGCTGCTGACCGGCCGCCTCGTGTTCCACAAGAACACGCCGATGATGACGCTGCTAGCGCACATTCAAGAGCCAGCGCCGTCGCTCGACGAAACGGTAGTGGGCGGCGTGCCTCACGGCCTCAAGCTCTGCATCATGGACTGCCTTGCCAAATCCCCCGACCATCGTCCGCAAGACGCCCGCGCCCTACTGGACCGCTTGGCAGAAGCCGAACGCCAGCTAGAGCCGAACCAGGTTTGGACGGAAGAACGCGCGCAAGCTTGGTGGCAAAAGTTTCAGCCAGCGACGCGCGCTTCGCAGCCCGCGGGACTTACGCCCTCGCCCAACGCGCAGGTGCGGATTGCGGATATCGGCTCCGAAGGCTGAGGGGCCAAGGGGTTGGGGGTTAGGGGATAGTCGGCGGAGGGGCTAGCAGGGTGGTGAAAAAGGTCGGCGAGGCCTGATCTTACACCGGGACCCAAGTGATGGGGATGCCCACCCCCGTCCGTGCTCGGCCTGCGGCCTGCGCGCGGCCGACCCCTCCCAAATCGCGCGCGGAGCGCGCTCAGGG
>DATAKF010000469.1:0-10093 GCA_036261775.1 Polyangiaceae bacterium | reverse complement strand
CAAGAGCCCGCTGTGGTCCTTGTCTCCAAAGCGGTAGAGGCCCGCCGGAATGGCCGAAGTTGCGTAAATGCGAGCATGTCCGGTGCCCAGCACCACCGACCACTGCACGGCCGGACCGCTCGCGTACAGCTCGGAGCCAGGCACGTAGTGACGATCGTCGTTGGCGTGAGCGACCCGCACCACCACGCGATCGAACGGCGTCGCCACGCCCTGCACCCAGATCTGCCGCGGCTCGGGGCCGGGGCCGATGTCGAGCGTCTCCTTCAGGCGTCCCTCGGAGCGCGCTACGCCGTCCGACGAGTACACGTCGACGCTGAGGCTGATGCGCTGCCGACCGTCTTGGCGCCGCAGCCTTTCGCGGTGCAGGGTGACGCGGCAGCTGTCGCGCCAAGCGAACGGCAGGTTGATCGGATCGCCAGGGTGAAGCGCCACCGACTTGCCTGAAGGTCCGCACTTGAACTCCACCAGCGGCTTGCCGCCGCTCATCGACGGGCCGAGCGGCACCGGCACGTTGGCTTCTTGGATCTTGCGCTGCACCGGGTCGGTCCCGAGAGCCAGATCCACCTCACCCAAGCTGGCCGGCAACCCGCCATTGCGCAGCGCAAACTGCAGCTGAACGAAGCCTTCGGCGTCGGGGTCACCCATTACGGTGGTGCGCTGGCCCTCGCGACCGGCGACATAGACGTTGGGCACCGACGCTAGCTCCCAACTTTCCCCGGCGCCTAGCCGTGAAACGCTCACGAAAGCCGGGCGATTCGTGGGTAAAAAGTCCAAGCGCGGCGCGTCTGGCAGGCTGAGCGAAGCGCGCACTGGCGGGAGCGAACGCGTGGGCGTGCTCAGCGCCGCCACGACCGCGTCGGTGTCGCGTCGGCGCGCGGTCAGCTCCAGCTGGTCACCCGCGAACGAGCCCAGCTCGAGCACCACGAACAGGCCGTCGTCGGTCTCGGCGTCGCCCAAGACGCGCAGCGGCGCGTCGGCGGCGCTGAAGCGATACTCGCGCGAGGCTAGGCAGCGCCGATCGAGCCGCACCACGAGCTTGGCGGCGTCGTTCTTGCGCACCGGCTCGCCTGAAACCAGCGTCATGGCGCAATGCAAGACCGGGAGCGAAAACGTCGGCGTCGCGTCGAGCGCGCCCTTGTGCTGGTAAAACACGCGCGGAGCCAACCGCAGCCGCACGTTGGCCGTGGTCACCGGCGCCGTGCTCTTGACCTGCAGGCGCCGCGCCACGAACGCACACTCCAGCGCGCCGCAATCGGCGCCCGACACGGCTTCCGGATGCGACAACGGAAGCTCGCCGCGGCCCATCGACAGATCGATGGCGCTTTCACTGGTCAGCAAGTTGCTGACGACGATGCGAGCCGGCGTGAGCGGCAGGCCGTCGGGCGGCAGCGCCTGGCCTTGCGCGTCGAACAGCCGCTGCCCCGCGCCTACCTGCGCAAATGCCGGCAAAACCCGCAGAGTATCGGCGGCTGGGTCGGCCGACAGCTCGCGCCCCACCACCCAGGCGCAGGATTGGCCCGTCGCGTCGGTCCTGGGCTCAATGCAAGCATCCGTGCCGGAGCGCGCGGGCCCAAGCCAGCGCAGTTGAGCGCCTTTGAGGTTGCGACCGTGCGCTTCGACCCGCGCTTCGTCGACGTAAAGCGTGACGCTGGCGGCGTCGAGCACCGGGAAGCGACCCGTCGCCAGCAAGATGACTTGTTGCTTGCTCTGGAGGCAAGCGCCCAAGCTCGGCGCGACACGCACGACCGCGCTGGTCCCCGCGGCGGTCTCGGAGCTTGGCGGCCGCAGCTGCGCGCCGCCCGCTTCGAGCGCCCAGCCTCCGGCCGGCGCGCAGGCCACGAGCCCAGCACCCACCGGAATCGCCGCGCCGCCCACGGGCGCTTCGAGCGTTTGCGCCGCCGCAAGCCGTGGCCAGCACCCAAGCAGCGCCACGACCGCCAGCAGCCAGAGCTTCCACGCCCACGTGTCCGTCATACCCGCGCCTCCCAAAACCGCTGCAAATCTTCCGGCAAGGGCGCGACCAAGCTGAGCGGCGCGCCCGTCATCGGGTGGGTGAAGTCGTAGCGCTCGGCGTGCAGCAGCTGCCGCGAGTGCTCGAGCAGCAGCAGATCTTCGTCGGTCAGCTCACCGTCGGCGGCCCGCGCCAGCATGCGTTCGTCGGGTCCGTAGAGCTTGTCGCCCACCACCGGGCAGCCCAACGCCGCCAAGTGCAGCCGAATTTGGTGCTGGCGCCCGGTGTGCAGCGCCAAGCGACAGAGCGCGTAGCCCGCGCGCGTCTCGAGCACGTCGATGCCCGTGCGAGCCTCCAGGCCTGCGCCGGGCGCCGCGATGCGCATCTTTACGCGCAGCGAATTTTCGGTATCGAGCTCCACCGGCAGCTCGCACAGGGCGACGTTTGGAATGCCATGCGTGACGGCGACGTACGTCTTCTTGACGGCGTCCCCGCCCCCGAGCGAACGCTCTTCGAGCAGGCGCTTGAAGGCCCGCTCGGACTCGATGTGCTTGGCCAGCATCAAGACACCGCTCGTCTCGCGATCGATGCGGTGAATCAGCGCCAAGAACTCGCCCGGGCGCTCCTTGCGTAGCCGCTCGATCACCGTATTTCTGTGGTAGCGCGCCGTCGGGTGCACGGTAACGAGCGGCGGCTTGTCGATCGCCATCAGGTGCTCGTCTTCGTAGACGACCGGCAGCGGAATCTCGTCGATCTCCTCGAACGGCTCACGCCAGAGCGCGATGCGTTCGTCGGTCTTCACGCGATCGTTGGCGCGCAGGGCGCGGCCGTCGGCGGCGTGCGCGCTCTGCTCGATGATGGCGCGAGCGCGGGTGCGGCTGGTGTTGCGCAGCTGCGTGCGCATGAACACGTCGAGCCGCATACCAGCGCACTCGGCCGGCACCCGGTAGACCTTGAGGATGGCGTCTTCGTGCACGCCAGGCGGACGCACCGGCGGCGCCTCGGACGGCGGCAAATCACGCGGCTTCATGGCTTGCTCGTGGGGCGGCACGCGCCGCCCCCTCGGCCGAAGTAGATTCGGCCGAGCCTCCCCCCACGCGGCGGCGCTTGAAGTCGCTAACTCGTGGAATTCGTTGCCCCAGCAAACCTTTTGTCGCCCCAGCGCCTCAGCTCCGCGCCTTGACGCGGTGAATCTCGGTGCCGACGCCTAGGTCGGTGAAGATTTCGAGCAAGAGCGCGTGGCGACGGCGACCGTCGATGATGTGCACCTTCTCGACGCCCGCGGAGACGGCGTCCAGCGCGCAGCGCACTTTGGGGATCATGCCGCCCGTGATGACGCCTTCGGCGATCAGCCGCTCGGCTTCGTGGGCGTCGAGCGAGCTCAGGCGCTCCCCCTTCGCCGTCTTCACGCCCTCGACGTCGGTCATGAGCATCAGCTTGGCCGCGTTCATGGTGCCGGCGATGGCACCCGCCGCGGTGTCGGCGTTGACGTTCAGCGAGTGGCCGTCGCGATCCACCGCGATCGGCGCGATGACCGGGATGAAACCGCTGGAGATCAGCTGCTCGACGATCTTGGCGTCCACGTGGGCGACCTCGCCTACGCGGCCCAAGTCGACCATGACCTCGTTGCCGCTGGCGTCTTTGGTCTTCACCAGCTCTTGGCGCTTGCCGCGCATGAACTGGTCGTCTTTGCCGGACAAGCCGACCGCGCGCCCGCCGTGCTGGCAGATCAGGCCGACAATCTCTTGGTTCACCGCGCCGCCCAGCACCATCTCGACCACGTCCATGGTGGCGTCGTCGGTGACGCGCAGGCCGCCGCTGAAGGTCGACTTGATGCCGACGCGCTCCAGCATGCTGTTGATCTGCGGACCGCCGCCGTGCACCACGACCACGCGGATGCCGACGTAGCGCAGCAGGCAGACGTCGCGAGCAAAGCTCTCTTTCAGCGCTTCGTCGACCATCGCGTGGCCGCCGTACTTCACGACGAAAGTGCGCCCTTGGAAGCGCTGGATGTAGGGCAGCGCCTCGTGCAGAACCTTGGCTTTCTCGACCAGCTCGTCCATTTTTCCCCGCCGCTATAGCGCAGTTTGGCCCAGCCGTCCGGTGGGGGCGTTTCGGGCACGCCACCCGCCAAGTTCGGGTTTTGGCGAGGCTTTGGCGTGCAGCGGAGCGGAGCGTACTCGAGTACGTGAGCACCGCAGCGCAGCCAAAACGAAGCCAAAACCCGAAATCGGCGGGTGTGCCCCCAGCCCGGATCATGGTAGGCGAACCCTCCTATGGATATTTTGATGGTGTCGGCCGAGCTGTCTCCCTACGCCCGCGGTAGCGAGGTGGGTGACGTCGTGGCCGGATTGAGCAAGGCGCTCCGCCAGCTCGGGCATCGGGTCACGCTCGCCCTACCCCGGCATCCGGGCTTCGAGGCAGGCGGCCTCTTGATGGCGCGCCGCCTCACGCCGTTGTCACTCGGCGGCAGCGACCTCACGGTGCTCGACGGCCAGCTCGCCTCCGGCGTCGAGCTCGCCTTGTTCGACGACCCGCCCCTGTACGATCGCCCGTCGGTGTTCGGCGAGGGTGAAGGCTACGAAGACAACCTCGCGCGCTTCGCGGTGCTGTGCCGCGGCGCCGCGGCGCTGGCTCAGCTGCGCGCCGAGCAAGGCAAACCGTTCGAGGTCGCGCACGCGTTCGACGCGCCCGCCGCCGCACTGCCCGCCCTCCTCAAGCAGCCGCCGGCGCTGGCCCTGCCGACACTGCTGACCGTGCTCGACACCGAGCGCGCCGGCCGCTACTCGAGCGGCGCCCACGCCGCCTTCCCCGGGCTCCGCGGCAATATCGGTGATTCGCTGTCGCTGCTGGAGCTCGGTCTAGCCAGCGCGCAGCTGGTGGTCGCCGGCTCCGAAGACGCCGCGCGCGAGCTCGGAACGCCGCGGGTTTCTGGCCCGCTCGCTTCCAGCCTGCTCGGCGAGCGCACGCCCAGCGCGGTCAGCTCGGGCCTCGACTACGCGCTCTTCAATCCCGCCACCGACACCGCCCTGCCGGCGCGCTTCGACGCCGAGGATGCGTCGAACAAAGGCCGCTGCAAATCGGCGGTGCTGAGCGAGCTGTCGCTCGAGCTGGAGCTGGATCGCCCGCTGGTGTTCGCGCTCGCCGGCTCGCTCACCGAAGCGCAGCTACTGCTCGGCGCGCTGCCGCTCTTGCTCAAGAACGACATCGCCGTCGTCGCGTCCGTGCCGCCCAGCGCGGTCGCAGAGCTCGACCGCCTCGTCGCCGACTACCCCGCCGACTTGGCGCGCATCAAGGACAACAGCGATGCCACGCGCCGTCGCGCGCTGGCCGCGGCCGATTTCGCGCTGTGCCTCGACTCGGCCTCGCTCACGCCCGCTTCCGTGCAGGCGGCCCAGCGCTACGGCGCCGTGCCAGTGGCGTTCGGGCAAGGAGCGGTGGTCGACGCGCTGGTCGATTGCGACGCCGAGCTCGAAACCGGCACCGGCTTCCTGTTCGACAGCGCCGACGCGGATGCCCTGATCGGCGCCGCAACTCGGGCCTTTTCCGGCTACGGCTCGCCCGGTCATGCTCGCCTGCGCCGCCGCGTGATGCGGCTGGACGTATCGTGGGAGCGCGTCGCGCGCCGCTACGCCCAGCTCTATCGCAAAGCCGCCAGCTGACTCAGTTGCCGGCGCCGCCAGCGGACTGACCGGCGGCAGCGCCGCCCATGCCGGCAGCGCCTGCTTCGACGACGGGCGGAGCGCCGCCGTCGGACGGAACGCCACCAGCGCCCGCCGCGGGTCCGGCGCCGGCGCTTCCGGCGCCGCCTGCGCCGCCTGCGCCGCCCGTGCCGTCGTCGACGACCTCACACGTATCGAGCGTGTCGTTGCGCTCCGCGGTGGCCAAGCAAGGCGAGAGCTCGCGACACGACGGAGCGTCTTCGTAGCTCTTGACGCAAGCCGTCACGCTGTCGTCGAAGTACTCGTAGCAGCCGCTGCCGCCGCCGGGGCGCAGGAAGGCGGGGCACTTGGGGAACGCCGGAGCGTCACAGCCGAGCCGGTCGTACGCCTCCTTGGCGGCGTCGAGCAGGCGCGCGCAGGCATCTGCTTCCGAGACCAGGTCACCCTCCCCGGAGGGTTGGCGGGCCCCTTCCACGGCCGGCACGAACGGCTCCGTGTCCTCCGATTTGGTGCAGCTGGCGAACAGGGGCAGGCCCAGGAGCGCCGAAACCAGGGAGACACGCCCCCAGTGCGAAAGCGAAGCGGAAGGGATCCGAGCGAACATCGGCCGGCATCGTAGCCTCGTCTCTGGCAGCTTTCTAGGGAGACGAGCAGCGCCGTTGACGGCGCCCGCCTGCTTGGATACCCCCGACGCTATACATGCCCATTCGCCGTGCCCTGCTTTCTGTTTCTGACAAAACTGGCCTGATCGAGCTAGCCCGCGCGCTCTCCAGCCGCGGGGTCGAGCTGCTGTCCACGGGCGGCACCTTCAAGGCCTTGTCCGCCGCCGGCATCCCGGTCCAAACCGTGGAGAGCTACACCGGCTCGCCCGAGGTGATGGATGGCCGCGTCAAGACGCTGCACCCGCGCGTGCACGGAGCACTGCTCGCCCGCGCCGGGACCGACGACGCAGATCTCGAGCGCATCGGCGCGAAGCCGATCGACTTGGTCGTCGTGAACCTGTACCCGTTCGAAGAGACGCTGGCCAAGCCGAACGTGCCGTTCGAAGAGCTGATCGAGAACATCGACATCGGGGGCCCCAGCATGCTGCGCTCGGCCGCCAAGAACCACGATCGCGTAACCGTGGTCTGCGATCCTGCCGACTACGCCGTGGTGCTCGAAGAGCTGAAGCGCGACGGCGACGTCGGCCGGCTGACGAAAGAGCGCCTTGCCGCCAAGGTGTTCGCTCACACCGCAGCGTACGACGCCGCCATCAGCGGCTGGCTCTCGGCGCGCGGCGAAGCCGACGGCTACCCCAAGTTCTACTCGCTGGTGCTCGAGAAGGCCTACCCGCTGCGCTACGGCGAGAACCCCCACCAGTCGGGCGCCTTCTACAAAGAGCGCAAGGCGCAGCTCGGCTCGCTCGGTCGCACCGAAAGCGTCGGTAGCGGCTCCAAAGAGCTGTCATTCAACAACTTGGTCGACGTCGAAGCCGCGCTCGACGCGGTGCGCGAGTTCGAAAACCCGGCCGCGGTCGTGGTCAAGCACACCAACCCCTGTGGCGTAGCAACCGCGCCCACGCTCGCCGACGCCTACCGCGCGGCTCGCGACGCCGACGCCATGAGCGCCTTCGGCGGCATCATCGCTCTCAATCGCGAGGTCGACGACGCTACGGCCGCCATCTTGGCCGAGACCTTCCTCGAGGCCATCATTGCGCCCGGCTTTGCCGACGGCGCGCTCGAGCGCTTGCGCGCCAAGCAGGCGCTGCGCCTGCTCTCAACCGGCGGCTGGCTCGGCCCCGCGCACGCCGCGCGCCAATTCAAGCGCGTCGGCGGCGGCTTCGTGATCCAAGATCGCGACGCCACCGGTCAGGGCGAGGTGCTGAAGGGCCGCGTCGTCACCGATCGTCAGCCCACCGCCGCCGAGCTGTCATCGCTCGACTTCGCCTGGATGGTCTGCAAGCACGTAAAGAGCAACGCCATCGTGCTGGCGGCCCCCGGAAAGAGCCCCGGCATCTACGAGACCATCGGCATCGGCGGCGGCCAAACCGCGCGCGTCACGGCCGTGCAGGTCGCGTGTGACAAAGCTGGCGACCGCGCCAAGGGCTCGGTGCTCGCCTCCGACGCCTTCTTCCCCTTCCCGGACGGCGTCAAAGCCGCCGCCGCCGCCGGCGTCGCCGCCATCGCCCAGCCTGGCGGCTCCAAAAAGGACGACGACGTCATCCGCGCCGCCAACGAAGCCGGCATCGCGATGATTTTCACCGGCGTGCGGCATTTTCGGCATTGAGCCTTCGGCTCAATGCTGAAAATGCATCTGGGTTTTCATTTGCGCTGCCATTGAGCGCCTCGCGTCCGTCTCGGCCGGTAGCGGTAATTGCTCCGGCCTCGCCGGTTTGTCGCGGCCGGGTCTCTGAGACGATCGTGATCTGATCGTGCCAAGACCCCCAAGGTGGTTCCATTCGCTGGGGCGGTTGCCCCAGCGAAGTGCGACCTGAGAGGTCTGCGAGAGCGCGACCTGAGAGCGCTCGTTGGGGCGCTATTGGCTAATATTAGCCAATTTTCAGCGTTTGGCGCAGCGGGCGCGGACCGAGGCGGCGTGGATGCCAGATGGGTAGCGAGCTTGGTAGCGCTTTTGCTCGGCGAGGCAGCCTGCTTGGTCGCGCAGGCGGTCGAGCACTTCGACGAGTCGGGCGAGCGCGTCTTCGCGGATGCCTTCGGTCGGGGCGGCCGCGAAGGCGCGCCGGAAGGCGGCTGCCGCCGCTGGGTAGTCGCGCAGTGAGTCCATGCGCAGGCGTCCGAGCTCGAGCGCGGCGACGCCCGTCCTCTCGTCGTTTGGAAACTGCTTGAGCAGCGCAGCGTAGGCGTTGGCGGCCGCCAGGGCGTTGCCGGCGCGGCGCGCGGCGCTCGCGGTCTCGAACAGCTTGGATGCATCGACGACCGGCGCGCTCGGGAGCGGCCCTGGCTGACCCTCGCCGCGAAAGGCAGAAGCTACCGACGGCGTCGCGCTCGCCACGCTGGGCAGCTCGCTTGGGTCTGCGGTCTCGCGCGTCGCCGGCGCGCGCGCCAGCGAAACTTCGAGGAAGTCTCCCGCGTTCAGGCGAGCGACACGACCACCATCAGGCGCTGCAACCTCCACGACGCCACGCTGCACCCGCACGCGAACCACGCCGGGCGGGCGCGTCACATCGAGCTCAGTCGAGAAATGCGTGCCGATCACCCGCACCTCGACGCCGCGAACGGCAGCAACGAACAGCCGCCCCGGCCGCTTTTGCACCTCGAACTCGGCGCGCCCTGCCAGCACCTCCACGCGCGTCCGCTCCGGCTCGTCGCGCAGCACGCGGATGCTGCCTCCGCGATCGATGTCCACGACCGAGCCATCCGACAGCGTGGCCCGAGCCGGCTCGAGCGCGCTGCCGAGCGGTGCCTCGCCCTGGGCGGCCTGAGGCGGCGACGCCGAGCGCAGCACGAACACCAGCACCAAGCCAGCTGCCGCCGCGACCCCGGCAGCCCACCACCAGCGCCCGAGCCCGCTTCGCTCCCGAGGCAGCAGCGCTTCTTCCAGGCGCTTGGCCACGCGGCGATGCGCAAGCTCGCTCCACACTTCGTCGCGCATCGCCCCTAGCGCGCGCTCCACTTTGCTACGGTTAGGCTCAGTCATCCCCAAGCTCCCTTTGAAGGCGCTGCTGCGCCGCAGCGATGCGGCGCTTGGCGGTCGCGAGCGAGCAGCCTGCGAGCTCCGCCACGGTCTCCAGCGGCTCCTCGTGCATGTGACGCAAAGTCCAAGCGATCCGCTGCTCCACGGGTAGCTCGCCGAGCACCTGAAACAATTGGCGCAACACGGCGCGATCTTCGGGGCTGGCGTGCGTGGCCGCCACCAGCTCGACGGCGTCGCTCGGGGCGGGTCCAATGCCCAGGCGCGCGCGCAGCCTTGCCCAACGCAAGCGCCGCCCCACTCGGCGCAGCGTCACCGTCTTGAGCCAGCCGCGGATCTTCGGTGGCTCGGTCAGGTCGCGAAGGTTGGAAGCGGCGATCACGAACACCTCTTGCACGACGTCTTCGACCTCTTCGGGGCGGGTCAACAGCCGGCTGGCAAACCAGGCTACGAGCTTGGCGTAGTCGGCGTACAGCTGAGCAAGCCGCTGACGCGGATCCCCAGCCGTGGGCGCCGGGTGAGGCTGCTGTTCGGGCGGCCTCGGTATTTGCGGGATGGTCAGCACGCCTGGGCTCGAGCAGCTATGCCGCGAGGCCGTCAAATAGCTCAGCGGCTACGGAAAAACGCCGCGCCAGCGCCGAGTTTAGCGCTGAAACGGGGGTAGCGGCCCCAGGCGCTCGCTCGAAATCGCCGCGTCGTCGATATACAGCTGGGAGCCGTCACTTTCGAGGCTATCCACGACGCCGCCCGTCATCCACTCGGCCCAGCTGGTTTCCATCATTTTGCCGGTGGCGTGAAAGGTGAGTTCACCGTCTTGCCAGGCGCTGAACTCTCCGTCGACGCCATCGGT
>DATAKF010000468.1:0-22609 GCA_036261775.1 Polyangiaceae bacterium | reverse complement strand
CGGCGCGCCGGCGTGGATCGGGTAGCAGGGGTCGGGGACGATCGCGACGTCGCCCGGGCCCAGGACGGCAAAGCACAGGTGGCTCATGCCCTCCTTCGCGCCCATCGTGACGATGATCTCGGTGTCGGGATCGAACTTGGCGTTGTAGCGGCGCAGGTACCAGGCCGCGAAGGCTTGGCGCAGCTCGGGCAAGCCGCGACCCGGGTGGTAGCGGTGGTTCTTGCCGACGTCAGCCGCGGCGTGGAACACGTCGAGGATGGGCTTGGGCGTCGCGTGATCCGGATTGCCGAGCCCGAGGTCGATCAGGTCGGCACCGGCGGCGAGAACCTTGGCCTTGGCGGCGTCCGTGGTTACGAACGCATACGGGGGCAGCGCGTCAGCGCGAGGAAAAGGCCACTTAGGTTCCGGATAAGTCATCCTGAGCGGGGCCCTCCTTAACACGAGTTCCCAGCTTGGGCAGGCCGAAAATACCGGCCCGTGCTAAGTCTGAGCGCGCTTTTATGCTGCGTTATGAGATTCGCGGGGCCGTGCCGAGTGACCAGGCCGAGCTTCTAGGCCTGGCCCGTCACCTGAACTCGGTGAATCTACCCAACGAGCCGGGCCACATCTCGCGCCTGCTGGAGGCGTCCGAGAAGAGCTTTGTCGGTCAAATCGAGAACCCGCGGCGGCGCAAATACGTCTTTCTGATCCGCGATCGCGAGCGCGGCGAGGCCGTTGGCACCTCGACGATCGTGGCGCAGCTGGGACGACGCGACGCGCCGTACATCTACCTGGACGTCAGCACCGAGGAAAAATACTCGAGCTCTACCGACCGGCACTTTCAGCATCAGGTGCTGCGCATCGGCTTCTCGTACGACGGCCCGACGGAGCTCGGCGGATTGGTCGTGCACCCCGACCATCGGCGCGCAGAAGAGAAGCTCGGGCTTTTGATTTCGTACGTGCGCTTCCTGTTCATCGCCTCGCACCGCGACTTGTTCAAGAACGAGCTCTTGGCGGAGCTGATGCCGCCGCTCGAGCCCGACGGGACGAGCCATTTGTGGGAAGCATTTGGCAGGCGCTTCACGGGCATGAGCTACGCCGAAGCCGATCTGCGCTCGAGCGAAGACAAAACGTTCATTCGCGATCTGTTTCCGCGCGGCGAGGTGTACGCAAGCTTGCTCGCGCAGGACGCGCAAGACGTAATCGGCAAAGTGGGCGCGCAAACGCGCGGGGTGGAGCGCATGCTGCGGCGGGTGGGCTTTCGCTACGCCGAGCGCATCGATCCGTTCGACGGCGGGCCGCATTTCGTGGCCAACGCCGACGAGGTATCGTTGATTCAAAACACGCGTTCGGCCAGCTTCGCGGGCGCGCAGGACCCGCAGGTCGCGAGCGGCCCGCGCCTGCTCGTGGCGCGCGAGCTGAAAGAAGCGCCGTACTTCCGCGCTGTTGCTTGCCGCGTCAGCGAAAGCGACGGCCAGGTTTGGTTGCCGGCCGACGGCGTGGAGGCCCTGGGCCCGACGCCGGGCGAAACGCTCAGGCTGCTGCCCCTGCCCTAGCGTCGGCTGCTAGCTACAGCTGCCCGCCGAGCCCGATCCACGCGGTGTGCGGGGTCCAGGCGAACAACGGCCTCAGCCCAGCACGCCGCGTGGGCGCGCGCTTGGCGTCGTCGTAGCTGAAAACGGCGGCGTCGATCGCGATGGCGCCAGCCATGCCGAGCAGCACGCCGATGCCGGCGCCGCCCGCCTCGCACAGGTTGCTGTTGCAACCGCTGGCCAAGCTGGCGCCCAAGAAAGCACCGGCCAGCGGCATGCCCAGGCGGACGCCCATGCTGGCGAAGGCGCGGCCCGGATTTCGGTGCGCCGCGTGGACGACGGCAGGCGCCGCCTCGTAGCCAAGGAAACCCAGCCAAAGCAGCGAGGTGCTGGCGCTGTCGGGTCCACGCGTCGATTCGCCTTCGATGGATGCGCCCACGACGAGCGCCGTGAGGCTGACGCTATCGGTGACCAGCGTCTGCCAGCCGTACCAGCGGCGTCGCTCCGCAGCTTCGTCCACGCCGTCGTCGACATCGGGTTCCTCTTCACGCGTAGCGGTTGTCGGCTTTCGCTCGGTGATGACGTCGGCTTTGGCGGCGGCGGGGCCGCTCAACGTGTCGGCTGGCACGGCGCCGGCCGGGGCCTCCGGAGCCTCGGGCAGCGCGGCGGGAGCGCCGTCGGCGGCGGCAGGCGCAACCTCTGCAGCAGGCGCGGGCGATTCCGGCTCGGAAGGCGGAACCGGCTCGGGGACGAAGACGGGCAGCTGCGCCGAAGCGGGGCCGGCGTAGCTGAAAAGCGACGCGGCCAAGGCGAGCAGCGCGAGGCGCACGAGCCGTTGCGACAACGACCTCATGACGCGGCTCGCAAGCCGAGAAGTCAAGCCGCCGCGCCGAATCCGCGCAATTTACGGCAGATCGACGGCCGTCAGCGCCAAGTCGGCGCCAACGAGATTGAGCGTGAGCTTCTTGTTCGTACCGTCACCGGACACGAACAGCGCGTGCTCACCGAGCGAGACCAAGTCGTCACCGCGCAGCAAGTGCCGCGTACCGATCTGCTTGGGCATGACCTTGACCACTCCGTCGTTGCCGAGCACCAGCGCTTGCGTACCGACGAACGTGCTCTGGCGATCCGCGGTGCCGGTCCAACGCTCCCACATCACCACGACTTGGTCGCCGGTGATGGCCGCAACCTTTGGGCGATCGGCTTGCGCGGCGTCGGCGGCGTAGTCGGTGAGCCACGTGAGTTTGTTCGTCACCGCCTTCGCGGACGACATGACCTCTTGAGTAGTTGCGCCGTCGACGTATGCGTTGCCTTTCTCGTCCATGGTCGCGAAGGCGCGGCTCACGCGCAAGAACGCCAAGTCGCGCGTGCCGTTCAAGATTGCGGTCGTGTCAGTGCCACGGTCGGTCGTGAACACGATCAGATAGCCAAGATCGCCGGTCGCGAGCTGCGCGATGCCGCCCAGGCGCGTGAACGTGTTGTTGTCGCCCTCGTCGCCCTTGGGCTTGAACAGCTCGTAGGTGGCGGTGTCGTCTTTGGAGCCGTTGAAGCGGCCGAGCGCGATGGACCGCGGGTAAGCGTCGCCCAAGTGCACTTCGACGAAGCCTGTTCCGTCCCAAAACAGCCGCTGATCGAAGGAATGGCTCACCCACATCGAGTCGGTCAGCGTGGCGGCGCCGGTGCTGGAGTCGAAGTGTGTGGTCAACGCCTTTTGGTGACGCGCTTCGACCTTCGGATCGTAGTCGACGTTGATGCCGTGCAGTAGGGCGAGGCGACCGCCGTGATACGCGAGCCGTGACGTCGCCGCCACCATCGGGTTGATGACCGGCTGCGACTTGGGGTCGGCCTTGGCGCGCTCGTTGTCAGCGTCGATCTCGAGGCTCTTGCAGCCGTTGGCATCGAACTTCACGAGCTTGACGATGCCCGGGCGATGCATACCCGGACCCGGCATGTCGGGCGTGAGATCTTCGTCCTCGTCGACGCCGGTCGCGACGAAGTAATTGCCCTGCTCGTCTTTGGCCAGGCCCATGATGTGCGCCAACTGATCGATCTGGTAGGCGCGCGTGATCGCGTAGCCCGCAGCGCCCTTTTCGACCCGCACCACGAAGGCCTTCTTGGCGTTCTTGTTCGGATCTGCTGCGTCACGCGCCGGATCGGCCGAGTGATCTTGCCAAAGGATGTCGAGGTTTTCGCCGTCGGGCAGCGCCACGATCTCGGGCGGCTTGCCGTAGTTGGTGTTCCAGTTCCAGGGCGACGTTTTGTCGCCGTCGGAGTCGAACGGCTTGCCCATCGTGGCGATGGCGGTGGTGTCGAGACGCGTCACTTTGAGGCCCTCGGTGGGCGCGCAAGCCGTGACGCCGCCGGTGCCGGCGTCGGAGCCGCCGCTGGTGCCGCTACCGGCCACGCCTACGGAGCCGGCCGTGCCGTTGGAGCTGCCCGCCCCGTTGCCGGAACCGCCTACCCCCGGGCTGCCGGAGCTGCCGGGGGCGCCAGAAGTGCCCTGCTCGCCGCTTGGAGCCTCCTTGTCGCTACAGCCGCAGAGGGCGAGGCCTGCGACCAGACACGTTCCCAGGAGCCACGCGGAGCCGGCGGAGGTCATCTGGCTACAGTGGTGGCACACGCGCTGAACGGCTCACAAAGGGCAGCAACCTCGCCGAGACGTCGCCTAGCGCCTCGGGGCGAGCGGCCCCGTCCCGCCCGCTGTGGCTGCGCTAAGGCGCCGACGGAGCTGCGGCGGGAGGCGTCGACGCAGTGTGAGGTCGCTGATTGCGGCCCACGTCGTCCGTCTCGACCTTGCCGTCACGCATGCGCACGACGCGCGGCATGCTCTCGGCGAAGGCCGAGTTGTGCGTCACGACCACGATGGTGGTGCCGTGCTGCTTGTTGATCTGAAAGAACAGATCGTGAATGGCGTCGCTGGTCGAGCTGTCCAGGTTGCCGGTCGGCTCGTCCGCTAGCAGCAGCTTGGGGTCGAGCACGAGCGCGCGCGCCACCGCGACGCGCTGCTGCTCACCGCCCGATAGCTCTCCGGGGCGGTGGCTCACGCGGTGCGACAGCCCTACCTCTTCGAGCAAAGCCGAGGCGCGCCGCTCCATTTCTTTGCGGCTCTTGCCCTGGATCAAGCCCGGCAGCATCACGTTCTCGAGCGCGTTGAACTCGGGTAGCAGGTGATGAAACTGGAACACGAAGCCGATGCTGCGGTTGCGCACCGCCGCCAGTCGCGAGCCGCTCATCGTGGTGAGTTCTTCGCCGCCCAGGCGAATGCGGCCGGCGCTGGGCAAGTCCAGCGTGCCGATGCAATGCAGCAGAGTGCTCTTGCCAGCGCCGGAGGCGCCCACGATGGCCAAGATTTGCCCGGCGTGGATGTTCAGATCGATGCCGCGCAGCACGTCGAGCCGGCGCCCCATGTGCAGGAAGCTCTTGTGCAGATCTTCGACGATGACGAGGGCTTCGGGCATTACGGTCTCATTCGTAGCGAATACCCTCGACCGGTCGCAAGCGGCTCGCCGCGACGGCGGGGTAAATGGTGGCCAGGGTGGTGATGACGAGCGCCGACAGCGCTACCAAGAGAAAGTCGGTAAAATCCGCCGAGATGGGCAGCCGGTCGACGTAATAGACGTCCGGGTCCAGACGCAGGCCGAACAGCGTCAGGCCCTTGATGGCGGCAAAGCCCGTCGCGACGCCAAAGTACGTGCCGATGGCGCCGATCAGCATGCCTTCGCCCATGAAGATGGTGAGGATGGCGCCGTCGCTCGCGCCGAGCGACTTCATGATCGCGATCTCTTTGCTCTTCTCGGTCACCATCAAGAGCAGGGTGCACAAGATGCAGAAGCTGGCGACCAAGATGGCCAGCGACAAGATCACGAAGGTGGCAATTTTTTCGAGCTTGAGGGCGCTGAACAGGTTCTTGTTCAGCTCCTTCCAGTCGCGCACCCGCACGTCGTCGCGCTTGAGCTGACCTTCGATCAGCGGGCGCACGGCGTCGACGCGCTCGGCGTCGTCCAGCCGGATTTCGAGGGCCGTGATGTTCTGCTTCAGGTCCAAGAACTCTTGGCCTTCGTCGAGCTTCACGTATGCCTGGCTGGCGTCGTACTCGTACATGCCGCTGTAGAAGATGGCGGCGATGCGGAAGCGGCGGCTCTTGGGCATCAGGCCCATCGGGCCCAAGTCGCCAATCGGCGATACCAGCGTGATCTCGTCGCCCACGTAGACGTGGAGCGATTTGGCCAGCTCGCGCCCGATCACGATACCGGGAAACTCGTCCGGTTCGCGCACGGCGTCTTTGACGGAGGGGTCGAGCTCCGAGTCGAGCTTGCTGGTGTAGCTCTTGAGGTCCGGCCCCTTGAGGTACACCTCGCCGCCCGGTCCGAGACCGATGGGCTCGTTCGGCGGCAGGTTCGCCAAGCGCTTGGTATCTTTGAGGAATTCGAAGCGCCCCACCTCGATGTTGGTGCGCAGATCGATGACGGTGCCGATCGAGTCGGGGTCGATACCGCGGATCAGCACGCCGGCGGTGTTGGACGCGCTGGAGGCCATCGACTCGCCACCAGCTACGGGCGTGACGGCCTTGACGCCTTGGACCTTGCGCAGATCGTCGGCCAGGTCTCGCCAGTCGGTGAAGCCGCCGACCTTCTTGGCCTCGACGCGCACGTGCGCGTTGTTGCCCAAGATCTTGCGCTTCAAGTCCGCGCCGAAGCCGCCCATGACGGCCACGACCACGCACAGCGCCAGCGCCGACAACGCCACCCCAACGATGGACAAGACGGAGATGACCGTCAGAAATCCGCTCTTGGTTGCGCGCACGTGCCGCGCGGCCACGAACGACATGAAGCCGCCGCGCTCGAGCGCGTCGAGCGCGTAGGGGATGGCCAGCGCCGAGAGGCCGACCACGAAGATCATGCCGCACACCACGGTGCTGACGTTGATGACCTGGTGACCCAGCACGAAGGGCGTGCCCTTGCCGTGCGGCAAGAAATGCGACCAGGTGCCGAGCCCCAGGAAGCCCACGCCCGCGATACCGACGACCGCGAGCAGCAGCATGCGCCAGACGCGGGTGCCCAGCTTGCGTGACAGCCAGCGCAAGCCAAAGAACACGCCCACCACCAGCGCGAGCACGCCCACGAAAATCAGCCCGATGCGGCCGTAAATGCCGATGGCGTTCCAGAACGTGGTCAGCCACGTCTCTTTCACGGGCAGCTTGGGCGCCGCTGGAATCGCGAGCAGCATCATTCGGGGCGAGCCAGCGGGAAGGCGATCACGTCGCGGATGGACGCTTGGCCTGCGATGGCCATGACCAGACGATCGACACCCAGGCCGAAGCCGGCAGCCGGGGGCATGCCGTGCTCGAGCGCCATCACGTAATCGTGGTCGTAGTCCATCGTCTCTTCGGCGCCGCGTTCCTTGGCCTCGAGCTGCGCGGCGAAGCGCGCGGCTTGGTCCTCGGGGTCGTTGAGCTCGCTGAAGGCGTTGCACAGCTCACGGCCGTGCACGAACAGCTCGAAGCGATCGACCAAGGTGCCGTCGCTGTCTTTCTTGCGGGCCAGCGGCGAGACCTCGAATGGGTAGTCGGTGATGAACACCGGCACGCTCTTTTGCCCGTCCTGACTGCGGTAGTCGTCGACCAAAAACGGCTCAGCTAGGTATTCGTAGGCAACGAACAGGCGTTCGCCGCCCAGCGCGCAGTGGCTGAGGGCGCGGCGCAGGTTGCCCCAGTCGATCTTGCCGGCGCGCTCGCTGGCCGCTTTGTAGCCGTCTACCAGAGCGTCGGCGGGGCTGGGCAGGCGCTTGTTGTCGGGGCCCATCACGAAAGCCAGCGCTTCGAGCTGATCGGCGATGTTGGTGGGCAGCCCGGCGCGCGTCAGCGCCTGCTCCACGGCCAGGCGCATGGGCACGCGCGCGAAGGGCTCGTCGAACGTGAACGGGCGCTGCGCCCGCACGGCCAAGGCAGCGTCGCCCAGCCCCAGCTCCTGCAAGCGGGCCAGCACGAAGGCGTCCACGTGCCGGAACAGCGCTTCGGCCATCGGCATGAGCGTCTCGTACGTGGCGTAGGCCATGTAGAACTCGAGCATCGTGAACTCGGGGTTGTGCCGAGTGCTGATGCCTTCGTTGCGGTAGCAACGCCCGATTTCGTACACGCGCTCGAAGCCGCCCACGAGCAGCCGCTTCAAGTACAGCTCCGGCGCGATGCGCAGGAACAAGCCCAAATCGAGCGCGTTGTGGTGTGTCTTGAACGGGCGAGCCGTGGCCCCGCCCACCAGCGTGTGCAGAGTAGGCGTCTCGACCTCGAGGAAATCCTGGCGATCCAGGAAATCACGCAGGCCCTGCACGACCAGCGAGCGCGAGCGCAGCGCCACCGCAACATCGGGGTTGGCTACCAGGTCGACGTAGCGACGGCGGTAACGGATGTCGGTGTCGGTCAGGCCGTGCCATTTGTCCGGCAAGGGTCGCAGGGCCTTGGTGATCAGCCGAATCGACGAAAGCTCGATGCTCAGCTCGCCGGTCTTGGTGACCATGGCGCGACCCCGCGCTTCGACGTGGTCGGCGATGTCGATGGTCTCGAGCGCGGCGAAACCGCTGCCCAAGATGTCCTGCTTGGCGAACAGCTGCAGCTCACCCGAGCCGTCGCGCAGGCGGATGAAGCTAGCCTTGCCGAAGCCGCGGCGCAGCACGATGCGGCCGAACACCACGAAGGCTTCTTGGTCCCCGAGCTTTTCGACCTGCTCGGGATCGTAGCGCAGCTCTTTGGCGTCGAGCAGGGCCGGCGCAAACTTGACGCGCAGCTGCTGGACGGTGCTGCGCTTGTCCAGCTTGACGTCGTTGGCAAACGGGTTCTGACCTTGTTCACGCAGCCGCGCCGCTTTCTCGCGCCGCTGCTGGATCAACGCATCTTCTGAGCTTTCCGCCGACATATCAGTTCGCTTGGCCTCTGCGCCGTTACGTGTGAGCGCCGCCCCGCGTTTAGCGCGAGACCCCCTCCCCGTCTACCTGCCAGCCGCCAGGCAGCTTTCGAACGCGCAGAAGCCGAATTTCGGCGCCACGCGCGCGCACGGGCACGTTATGCTGGATCGCCATGTGGACGTGGACCCGACCAACGGGCGCGTGGTGGGCGCCACGACGGGTGGCGAAGTGACGCGAGCGCGCGCCTTCGCGACCTTGGCGCTGGCCGTAGCCCTGCCTCTGGGGGGCTGCTCGGAAAGCGGTGCCAGCGATAGGACCAACGCGGGCGGCCACGGCGGGGGGGTTGCAAACCAGGGCGGCAGCAACGCAAGTGGCGGGACCGCCACCGGGGGCGCAGCGACTGCCAGCACGGCCGGCTCGGCGAGCACGGGCGCCGCTGGTCCCATGCAGCTGATCAGCCGCGACGTACCGGCGTTCGCTTCGAGCGGCATGGCCAAGAACGCCAACGACGCGCAGCCGAACATCGCATGGTCGTCGGACGCCTTGCCAGCGTGGCTCGCGTACGACGTCTCTCGCGTGCCGGCTGCACAGCGGCAGCAGGTGCTGTTGGCTTGGTATTGCTACTGGGCGGACTACCTAGTGACGGCGCCGAAGCCGGAGCAAATGCTCGCGCTCGACTACGTGGTCGAGACCAACACCGCGCCGAGCGCTGCCGAGCCACCGGCGGACGGCTGGCAGGAGGTCGCGAGCGTCAGCGCCAACGCCAAGAGCGCGCGCCAGCACGTCTTCGAGCTAGGCGGCGCCAGCTGGGTGCGCCTGCGCGTCACCGAGAGCAGCGACCCCGCCAAGGTCATGATCGACATGGACCTGTACAGCGCGCCCAGCGGCGGCAGCGATGGCTGGCTCTTCATGGGTGATTCCATCACGTACATGACGACTCAGCGCGCCTTCAGCAACTTGCCCGCGCTGGTCGAAAAGGCCGAAAAAGGCCGCGTTCCACTGGTGATAGACGGCGCGCTGGGCGGCACCAACACCACGACCGCCCAGGACGTCATCGCGACATCTCTGGCAGAATTCGAGGGTCGCTACGTGGTGCTAGCGTACGGGACGAACGACCACGTAGCCGAGTTCAAGCTGGAGCAACTGGTGCAAACGGTGCTGGCCGCCGGTAAGATCCCGGTCGTGCCCCACGTGCCCTGGTCGGATCAAAAGCTCGAAGAAGGGCCCATGCTCAATCAGAGCATCGACGCACTGTACGCCAAGTATCCCGAGTTGGTTCCGGGTCCCGATCTGTGGAAAGCGTTCGAGAACCGAACCGATCTCATCCCTGCGGGTGACATACACCCCAACGCCGACGGGCAAGAGTTTTTGCGCGGCGAATGGGCCAAGCTCATCGCCTCCAAGGAGCCTTGAATGACGAACGTCCTCCAGCAGTGCAGCGGACTCCTGCTCTTGTGCCTGCTGGCCAGCTGCGGCGAGGCCGACGACGACGAGGGCAAGACCTCCGGTAGCGCGGGTACCACCAGCTCCAGCACGGGCGGCTCGAGCGACCCGGCGGGCAGCGGCAACGGCAGCGCGGGTACCACCAGCTCCGACACTGGCGGAAAGGCACCCACCGCGGGCAGCAACGCGACGGCCGGTACGGGTGGAGGCGGCAGCAAGCCGCCCATGCCCACGCCCGTGGGAGAAACGCCCGAGGCCAAGTGGGTCAACGTGACCGGCAGCCTGGCGGGCCTGGCCTCGGAGTGCGGCAATTTGGGCCGGGTCGCGGCTGATCCGCGAGTCGACTTGATCGTCGTCGGCGTGGCCAAGCAGGGTCTATTCGGTAGCGACGACGGTGGGGTCACCTGGGAGCCGCTCGGCGCCAAGGGCGACTCCATCACC
This sequence comes from Polyangiaceae bacterium, assembly GCA_036261775.1. Lineage (GTDB taxonomy): Bacteria > Myxococcota_A > Polyangia > Polyangiales > Polyangiaceae > PMG-095. Next base: position 12,317 of record DATAKF010000468.1, on the reverse strand, counting down.
AACCGCATCTCTTACATCGCCTACGATCCGACCTCGACCAGCACGTTCTGGGAGTCGGGCATCTACAACGGCGGCGGTGTTTACAAGACGACCGACAGCGGCAAGACCTTCCTGCAAGTGGGCGACGTCACGCACTGCGACTCCGTCAGCGTCGACTTCAGCGATCCGGCGCGCAAGACGATGCTCGCCGGCAGCCACGAGCAGGCTCAAAAGCTGTTCCGCTCCACCGACGCTGGCGCCACCTGGCAAGACATCGGCAAGACGATGCCCGACGGCAGCGGCTTCTGCACGACCTCACTGATCTTGGACTCGAAGACGTTCTTGGTCGGCTGCGGCGGCTGGTACGGCGGCAACCCCGGCATTCAGCGCAGCGTCGACGGTGGCGAGAAGTTCACCCAAGTAAGCGACGCCGGCGTCATTGGCCAGCCGCTGCTCGCTTCCGACGGCTCCATTTACTGGGCCGGGCACCAGCAGGGCGGCTTGTACAAGAGCAGCGACAAAGGCGAGCATTTCAGCGAAATCGCCGACGCTTCCAAGGTCAAATCGATCGAACCCATCGAATTGCCCGACGGCCGTATCGTCAGCGTAGGCGCCACCACGCTGGTCATTTCGGACGACGGCGGCACCAGCTGGGAACCCCTGGGCGACCCACTGCCCTTCACGACCAACGGCGTGACGTACTCGGCGTTCCGCAACGCCTTCTACATCTGGCAATGGGACTGCGAGGACGTCGTCTTGCCCAACGCGATCATGCGCTTCGGGTTCGACTACCGAAAGTAGCCGCGCCAGGTTTGGCCCAGCGCGGCCCGCGCCTTAGCCTGCGTTGGGCGGCGCGTTCTGTTGCAGCTTGTCAGCGTGCTTGAGCAGGTACGCCTCGATGAACGGATCCAGGTCGCCGTCGAGCACGTCTTGCACCTGCGCGGTTTCGTGCTCGGTCCGCAGGTCTTTGACCAGCTGGTACGGCTGCATCACGTAGCTGCGAATCTGGCTGCCGAAGGCGATTTGGCCTTTGCCTGCTTCGTAGCTTTGCTGGGCTTGCTGACGCTTCTGCTCTTCGAGCTCGTACAGCTTTGCCTTCAGCATCTTCATCGCCATGGCGCGGTTTTGGTGCTGGCTGCGCTCGGCGCGGCACACGATGTTGAGGCCGCTTGGAAAGTGCTTCAGCCGCACCGCGGTTTCGACCTTGTTGACGTTCTGGCCGCCCTTACCGCCGGCGCGCATCGTCGTAAGCTCGATGTCTTTGTCCTCGATGACGATGTCGATTTCGTCTTCGATGTCGGGCGTGACCTCGATGGCGGCGAAGCTGGTTTGGCGGCGCGCGTTGGCGTCGAACGGGCTGATGCGCACCAAGCGGTGCACGCCGACCTCGGCGCGCAGGTAGCCGTAGGCGTTGGGGCCCGCGACAGTGAACGAAGCGCCCGTAATACCGGCTTCTTCGGCCGGCTCGTAGTCGATGACCTCGGTCTTGAAGCCTTTGCGCTCGCACCAGCGCAGGTACATGCGCAGCAGCATCTCCGCCCAGTCCTTGGCTTCGACGCCGCCGGCGCCGGGGCTGACGCTCACGATGGCGTTTGCGTGATCGACCGGTCCGCTCAACATGCGCCGCAGCTCAGCCGCGCGCACCTTGGCGTCGATCGGGTGGAGGCTGGCGTGGACCTCGTCGATCAGCTTCTCGTCGTTCTCGCTGGCGGCCAGCTCGAGCATCTCGGCGGCGTCGGTCAGCTCTTTCTCGAGCGCCTGCGCCTGCTCGAGCTTTTCGACCGCGGCGGCGCGTTTGCGCATCAGCGCCTGGGCCTTCTCTTGGTTGTTCCAAAAGTTGGGGTCGCTGGACAGCTCGTCCAGCTCGTCGATTTCTCGCTTTAGTGCCGGGACGTCAAAGAGACCCCCTTAGCGCATCGACGCGCCTTTGGAGGTCGGAGAGGAGATTGCGAGCATCAGCGAGCATGGCGGGGCGTATTTACTCCGAGTTTTCGAGGCTCGCCACAGGGTTTGTGGCGGGCCGGGCGGAAGGCGGCGCAGGAGGGCTGCAGACGCCCAAGACTGCTTCCGAAAAACCCCAGACAGCGACGCCAAAGCGCGGCGCTTCGTCGGCAAACCAGCCCGCCGTAAGGCTATCCAGCTCTTGGAACTGCTCGAGAGCTTTCAGTAGCTCGAGGGTCGGTTTGGAGTCGTCTCGGGGCTCGGCGCAGGCCAGCTCGCGCGCGCGAAAGAGCCCGAGCACGGCGGCTTGCACGCGCGCTTCCAGCTTCGACCTTTGTTCGCTGGCGTCTTGGCGAGCGCGCTCGACTGCCAATTCTTCGTGCGCGAACAGCAAGCGATCGAGTCGGAAGATGGCGCTGGCCTCCAAGATGATGCCCGCGCCTTCGGCCTGCGTGACGCGGTACGGGTCATCGCCCGTGGGCGCCCAGCGCAGCGCCTGGTCCGTGTTGCGCACGGCACGCAAACGCAGCTCTGGCAAAAGCGCGGAGGCGCGAGCGCGCGACGAGAGCGCGTCCAAGCGGCGGCGCTCTGCGGCGGCGGAGACGACGGCGAGAGCAACCCGGGTGGCGCGGCGGGAGAGATCGGAGAGGGCGTGGAGTTGTTGAAAGGTGACGAGCGGGGGCGTGGGGGCGGGCGTGGGCCCGGCGGAAGGGGAAGGCGTGGGGGTTGGGGCGGGCGGGGGCGACGAGGAGGCAGAAGCGGGGACGGCGCCGCGCGGCTCCGGGACGCTCGGGCGCTGCGCCACCCGTGGGAGAGCGAGCTTGTCGAGCGGTAGCGTGACCGAGAGCCACGCGGCTTGTTCGGCGCGGGCGCTGGCGTGTGTGCTGCGCGCGTTTAGCGCGACCTCGAAACGGCCGCTCGCCGGCGGTGGAGTGAGCGGCCGAGGCGCGACTTGAGCTCGCGCATGGCCCGGAACCGACAGCGCAATGGCGCAAACACACCCAAAGACCCCAAAACCCCTGGTCATGGGCCCCTATCGGCCACGCTGCGACTGAGTTTCGTCTGTTCTCGAGCGCCATTGTCGGTACTCTTCGAGCATGCGCAAGCTGTTCACGTTGGCGCTGCTACTCGGCGCCTGTGGCTCACCGCACCGCGGCGACCGGAGCGCTAGCGCTAGCGCGGGCGCGCCAAGCGGTAGCGGTACCTCGAGTGGCGGCCAGGGCGGCCAGACTAGCCAAGGCGGCCAGGGCACCGGCGGTGGATCCACCACGGACAGCGGTGCTGGGACCGTTGGTGGCGGTGGCGCGCCCGTCAACGACGAGGACGCTCCGACCAAACCTGTCACCTTCGCGCCGAGCGACGCGGTGATCTTGAACCCCGAGCGCGGCTTCTACGCCACGACGGACCTGGTCGACGCGCCCAACCTATCGGGTTTGCGCGCTTCGGGCGCGACGCTCGTGCATTCGTACGTGCGACTCGACGAGTACCGCACGAGCGACCTGCCCGATGCCTTGCTGCAGCAAGCCAGCGCGGGCTTCGAGAAAGCGCGCCAAGCCGGCGTGAAGGTCATCCTGCGTTTTGCCTATAATTTTGGCCCTTACCCTGACTCCGAGCCCGACGCGCCCGCTGCCTCGGTGCTGAAGCACATTGGCCAACTGCAGCCGCTCCTGGCAGCCAACGCCGACGTGGTCGCGGTCGTGCAAGCGGGCTTCATCGGCGCCTGGGGAGAGTGGCACACCTCGACCAACAACCTGACCGAGCCGGAAACCCGGCAGCAAATCCTCGAAGCGCTGGTGTCGGCTGTCCCGACATCGCGCAGTGTGCAGCTGCGCTACCCACCGTACAAGCAAGCGATGTACGGCGCTCCGCTCACCGAGGCCAACGCCTTCGGTGGCTCGTTTGCGGCGCGCGTCGGCCACCACAACGACTGCTTTGTCAGCAGCGACACCGACGTAGGCACGTATCCCGACGACCAAGTCGACGCCTTTCGAGACTACGTGGGCGCCGACACGGCCTTCGTGCCGATGGGCGGCGAGACCTGCGCGGTCAGCGCGCCACGCTCCGAGTGCGCGAGCGCGCTGGCCGAAATGACGAAGCTGCACTTCAGCTACATCAACCGCGAGTTCCACGAAGACGTGCTCACGAGCTGGCAGCCGTGCCGACAGGAAATGGAGCGACGGCTGGGCTATCGCTTGCTGCTGGAGAGCGCAGCGTTGCCGGAGGCCGTGAAACCGGGCGGCAGCTTCACGCTCGCGCTGAAGCTGAAAAACGACGGTTTTGCAGCGCCGTTCAACGCACGCCCGGTGTTCCTGGTGCTGCGCGGCCAGGGATTTTCGGCCAAGGCCAAGGTGGAAGAGGCCGATCCACGTCGTTGGCTCGCTGGCGCCAATTTGCAGGTACGGCTGCGACTGCCGTCCACGCTACCGGCCGGAACCTACAGCCTGTCTCTGTGGTTACCCGACGCGGCAGCCACCTTGGAGGCGCGCCCCGAGTACGCGCTGCGGCTCGCCAACGAACAGGTGTGGGACGAGGCAACTGGAGAGAACGCGCTCGGCGACTTCGAGGTCACCGGCGCAGCGACCGGCGGCGCAGACGCCAGCGCGACCGACTTCGCGGTGCTAGCCAACTAACCCATCGGGATTAGAGACCTGCGGCGACCCGGGCGGCGGCTTCGAGCTCCGGATCGGGCTCGCCGCCCAGCGGATCGAACGACAGATCGGCAGCGCTGTCGAAGACGCGTGCCACCGCGAGCGGGCTGAAGCCATCGCTCGACAGCTCTCCGACCACAGCGCGCACTTCGCTGCCCGGGCTGAAACGGGACAGCCAAAATCCGCCGACAGCGCCAAGGATTGGATGCTCCTGCTCGTCGATGCTGAGGCCATTCTGCTGCGGCGAGACCGTGACGGCTCGCAGCCGCAGCGCGTCCGAGAACGACGGCAAGCGCCAGTAGACGAACGCACGGTTCGACGTGTGCAGCACGAGCAGCGCTGGAGAGAGCTCGGGGGCAGCCTCCTCGGCAGCAGCGGGAGTAGAAGTGGCAACCGCAGCCGGCGCAGCAACCGGCTGCACGGCCGCGGGAGCGGGAGCGGGAGCGGGAGCAGCAACCGGCACAGCCGCGGGAGCGGCAACCGGCACAGCCACGGGAGCGGCAACCGCAGCAACCACCGGCTCTGCAACGGTAACTGCCACTGGCTCTGTCACTGCAACCGGTACGGCAGCCGGCGCGGGAACGGGGGCCGCTGCCACGGGCGGAGGTGTCGGTGCCGGCGCAACAGGTGCAACAGGCGCAACCGCGGGCGGCTGCGGCGTGACGATCGTCTCCGCCTTCGCCTCGACGACCTTGCGACGACGCCCAGGGCCGAGATCGCGCTCTTCGGCGATGCGCTCGCGCAGCGTGCGAGCCGTCGCGTGCTCGGGCTCGCGCTCGATCACTTCATCCAGCATGCGCAGCGACTGTTCGTAGTGGCCCTGCGCGGCGTAAATCTCCGCCAAGGTGACGGTCGCCACGGGCGGAGGCCCCTGAAAGTCGTGCTCACCCTTGCCGTCGCCGCGAATGGCGGCCGCGGCGTCAGGCAGGTTCAAGCCCGACTCGACCACGCTAGCGAGCAAGTCGCGCGCGACGCCGAGCCAACCGCGCGTGCGGCGTTGGCGCTCGAGATCCGGCTCGCTGCGCCGCACGATCTCGTCGCGCAGCTCGACACGGGTCATCTGCTCGGGGCGTTCGACGCCGCGCGCTCGGGCGCGCAGGATCAAGTCCTCACGCGACAGGGTATCGAGCTCGGCGGGGTCGAAGTCCATGACGGGGCGGATTAGTACCACGCCGGCAGGGCGCTGGGATCGGGCAAGCGCCGCGACGTGAGGGCTCGGGCGGCCTCTATGTCGCGAGCAATCTGCGCGCGCAGCTCATCGAGGCCCGAAAACTTTCGCTCTTCGCGCAGCCGGCCCAGCAGATGCACGCGCAGCTCCTGCCCGTAAAGATCCAGCGAAGTATCGAACAGATGCGCCTCGAAGCTCGGCCCGGCATCCAGCGTCGGCCGCACGCCGAAATTGGCGACGCCGCCCGCCAGAGCCGAGAATACGCCGTCGCGCGCGAGATCGACCAGCACCGCGTACACGCCGTGCGGCGGCAGCGCCTCGGTGAAGCCGCTCAGGTTCGCGGTGGGCACGCCGATGCTGCGGCCACGCCCTTGGCCTTGCACCACGACGCCAGTCAGGGCGTGAGGCCGACCGAGCAGAGCTTCCACCTGCTCGAGCTCGCCGGCTTCCAGGGCCGCGCGCACCCGCGTGCTCGAGACCGCGCCTGCCTCGTCACGCTCGAGCGCGGTGGCGTGCGCGACGAAGCCTTGGGCCTCTCCGAGCTCCCGCAGCTTGGCCCAATCGCCCGCGCGGCCGCGCCCAAAGCGAAAGTTCTCTCCGACCAGCACCTGCTTGGCGTTCAACGCTTCGACCAAGAGCCGGCGCGTGAAGTCGGCAGGCTCGGTCTTGGCTAGCTCGACGGTAAACGGCTCGACGACCACCTGCAGCTCGGCGCTCTGACGACACAAAAGCTCGATTTTGCGTGGCAAGCTGGTCAGCGCCGGCAAGCTGCTGCGCCCCAGCACCACGGCGGGGTGTGGATCGAAGGTGAGCACGCGTGGAACCAAGCCGGATTCGGCCGCCAAGCGCACGGCTTGTGCGAGCACGGCTTGATGGCCACGGTGGACACCATCAAAATTGCCGATGGCAACGAGGGACGCTTGCTCGAGGCTCGGTTGTCGTGCGCCAAAGACGCGCTGGGAGCACACGCCGCCGCTTTACTACGGGGCGGCGCGACGTTCCAATGCCCGCGTGGTAGAAGCGCCTGGTGACGCCGGATCAAGCGCTCGCCGAGGCCGAAAAGGGCGAGCTGCGCCCTGTCTACCTGGTGGCCGGAGACGAAGCGTTTTTGGCGAGCGGCGTCGTGATGGCGCTCAAGGCCGCCGCCTTGAAGGGCGGCATCACCGGCCTGAACGAGGACCAGTACCAAGCCGGTGAGGCCGACGTGGACCGCGTGCTGGGCACCGCCCGCACCCTGCCCATGATGGCCAAGCGGCGCTTCGTGCTGCTGCGCGGGCTCGAGCGCTGGGAACCGAAGGGCGGCGGTAAGACCGAGGGCAAGGTCACCGACAAAGATCCGCTAGAGAAGCTCTGCGACTACGCGAAGTCGCCCTCGCCAAGCACTGTGCTCGTGCTGTTCGGGGCGGGCGTGGACAAGCGACGCAAGCTTTACACGCAAGCCAAAGCCGACGGTTTCTTGGTCGCCTGTGAAGCCTTGGCACGCGCTGATTTGCCGCACTGGATCGAGCGCCGCGTGGCAGCGCGCGGCTGCAAGATCAACCCGAGCGTCGCCGACCTGTTGGCGGAGCTGACCGGCCCCGAGTTGTCGCCCGTCGCGGACGCGGTCGAGCGGCTGTGCCTCTACGTCGGAGACGGCAACGAGATCGTCGAAGACAGCGTGGCCACGTGCATCGTCCGCCTGCGCGCAGCCAGCGTTTGGGAGCTGGTCGCGGCCGTGGGTCGGCGCGACGCGGGCGCTGCTCTGGCAGCCTTGGCCGACGTGTACGATCCGCAAGATCGCGGCTTGCGCCTGCTCGGTGTGCTGGCCTGGTCCACGCGACAGCTGCTGCGCTTCGACTCCGCGGTGCGCGGCGGCGCGTCCCCCGACCAAGCCGCAATTCGCGCCGGGGCCCCGCCTTTCAAGGCTCGCGAGCTCAGCCAGCAGGTCAAAGCGCTGCCCCGAGCCGACCTAGAGCGCTGGCCCGAGCTGCTCGCCCGTCTTGATTTGGAGCTCAAAGGCGGCACGCGCCGGCCCCCTCAGGCGGTGCTCGAGTCAGCCATTTTGAAGCTCTGTCGAAGTTCGGGAACCAATCAGCGCCGTCCGACTCCTTAGCAAGAGGCGGCGGAGGCGGAGGCGGGCAGCGACCCGCCGCCCCACGAGACAGGGCCCCGCCGACCCACGAGACAGCCCACTCCTTAGAAGAACCAGCGGCTCACAACTTGACCCCTGGGAGCCCTCGCACCATGTTCTCCAAAGTTTCCGCGATGTCCCCGGTCGGTTCACACGAGCGTGACTTCAGGCTCGAGCACCAAGCCCACGCTCCGATTCCCACTCGTTTCGGCACCTTCGATCTGCACGTTTTCGAATGGGAAGACGCGGACGCGCACCCGGCGCTGAGCCGCGAGCACTGCGCGCTCGTCATGGGTGACGTTCGAGGGCAACGTGGCATCCCGGTGCGCATGCACTCCGAGTGCCTGACCAGCGAGGTGTTCGGCTCGCTCAAGTGCGACTGCCGCGAGCAGCTCGAGCGCGCCCAGGCGGAAATCGCGCGCCGCGGCGTGGGTGTGCTGCTGTACCTCCGCCAAGAAGGTCGCGGCATCGGGCTGGCCAACAAGGTTCGCGCCTACGCGCTCCAAGCCGCCGGCGCCGACACCATCGAGGCGAACGAGCTCTTGCACTTGCCGGTCGACGCGCGCAGCTACGACGTCGCGGCCGCCATGCTCCGCAACCTGGGCGTGGAGTCCGTAGAGCTTCTGACCAACAACCCCGACAAGCTCGACGCCTTGCGTAAGTTGGGCGTGCAAGTGGAGCGGCGTGTGCCGGTGTTGGTTCCGGCCAACCCGTTTTCGGCCTCGTACCTGGAAGTCAAACGCCGCCGCATGCAGCACGACCTGCCCAGCAGCCCCACGACGGCTGGCCCCATTTCGGGTCCGCTGGTTCGCGCCGCTTCGAACGAAGGCTGAGGGCCCGGCCGGGCGTCACCCCCTGCCAGCGCCCCGCGATATTTGACCGGGCGGCCCGAGGTCCGTTAAGCCTCTGGGATGCGAAGGCTCGTGGCGCGCTACCCGGTTTGGCTCGTGCTCTGTTTGAGCCCTGCCCTAGCCGCCGCGCAGGCCAAGCCCGGCAGCTTGCCAGCGGCCCCAGCCGCGAAGGACGAACCGGCGAAATCCGAGAAAAAGGCGCCGGCCAAGCCCCCTGCGCCAACCAAACCGGCCGCCGCGCCCGCTGCGAAGCCCGCACCGGCGACGAAAGCCGAGTCCGCGGCGAGAGCCGAGCCGACCAAGCCCGAGCCAGTGAAGCCGGCGCCCGCCAAATCAGAACCGGCCGCTAAGGCGGAGCCTGCAGCCACCCCTAAGCCCGAGGCCTCCGACAAGCCCGCCGCGAATCCGGCTCGCGGCGCTGGAAGTCGCAGCGTCGCGCCAGCGCCTGCCCCCGAACCCAAAGAGCCGCCCAGCGCGGCGCCCGAAAAACCAATCACGTCGGGTCCCGCTGGGTCGCACCAAAAAGGTAGGCCGCCAAGCAAGCCTTCGCCCACGCTGCCGCCCGGTGCCACCCGCAGCAGCCCTGACGAGAGCGCGCGCCAACACATCACCGGTGGTAGCCCTAGCGACGATCAGGTCAAGCGTGGCGCCAACGACGCCGAGCTCCTCCGCCTACGCGAGGCCGAGCGCGTGCTGTTTCCGCAACCGCTCAGGGGCGTCGAGCTGGGCTTCGACTTCCCGGCGCCGACCGTCACGGGCCCCGAGGTCGACGCATCGGGCCTGCCCACGGGCGTGACGACCCGCCCCAGCGGCGAACCAGTGAGCACGAGCGACGCCGCGTGGCTGCGCAGCCTCACGCAGCCCGATCTGCCAACGCGCTACGACGAGCGCGTCGTGCGCTACTTGCGCTTCTATCGCGACACCCCGAGCGGCCGCTCCATCGCGCGGATTTGGGCCAAAAAATCGGGGCGTTTTACGGCGGCCATCAAGGCCGAGCTGAGTCGCGCGGGACTGCCGCTCGATCTGATTTGGCTCAGCTTGATCGAGAGCGGGCACAACCCGACCATCGCGTCACCGGTCGGCGCGGCCGGCCTGTGGCAGTTCATGCCCGACGCCGCGCGCAGCTACGGCCTCACCGTCGATCGCTGGGTGGACGAGCGACTCGATCCGGAGCGCTCAACGCAAGCCGCGGTGCGCTACCTGAGCGATCTGTACCGCCGCTTCGGCAGCTGGGAGCTGGCTATGGCGGCCTACAACATGGGCTACGGCGGCCTCTCGCGCTCGGTGCGCAAATTCAACACCAATAATTTCTGGGAGCTCTCGCGCTACGAAGCCGGCATTCCGTGGGAGACGACGCTGTACGTACCCAAGATCTTGGCGACCGCGGTGCTGATGAACAACCGTCGCGCATTCGGTCTCGACAGCGTGACCGAAGATCCACCGGAGCGCTTCGACGTGGTGGTGGTCGGCCCGTCCGTGACGCTGTCGGACGTTGCGCGGGCGGTGGGCAGCAACACCGACGGCTTGGAGGCCCTGAATCCGCAGTTTTTAGCTGGGCGTACGCCCCCGGCCGCGCCGGGAGCGCCGCGGACTTCGTACCGCGTCCGCGTACCCGCGGGCAGCGGCGCCAAATGGACTCCGACCGCCGCCACCCGCGACGACGGGCTCGAGCCGTACGTCGTCAAAGCGGGCGAAACCGTCGAGCGCATCGCGCGCGCCTACGGCACCAGCGAGCGCGAGCTGCGCGAAAAGAACCGCGTCGCCGCCGACGAGGTGCTGACCGCCGGCACGGTGCTGCTGGTACCGCGCATCTCACACATCATCGAGCCGGATCCAACGACCGCCGCTGAGCTCGTCGTCGTGCCGAGCCGCAGCGTGGATCTTCCAGATCGCAAGCGCGTCTTCTACCGCGTCGTCTCCGGCGACACCGCGACCGGCGTCGCCACCGCGTTTCGCGTCACGCCGCAGGACCTGGCGGATTGGAACGCGCTGGACGTGCAAGCGCGGCTCGAGCCCGGCATGAGCCTGCAAGTCTTCGTCGCCAAGAACGCCGACTTGTCGAAGGTGCTGCACGTCCCGGAAGCTCACGCCAAGATCCTGATCGCCGGCAGCCCCGAGTTCTGCGACTACTTCGAGGGCCAAAACGGCAAGAAACGCCTACTGATCGCCGCCCGCGAGGGCGACACCCTCGGCAGCATCGGCAAGCGCTACGGCATGACAGTCGGTCAAATGGAGCGCGTCAATCGCCGCGGTCGCAGCGATCAAGTCGCCCCCGGCGAACGCATCATCGTCTACACCGAACGCGCCAAGCCCGCGCCGGGCGATACACTCGTCAACTAGGGTTGCCGCGGCGCGTCTGGGGGGAGCGTTGCCTACATGGTCTACCTGGCGACCATTGACGTGCGTCGCCGAAGGCTCAAGGCTTTCGGCATGGCAGCCAACAGCCCCTTCGACGTCGAAGTCTTCTTCGATGGCGATTGCCCGTTGTGCGTTCGAGAAATCGAGCTGCTGCGAAGGTTGGACAAGCAGAGCCAGCGCATCCGCTTTACCGACATCCAAGCAGCAGGCTTCTCACCCGAAAACGTTGGGCTCACCTTCCCGGAGCTGATGCGCCGCATTCACGGGCGCCTGCCAAATGGCGAGCTCATCGAAGGCACCGAGGTCTTTCGGCGCCTGTACGCGGCCGTCGGCTTTCGGCGCACGGTGGCGTTCTCACGTTGGCCAGGCGTTTCGCAAGTTTTGGACGCTGGCTATTCGCTCTTCGCAAAGAACCGCCTGCGCTTGACCGGTCGCTGCACCGAAGAGATTTGCAACGTGCCGTCGCGCCGCCCCAGCGGCACCTAGCTCACGCGGGTGGTCTCGCCGGGCAGTAGGCGTGGGTAGAACCAGCCGGTAAGCGCGCTCACGCATGCCACGCTAGCCAGCTGGCCTCCGACGACGTCCGAAGCGAAGTGTACGCCGAAGTAGATCCGCGAGAGGCCGACACCCAGCAGGAGCAATGCGCAGCCCGTGGCCGCGAGGTACGACCACGCCCGCGGCCAACCGAGCATCTGGGCAACGACCGCCAAACTAGCGAATACGCCGGCGGAGCACATGGCGTGGCCGCTCGGAAACGAGAACGAGGTCGGCATGTGGAGCAGGTAAACAGCCTCCGCGCCGGGGCGCGCCCGATGGAACAGCGCCTTCATGGCGATGTTCAACAGCAAGGTGCCGCTCGCGCACAGCGCCAAATAGATTGCCTCACGACGACGAGAAAAGGCCACCAACGTACCGACCACGATGATGGTGAACGTGAGCACCGGGGCTGGATTGCCTAGCCGGGTCAGCGCGAGCATCACGCCATCGGCCCCGCCACGCCACTGCGCTACGGCACCTCCAATGGCGGAGTCGAACGGTGTGAGCTCTCGTTCTCCGAGCTCGCTGGCCAGCTGAGCAAAGCACAGCGCCGACACGACTGACGCCGACAAACTCCACAAGTGTCGCCGCAAGAACGAAGGAACTTCCCAGGTCGTCATGTGACGTTTCAACCTTCAAAACGACCCGCTCAGCTTGACACAGGCAGCCGTGCACGGCCCCCCCGGCGCCAGCGACAAGCTGACCTCGGTCTCGCGGCGAGCATA
>DATAKF010000465.1:0-5691 GCA_036261775.1 Polyangiaceae bacterium | reverse complement strand
GATTGCTCCAAATCAGTAGCCAAGTCCGCCGCCCCCAATCAATAAGCGCGCCCGATAACAGTACCAACGGACCCGGGAGCAGAAGGAGCAACACCGTTCTTGCTCGCATGACCCTTGGCCCCCTAAGCTTCCGAGGTTGCGCTCGAGGGTTTCCCTTTCGGGCGGGCTAGTAGGAGAAGGTCGATATGCCCCAAGCGGCATCCATGTCTGCGCCCCCGACAGGTCGCCATCAGCGACGGCTCAAGAACTATCTGCTGGATTCGCATTTCCAGCTCAAATACAGCGGCTACCTCGTCGGCATCGCGCTGCTCTTCAGCGTCTGCCTCGGCACGCTGCTGTGGCGCACCAGTGAAGCCGTGATCGCGCAGAGCGCGCAGACGGTTCAGCAAGGTGAGCAGGTGGTCGGACGCGGCCGTGAGGTCGTGGAAGAGAGCCGCAAGGTCAGCGAAGTCGTGAAGATGAACATCGTGAAGGATCCGATCTACAGCGACAACCCGGCGCTGCTCGAGGCCTTCAAAGGTGACGCCGACAAACAGGACGAGCGCTTGAAGAGCCAGCAAGCCGCGCTCGAGCAGCAGGCTGCCGGCCTGAAGCAGCAATCGGCCGGTATTCGCAGCTCGCAGCGGACCATGCTCATCACGCTCACCACGGCGCTCACGCTCCTGGTCGTGCTGATCGGCTTTGCCGGCATCTTGGTCACGCACAAGGTGGCTGGCCCCATCTTCAAAATGAAGCGCCAGATTCGGGAAGTGGGCGAGGGGCACCTGCGCATCCCGAACAAGCTGCGCAAAGGCGACGAGCTCGTCGACTTCTTCGAGGCCTTCGAGACCATGGTCATCAACCTGCGCTCCCGGCAGCAGGGCGAAATCGACAAGCTCGACCAGGCCATCAAGGCGCTCGAGCCCAAGGCGGAGCCCGGCGAGCTGGAGCCGCTCTACCAGCTCCGCCAAGAGATGATCGACGCGCTCAACACTTGAGGGGTTAGGGGTTAGTCGGAGGAGGGATCGGGACACCCTAATCCCTTCGGACGGCTTCGTTTCGCGCTCAGTGACATCTTGCCGGATAACTCGGCGAGCCACGAAGAGCTCTGTTCCGAGCTGCGAGCGCGCTTGCGCGCGAGCTGGAACGACCTTGCCAGACCTTGGCGAGGGTAGATCACGATCGAAACAGAAGACCGGAGTGAACGAAACTCGGCGAGGCCGAGCGCCAGCTACGCCTCAGGTGGACAAGGTCGCCTCGCGCCAGAGGCAAGGCACGGAGGAGAACCAAGACCAATGGCCGAGCGCCCGCTGCGCCTCAGGTCGCTGTAGTCGCCCCTCGGCCCGCGTACGGCACGGAGGAGAACAAAACCCAAATCAGAACGCGGCTTCGACGTACTCGATGACTGGTCCATCCACCCCGAAGACCACGCTCGCCGCATCGAACCGCAGCCGATTGACGGTCGGGTCGTGCCGGTAGCGCCGTTGCCAGAGGCGCTGGCCGGCCAGGCGCACGCGGTAGCGCTTCTTGCCATTGAGGCTGCCGAAGCCGGTCGTCCAAGACTTGGCGCCGCGCGCTCGGACCTCGACGACGACAATCAGGTCACCACGGCGCGCAACGACGTCGAGCTCCAAGTACTGGAGCCGCAAGTTGGTCGCGACGATCTGAAAACCGCGCTCGCTCAAGAAGCGGGCGACGGCTTGCTCAGCTCGGCGCCCGCTCTCGATTCGCTCAGCGCGTGGCGCTCGCTCAGCGCGTGCCGCACTCGACGTCGGGGTTGTCCCCGCCGCAGCCGCACTTGGCCGGGTTGTCGAGGCAGGTGTCGACCGTCGGGTCGTTCGGGTCGTACTTGGAGCCGGCACGGATGCAGTAAGAACCGGCGAGCTGCCCTGAACCCTGGGTGATCTTGAGGTTGTCGACCAGCTTCTCGCACTGGAAGCCCTCGGGGCATTCGCAGTAACGGGCGTTCTTGTCCGGGCCATCGCAACGACACGAGCAGTAAACCGCCTTCTCGGTCTGACGATCGACCAGTTGCGGCTTAACCTCGACGTTGATGTTGTCTTTGCTGGCCGGGTCAGTGCTGACCGCTGTGCCTGGGATGGAGCAGCTCGGCTTGTAGCCGGCGATGGGGGCGCCGTTCACGTCCAGCTGACTCTGCTGGCCGAGGCGACAGCTGACGCGGCCCTGGAAGTGGTTCACTAAGCACAGGCGCGTTTCGCACTGGAACGACCGGCTTTCGACGTTCGTCTCGGTGACCTGGAAGCCGTTGAAAGTCTGCTGGTATTCGTCTTCCGGCGTGCACGGATCGCCCACGCCGCCGGGCGTACAACCCAGCGCGGCCAACCCCAAGAGCAGAGCCACGGACCATGAACCAGCACTCAGCATCCTTGTCATCCTTGCTCGCTAACTTTTGTGTGCGTTTGTGGGAGCGTTGAGGCTTCCGACAGTCGCCCGCGGACCGGCGCGTACGCTAATCGAGCGCGCGGAATTCCGTCAACGCGAAACAGGCCACGCGCTCGCGATCGTCGACAATCGTCCACCGCTTCGAGGAAAGTTTGCACGTCGCTGCTCAGTTAGTCGCCGGACCGCTCGTGCTCGAGCGGTCCTTTCTGGTCTCGTGGGTCGGCGGGGCGTTGTCTCGTGGGTCGGCGGGGCAAGCCCGCCCCTTCCGCCTCCGCCCCTGTTCGGGGCCCTCGGTCTCAAAACGGTCGAAGTGCCCGGGCTAGCGCGCGTCGCGAACGCGGCCTGCCGCGTGAGCTGCCAGGTGTTTGACCGACCTTGCTTGGGAAAGATCACGATCGGAACTGAGGCCGAGCTCACGAAAACCCGGCGAGGCCGGGCGCAGAAGCCGTGGTTCAGTCGGCTGAGTCGCGAGGGCGCTCGGGCCGTCGAGGTGAAAACAAAGAAATTCTCCCCACGCGAGTCGGACTCGCGTTCGGGTTGATTGCGACGCATGACGCTGCGTTTCGATTCACTCCCTGGACCGATGCTACGCGACGCGAATTTTATGGCTCTGCACCAAACGCCTCAATAAGCCCGCCGGAGTTTCAACGAGGCTTGACAACGGCTTCCGCCGCTATCTAACATGCCGCAGCCCTGCGGGTTGTATCTACCGGTAGTTATTAGGCTTTTTCGTCTCGAGACCCCAACCCGTCCGACGCCCCCTTTGCCCGGGGTTCGGCGCCCCCTCCGTTTGGAGCGGGCGGTGCCACTCCACCCAACAACGAGGATTCATGTTCCGAAAGCGTCTGGTCGCGGTCAGCATCCTGGCTACAGCCGTTTTGTCGAGCTCGCTCGGCATCACCAATCTTGCCCGCGCTCAAGAGGTGTTGGATCTAGACGCGCCCGCGCCTGCCGCCAAAGGCAAGAAGGGTGGGGCAGCCAAGCCCGCCGCTGGCGACGCGAAGAAGAAGGGTGGCGTCGACATCGACCTCGACGAGGACGCGCCGAAGGGTAAGGCCAAGCCCGCCGTCGTCGCCGGCAACCCAACCGAGGCGGCTGCGCAAGCCAAGGCGTTGTTCGACAAGGAGCGTTGGAACGAAGCCGCGCAAGCCTTGCACCGCGTGCGCTCCGGCGAGACAGGCGACGACCCGGGCAACAAGCAGCTCGCCGAGTACTTCTTGGCGATCTCGCTCTACCGCCTCAAGTTCTACCAGGCAAGCTACCAGATCTTCAGCGGCGTCGCCGACAACCCGAACCACCTGAAGTTCAAAGAGACGCTGCTCTGGCTGGCGAAGCTCGCCACCCAGCTCCCCGAGCCCGCCGACATCATCGAGCGCGTCGGTAAGTACAACGACGAAGACCTGTCGCGCTTCGACAACGAGAAGCAGCGCGACCTGTACTGGCAGCTGAACTTCATGCTCGGCCGTTACAAGTACCGTAACCGCCAGTTCGAAGAGTCGATCCGGCTGTTCCAGAAGGTCGATCGCCGCAGCGAGTACTACGTGAAGGCGCAGTTCTTCACGGGCGTCAGCTACGTGCAGCTGCGCAAGGCCGCGCCGGCCGTCAAGGCGTTCCAGCGCATCGAAAAGGCTTTGGACGAAGGCGTCGAAGGCGTCGACGACGAAGATCGCATGCGCGATCTGGCGTACCTGTCGATGGCTCGCACCTACTACTCGTCGTCGATCACGCTCGACGCCGAGACCAACGCGCCGACCGTCAACAGCACCAAGCTGAGCGCCGCGGTGAAGTACTGGAACCAGGTCGACGTCACGAGCGAGTACTGGCTCGACGCGCTGTTCGAGGAGTCGTGGGCCTACTTCATGGCCGGCGACTACCCGCGCTCGCTCGGCAACATTCACACGCTCGGCGCGCCCTACTTCCCGAACTCGTTCTATCCCGAGTCGGAAGTGCTGAAGGCGATCATCTACTTCACGAACTGCAACTACGACGCGGCCACCACCGTCGTGGCGAAGTTCAACCTGCGCTACACGCCGATCAAGGACGAGCTCGAGAAGATCCTCAAGAACTACAAGGGCGAGAACCGCGAGGACGCGTTCTTCAAGTTCTTGCTCGACGTGCGCGAGGGCAAGGGCGACATCCCGGCGACGGTTCGTCCGATCGTCGAGATCGCGCTGTCGGATCGCCAGCTGCTCCGCAACATCGACTACGTGAAGCTGCTCGAGGAGGAAGAGAAGCGCTTCAAGAAGTCGCCCGCGGACTTCCAGAGCTCGGGCCTCGGTATGGAGGTCTCGGACGCTCTCAAGCTGGCTCGTGACCTGGCGGTGCGCCAAGCAGGTGAGCTCGCGCTCGGTCGCTACCAGCGTTACGTCGACGAGCTGAACGAGCACCTGCGCAACGGTGAAAAGATCCTCATCGATATCACCGCCGCGCAACGCAACTTGCTCGACGAGAAGCTGCAGACCAACCAGGTCAGCAAGGCGGAAGCAAAGATCTTCGGCGTGGTGAAGCCCGACGAAGAGCACGTGATTTGGCCGTTCAACGGTGAGTATTGGCGCGACGAGCTCGGTTACTACCGTCAGGTGGTCGAGTCGGCTTGCGGAAGGTGATGCAAATGAGCGTGAAGAGAGCCTATTCCGTGGTTGTTGGTGCGTTGGGCTTGTGGCTTACCACGAGCGCTGCGCACGCCGTTCCCGAAGCCAAACCCACCGATCTGAGCCTGGAGTGTGTCTCCAAGGAAGCTCAGACGACGCTGATGACCTGCCCCGGCGGTCCGGCGAAGTTCGACCCGCATCAGAAGCGCGCCGTCGCGTTCAAGAGCGCTCCGCCTCCGCGCGAGATGAAGAAGCGCGAGGACGACGTCAAGCCGGTCAACCCCGACGAGCTGAAGAAGTTCGCCGAGCGCGACTTGCGCAAGGGCGCGCTGCAGGCTCGTGCCCGCGCGCTGTTGATCACGGAAATTCAGGGCCTCGAGCGTTTGTACAAGCGCACGCCCAAGAAATCGGCGGATCGCCCGCAGCTCGTCAAGCGCTTGGCAGAAGCGTACGTCGAGCTCGAGAGCGCGGGGCAGCGCGACAAGATCGCGGCCGACATCAAGGCGCAGGACGCCAAGAAGAAGAACCCCGGTCAGGCCGGCAAGTTCAAGTCGGACGCGGCCACGGCCGAGAAGATCGTGAAGGAGGCCCGTAAGAGCGCCATCCGTTACTACACGATGATGAAGGACGAGTACCCTGACTACTCGAAGCTCGACGAGGTGCTCTACTACCTCGCGTACGAGCACGAGCAGGGTGGCGATCTCAAGAACGCCCGCTC
>DATAKF010000459.1:0-6510 GCA_036261775.1 Polyangiaceae bacterium | reverse complement strand
CTGCGCCCGCGCCCGCTGCGCCTGCGGCGACGCCCACCCCCACGCCGGCTCCCGCCGCCGATCCCGCCGCCAAGCCGGTGCTCAAGAAGGATCGCCTCGAAATCCCGGGCCAGATCGTGTTCGAGACCGGCTCGGCCCTTTTGAAGCCCGAGAGCGACGCGGCCTTGAACCAGCTCAAGCAGTACCTGGACGAGACGCCGCGCGTCACCAAGCTGCGCATCGAGGGTCATACCGACAACGCGGGTAACGCCGCTGCCAACGAGACGCTGTCAGGCCAGCGCGCTCTCGCCATCAAGGCGGCTCTCGTCGCCAAGGGCGTCGCCAAGGAGCGGCTGCTCGCCGTTGGCTTTGGTCAGAGCAAGCCCATCGCGGACAACACGACCGAAGAAGGCAAGGCCAAGAATCGCCGCACCGAATTTCACGTCGCCGAGCTCGGCGGCAAGAAGTATTTGGGGCTCGACCCGACGGGTGGCGGTAAAGTCTTCGAGTGATTCAACCGCTGCGTGCGCGCGCCTCGGCTTTCGGGCTCAGGCGCGCGATTCTTCCGATCCTTTGGCTCAGTCTGCTCGGCTGTAACGGCCGTAGCGCCGACGTGCGTGAATGGCGCGCGTCCGATCACGACCAAAACGACAGCCCCGGCAAGAGTCAAACCCAGGTCGATCCCAAAGCCCAGACTGCACCCGCCGTGCCGGGCCTCGAGGACGTCACGCTCGTCGCCTGGAGCCAGAACTGCACGCCTTGCCACGGTGAGCTCGGTCGAGGCGACGGTCCGCGCGGCCCCATGCTCAAGGCCACGAACTTGAGCGATCCGGCTTGGCAACAGTCGCGGACGGATCAGGACATTGCCAAGTCGATCAAGCTCGGCAAGGGCGCCATGCCCGCGTTCAACCTGCCGGACACGACGATCGCCAACTTGGTGCGCCTCGTGCGCATGATGAACGCAGCGCAGTTGCAAGCGCATGCCAACGCGGCAGCGAGCGCTGCGAACAGCGCAGCTGCGGCCGCAGCCGCCAGCGCCGCACCGAGCAGCAGCGCCGGCAAAGCAGCGCCGAAAGCCAGCGCTGCGGTCGCGCCGAAGCCCAGCGCCGCGGTGGCGGCACCGAAGCCGACGCCCGCGCCTGCACCCACTCCGCCGTGACGCCCAAGCTCAAGTCGCTGCTCGCGCGCATCGTCCTCGTGGGAGGCATCGCGGCAGTGGCCAGCTACATGGCGCGCCACGCTCCGCACGATCAAACGGTGGCGTTCCGTGCCGGTAGCCGTGAGCTGATCCACGTCGAAGGCGCCGTCACCCGCTTGGGCGACGACGAACCAACAGCAGGATTCTCCCAGGCCTTTGCGCCCAATGCCGGCGCCAGCACATCACCTGGCGTCATTCGACACACGTTCTCCGCCCCGAACGGAACCTACATCGTAGTCATTACGTTCCAGGAACGCACTGCGGGGGATCTCAACCCCATTCCGACCGAGACAACTTTTGAACGACAGGTTAGCCTGGTGGGTGGCGAAGTGATCGTCTCGCCGGATTGAACCCTCCCTGTGACTCAGCCTTCTCCGCACCCGGATATCGCGACTAGGGCCCAACCGTTGGGGGATGGACTCCCCGAAGAACTGATGGTCGTCGTCCTGTCCGGCGGTGCTCGCGGTAAGCGAGTCAAAATGGGACAGAAGCTGCGCGTCGGCAAAAGCCAAGACAATGATCTGGTTTTGCCCGACGACACCGTGTCGCGACATCACTGCGAGCTCGAACGCACCAAGGCCGGCATCTTGGTGCGCGACTTGGGCTCGACCAATCACACGCGCGTTGGCCGCACCGCCATCCGCGAAGCGTTGATCGATCCGGGCGCGACGCTCACGGTCGGCAGCGTCGAGCTGGTGGTGCGGACGGATCCGAACCGCGCGCAGATTTTGCCCAGCGAATCGCCACATTTTGGCGATGTGCTCGGGCCAAGCTTGGCGATGCGCAGCATCTTCGGCGTACTGGAGCGCATCGCGCCGACCGACGCTTCGGTGCTGATCGAAGGCGAAACCGGCACCGGCAAAGACATGCTGGCGCGCGCCATTCACCAGCAGAGCCACCGCAAAGATCAGCCCTTCGTGGTCGTGGACTGCGGAGCCGTCAGTTACAACTTGATCGAGAGCGAGCTGTTCGGTCACGAGCGCGGCGCCTTCACGGGCGCTGTCGCAACTCGTCAGGGCGCCTTCGAGCTGTCCGGGCGCGGCACGGTGTTCTTGGACGAAGTCGGCGAGCTGCCGATCGACGTGCAGCCAAAGCTGTTGCGCGTGCTGGAGTCCGGTGAGTTCCGGCGCGTCGGCGGCAACAAGACTTTGCGCGCCGAGGCTCGGATCGTCGCGGCCACCAAGCGCAACCTCAAAGAAGAGGTCGAGCGCGGCAAGTTCCGCGAGGACTTGTACTTCCGGCTCTCGGTCGTGCCAATCACCGTGCCCCCGCTGCGCACCCGGCGCGAAGACATCGCCGCCTTGGTCGAGCGCTTCGTCGAAGTGGCGAAGAAGCGCGACCCGGCCGCCAGCATCGCGCTCAGCCGCGAGACGGTGGCGGCGCTCTCGGCGCACGACTGGCCCGGTAACGTGCGCGAGCTGCGCAACGTGCTCGACCGTGCCATCTACATGGCCACGGCGGGCGGCGAGCGCGAAGTGCGGCTCTTGGACTTGCCCGTCTCCGCGTCGGCAGCCGGCCCCGGCTCCGCGCGCGAGCCGATGAGCGAGTTCTCGGCCGCCAAGAGCTACCGCGAAATCCGCACCGACTTCGAGGCCGAGTTCGAGCGTCGCTACGTGTCCTGGCTCCTCGACCGCCACGCGGGCAACATCTCCGCCGCTGCTCGCGAGGCCAAGATGGATCGAAAGCATTTGTACGATTTGGCGCGTAAGCACGGCCTGCGCGGCGACCGGGGGTAGTAGCCGGGCGGGATCGCAGGAAGGCGGGAAGGCGGGAAGGGTCTGTGGGGGCCAAGCCGAAACGGCACCCGCCTCGCATGGCCGTCGAGACGTACAGTGACTGCCGCGCGTGCAGTTGCTGCAGCACGTTTCTGCAGTCCGCACAACGCGTCCTCGTCAATCTGCTGCGTCTGCCGCGAGCGCAGCGAGCGGCAGCTGGATCGACCCAAGGATCTTGGAAGACCAGATCACGATCGCCCCCGGTGAGCCCGCTTGGGACAAACCGGCGAGGCCGGTGCAGTTACCCTCTCAGGTCACGAGGATCGCAGGGCGACCAACGCAAGGCGCAAACGAGACCAAGAAAAGAACACAAACCGGCGAGGCCGGTGCAGTTACCCTGTCAGCTCTAAAGGATCGCAGGGCACTGAATGCAAAGCGCAAACGAGACCAAGAAGCGATCCCGTCGCACCAGCGGGCACGCCGCTAAAACACTGCTCTAACGCCCAAGGAACCAATAAGAGCAAGCGTATCGTCTGGCTTTACCCCACCCCAGGTAAACTCGTCGAGCGTCGTCTTCATCAGGTCGAAGCTGAAGCTGGTTTCGAAGGAGTGGAGCACATTGCCGAACTTCTTCTGCTGGTCGGCGGTCTTTTTGAAGATGAAGCGGCCGCCGACCAGGTAACTGGACAAGGGCGAGAGCTCGCGATCGCCTGTCCAATACTGGCCGCGCGGGCCGTCGGCGGGCTCACCACCGGTGTAGTCGTCGCTCCAGAAGAGCGCTTCCGTCTGCGTGTAGTAGCGACCGTGCACCATCACGCGCAGGTCGGGCCACACGTAGCGCTCGGCTTCGAGCTCGTAGGTTTGTCCCAAGATGTCCCAGGTGTCGCGGTACAGGCGGCCACCTGCCGTCAGCGCCATGCGCAGCGGCTTCAGGTAGTACTTGGCGCGTACGGCTGCGGCCAGGCGCAAGCGATTGTCCGGGTGGTTCTCGAGCGCCTCGTCGCCTGCGGGGGCGATCACGACGGAGCGGTACGGGTTCTCGAGAAAGCCGTGCTGCAAGGCTCCGTACAGCACCAGCTGCGTGGCGAACACCGGCGTCCAAGTCTGCGTCCAGCCGGTCTGAAAGTTGTCGAGATCGACCTTGCGGGTCGCGCGATCCGCAGCGCTCGTGAAGCAGCCCTTGGAGCTGTCGAGCGGCAGCATCACCGACGGCGAGTCGCTGGCCGCGAAGGCCATGGTGCAGACTTTGTCGAAGCCGCGCGCGTAAGCGAGCGTTAGCTCGGTGTTCTTCTGCAGGAACGTCGTGCCGGCTTGCACCGACAGCGCCATCGACCGGTAGTCGGACTCGGTGCCGTACGAGGCGCCAACCGACAGCTTGGTGTTGTCGCGGTTCACGGTGGCGGCGCCGCTGACCTGGTAGCGTGTGTCCTTGAACTTGGTCGCGCTGCTCACGATGTCGACCGGGCTCAGCCGCCCACCCTTGAGCGACTCGGTCGCGCCGCTCACGATGTCGGCTTCCCCCACGAGATTGGCCGAAATCCAGTCGGCAGGATTGACCTGCAGCTCCGCGGTCGGGTTGATGACGGTCAGCTTGCTGGTCTTGGACGGCTCGACGAACACGGTGGCGCGCGGAGCGACCTCCAGCACCTGCCCCCACGCGGGCAGCGCCAAGCCGAGCCAGGCTGCACCCGCTCCCACCAGGGCCACGACCGAGCGCCTCAATTGCAACCGCAGCCTCCACCCTTGACCGAGGTGCCGCCGCTCGAGCCTTCACGGTTCTCGAGCACGTGGTCGCGCGCCGCGCCGTCGCCAGGATCGCTGTCGAACTGCATGGTCGGGTCAGCGAGCACCGCGCGCTGCTCGGGTCGAACCGTCACGCAGCCGCCGACTGCCAACAGCAAGACCACGAAAGCCAGTTGGAGCATGCCGCGAATCTCCATCAGAAATAGGTCCCCAGGCCAGCCGCATAGCACTGGACGTTTTGGTAGTCGTCTTCTTGGAAGAGCACCATGTTGGCAGCCTCGAGCCGGAGCGAAACGCGAAAGCGCAGGCTGATGAGCACGCCGCCGCCCGCGCGAGCCTGGAACCACTTGCGAGACTGGCGCACGAACTCGTCTTTGGGCTGCTCGTACATGCCGCCCGCGCCGATGGTGACGAACGGCGTCAGCGCCTTGTCCGGCAGCAGGTTCAGCGTGCCTGCGGCGCCGTAGACGATGCGGCGGCTGTCGTTCTGGAGCGCGAGCCCCACGTACGGCTCGAGCGCGATGGCCGGGGCGATGACCCAGGCCGGGCGCAGCTCGACGTAGCCAGCGCGATCGTAAATGCCGGCCATCATCGCGAAGCCGGCGTTGGCGTCGCGCAGGGCGGGCGGCGCAAAGAAGCCCGGCTTGCGCGACGCTTCGAGCGAGTCGTCGCTGGCCGACACCGGCTCGACCGTGTCACCGAGCACGTAGCCGGTGCGACCGTCGGGCAACGTGACCTGCAGCCAGAAGCCGGCAGTCTCACGCGCGGAGATCAAAAATGTCTCGCCGCGGGGCGCGCGGTAGATGACTCGATGCGAAACGCCCGGCCCCGCGCGAAGCTCGGCTTCGGCGACGATGACGCGCGCGTATGCGTCTTCGTTGACGTCTTCATCCGCAGCACGCGCCAGCGAGGGCGAGCCCAGCAGGCTCAGGATGACGAAGAGGGCGCGCTTCATTGGCTGGAAAACTGCGTGGCCCATTGGCGGATGACGGCCGCTTCTTGGCTATTTTCGGCGAAAATGCGCCGCGGATGCGTGGCGTTGCCGAGCGGGCGTTGGAGCAGAGCCGCAAGCTTCGGGTCGCGCTTCATGCGCGCCTGAGCCGCGGTGTAGTTTTGCTCCGCCGATACCGGCACGATCGACGTCGGGCCGAGCGCGTCGCCGTTGCAGCTCTCGGCGACGAGCGGCGAATAATCGGTGAGGCGAAACTTGGTCACGCTGAAGTGACAGCCGTTGGCGGGATCCTTCCCCGCCACGCCTGAACCGCAGCTCTGAGCGGCCGCGAACAGGACCGGCTCGACGCGGCAGTAATAGAACTCGTCGTCGAAGGTCACGTCTTCTTGAACGAAGTCGGGACCCGGATTGACCGTCTTCGGCAAGATCCCATCGTCGCCGCAGCTAGTCGTGGACAGCACGATGCCGACGAGTGCGGCACAGGCGAGCACGGAAGGACGAGCCAACACCGGGCTGACGCTACCAAAACTCGAGCCAAAACGGGGCTTTGTACGCCCGCGGTTTCATCCGCCTTTCCGGCCGTTGCATGGACGCAAGCGCAGGTGCGCCGAGGCCTCGCAAATACCCACATAAATAACGTGGCGCGTCGATTGAGGTTGAACGCACTGCCGCACCTGGCTAACTCTTGCCCCTCTTCACGCCCTTGTGGCACCTTATCCTACATCCACTTACCTTGAGTCGTTGCTCCCCTGCCTGGTGAGCGCGACACCTCCCCGCCCTGAACCTTTCCTCCCCACAAGTGACCTGGAGCGCCTGCGCATGAAGCTTTCCCCGTGGTACCTCGCAGCATCGATTCCCGTGGCATTCCTGGCAGGCGGCCAGTTTGGTGCTCAAATTGCGGTTCTCGGGGTAACGGTTGGCAT
>DATAKF010000455.1:0-2290 GCA_036261775.1 Polyangiaceae bacterium | reverse complement strand
CGGCGCGCGTCTGGGACGCTCAGGGCAACCCGGTCGATTCGTACGCTTGGACCGCTCACGCTGCGAGCACCTACGGTCGCTGCGCGAACGGCTCCGGCGCGTTCATCGCCGCTCCCTCGACCAAGGGCGCGGCCAACGACTGCGGTAACGTGGGCGGCGGTTCGGGCGGTAGCGGCGCGGGCGGCAGCGCCGGGGCGGGCGGCGCGGGCGCCGGTGGTAGCGCGAACGCGGGTGCTGGTGGTACCGCGGGCGCGGGCAGCGGCGTCAGCGTGCTGGCCTGGCCGGGCACCGACGCAGTCGTGACGGTCGACGAAGCCAGCTACTTTGGCACCAACATGTCGGGGCTCAACTACCAGCCGCCCTCCGCGGGCGCGCCTGCCGTGCTTTGGGCGGTCCAAAACAGCCCGTCCAAGCTGTTTCGGCTGCTCTACGACGGCACGAGCTACGTCCCCGACGCGGAGAGCGGCTGGACCAGCGGCAAGCTGCTCCACTACGCAACCGGCACCGGCGCGCCCGACACCGAAGGCGTCACCAAGGGCGACTGGGCAAACTCGAACGTGTACGTGGCCAGCGAGCGCGACAACAACAACAACGGCGTGAGCCGCCTGAGCATCCTGCGTTTCGACAGTAACGGCTCGGCAACCGAGCTGACCGCGCTCAACGACTGGAACGTCACGGCCGATCTGCCGGTGGTTGGCCCGAACCTGGGCCTCGAGGCCATCACGTTCGTGCCGGACGCCGCCCTGGTCGCGGGCGGCTTCTACGACGAAGCCACGCACGCCACCTACAACCCGGTCAACTACCCGAACCACGGCGGCGGCCTCTTCTTCGTCGGCGTCGAGGGCAACGGCAACGTTTACGCCTACGCGCTCGACCACGTCACGAACGCCTTCGTGCGCGTCGCCACCTTCTCGAGCGGCCAGCCCGGCATCATGGATCTCGCGTACGACCGCGAAAGCAACTACCTCTGGGGTTGGTCGGACAACACGGTCGGAAACAAAGGCACCGTCTTCCGCCTCGACACGGCGCTCGGGTCGCCGACGGTTGGCCGCTTCCTGATCAGCGGGGTCTTCGACCGCCCGAGCACGCTGCCGAACTCGAACAACGAGGGCATCGCGTTCGCGCCGGACTCCGAGTGCGCGGCGGGCCAGAAATCGTTCTTTTGGAGCGACGACGACTCGCTCAGCGCTCACGCCATCCGCCGCGGCACCATCCCCTGCGGCGCCTTCTTCTGATTTCGCACACAGCACGAAACAAATCACGTGAGGCGCGCGCCGAGCTGAGACCGCGAGCGACCGGTGCGCGCCTGGACCGGGAAACGACTGCGTCACGTCTCCGTCACTAGCAAGCTACGCAGAGTTCGCCGTCCGGTGCGGAGAGACGTGGCAGGTTGAGCATGAGAGTCATGTATTCAGCAAACATTGGTTTGGTCATCCTCGGCGCGCTCACGTTCGCCGGTGTGGTCCATTGGACAGGGCCCTCGCTCGCCAAGCCGACACCGTTGACGGCGCCCGCAGCGCCGAGTCAGCAAGAGTGCCTAGCGTTTTGCGGAATCTGCGACGCCTGCTACGCGAGTGATCGCTCCGCCAACAAGAGCTGCCGCTTCTTGATGGGTCAGCAGGCGGGTGGCCAAGAGCAGTGCCAGGCCGAATGCGCGCGAGGCGAGACGCCCAGCGTGGTGCAACGTGGCGCGCTGGGCAAAGACTGGGCAAAGCTCAGCTGCGAGCAGCTGGCTTCGACGCTGTAGCTCCCGCGCTGCTGTAGCTCCCGCGACGCTGTAGCTCCCGCGCTCAGTGGCGCTGGGCGATCGTCGGCGCGGTCGGGGTGAAGATCTGGGTCAGAGCCGGAATGTCGACCAACAGCGCAAAGCAGGTGACGACGGCGCACGCTACGACTGCCGCCATCAAGGTCGGTTCTTTGTAGAGGTGCTCCGGCCGCTGCACGGCGCTGTTCGGGCGAAAGGCGATCATCAAGTAGATGGCCATCACCAGCGACACCAGCGGGAAGGCAATCACGAGCTCGAGCCGATAGCGGAACGCGAACGCGCCCAAGAACAACATGGCGGCCGCGCCGTAGAACATGATCGAGACCAGCAGTCGCTCTTCGGTGTAGTACGCGAAGGACTTACGGTACGCAGCGGCGCGTGGCTGATCCGCGATGTCACGGAACTCGGCGTAGCGCTTCATGGCCATGAAGTAGCAGCCGACCATCCAGTAGCTGAGCAGCAGCGAAGCCGGCGCCACCGATGCCGTGCCGGCGATGAACCACCCAGCGACCATGCGGATCGGGT
>DATAKF010000273.1:0-14801 GCA_036261775.1 Polyangiaceae bacterium | reverse complement strand
CCATTGCGATCTCGAATGCCAGCTCGATACGGACTGCGCAGATTCGGCGACGCCGTTGTGTGACGCCGGCGTCTGCCGCCCCACGAGCCTCGTGCCAACTTGCAGCAAGAGCGGCGTGACCGCCAATCAGGTGCTGGTCATTGGCGATAGCTTCTTTGCGCTCAGCCATCAGATCACCGCGTACCTCGAAGAAATGGCGCGCGACGCGGGAGTCTTGCCAGCGGGCGAGCGCTACCGCGACAACTCGAGCCTGCTCGACAACGCGCTGGCGCTCGACGGCAACGGCATCGAAGCCCAGTACACGAGCGGCAAAGCGGAGGCCGACGTCAAAGTCGTGGTGATGAGCGGAGGCGGCGCCGACGTGCTGCTCGGCTCGTGCGAAGACCCACTCACGGCAGACTGCCCACTCTTGGTGAACGCCGCGCTGGCCGCCCAGCAGCTGCTCGCGCGGATGGCGGAGGACGGCGTCGAGGACATCGTGTTCGCCTTCTATCCGGACCCAACCGACGCTGGGCTCCGCGCCAAAGTGCAAACGCTCCGGCCCCTGCTCGAGGCCGCCTGCGCGGACCTCCCCACGCGCTGCCACTGGGTCGACCTGCGGCGCCCTTTCGAGGGGCATCCCGACTATTTGGTGGACGGCATCAACCCTTCAGCCGCGGGCTCGCGGGCCGCTGCGGCCGAGATTTGGTCGGCCATGAGGCAGTCTTGCGTCGCCCAGTGATAGCCTTAGGTTCAGAGAGCCTATGAAAATCCTCCTGTTCTTGGTCTTCGGCTTTTTCGTCGGCCTGATCGCGCGGGCGCTCATGCCCGGCACGCAAAAGCTCGGCATCGTGAAGACCACGCTGATCGGCGCTGGCGGCTCGTTCGTCGGCGGCCTGATCGGCAACCTGATCTCCGGAGACGGCATCGGCAACGTGCACAGCGCCGGCTGGATCGGCAGCATTATCGGCGCATTGGTGCTGATGATGATCTTGGGTCGCAACCGCTGAAAGCGCGAGCGGGCGCGGGCGTCCACCTCCGACGCCCGTCGGGCTAGCCGAGCGAGGCGCCGTTCGTGCGGATCACTTCGGCGTACCAGCGGCCGGAGTCTTTGATGGTGCGGGCGTTGCCGTGCTCGTAGTCGCAGAAGATCATGCCGAAGCGGTGTTTGTAGCCGTGGGCCCACTCGAAGTTGTCGATGAACGACCAGTGGAAGTACGTCTCGATCGGCACGCCGTCGGCGATGGCGCGGGCGGCTTCGTCCAAGTGGCGGTGGGTGAAGTCGATGCGCTGGGCGTCGTGCACTTGGCCGTCTTTGGAGACCCAGTCACGGCAAGAGATGCCGTTCTCGGTGATGACGATGGGCTGGCCGTAGCGCTCGTGGAGGAACTTGGGGCCCCAGTACATGGCGTCGGGCGTGACGTACCACTCGAAGGCGGTGAGCCGGGCGCCGACCGGCATGGGCACTTCTTCCGGACCGGCAGCGGTAGCGCGCACGTACTGGCCTTGGTAGATGTTGACGCCGCAGAAATCGAGCGGCTGGTGCATCGTTTCCAGATCACCGGCGCGCGGCGTGGGCGCGTCTTTGCCGAAGAACTTCAGCCCGTCTTCGGGGTAGCTGCCGAGGAAAGCCGGGTCCATCCACCAAGTGTTGGTCCACGCCGTTTCCTGGCCGATCGAGAACATGTGCTGGCGGGCGGCGGCGATGTCGGCGGCGGAGCTCGGATCGAGCGGCATCTTGGACAGCGCGACGGGCGCGTAGCCAATACGGCACGGCTGCTTCGTGGCGGCGCGGATGGCCTGCACGCTCTTGCCGTGCGCGAGCAAGGTGTGGTGACCGGCGAGCAGCACCTCTCTGAACGCGAGCTTGTCTCCCGGGGCGTGGCGGCCCTCCATGTGGCCGGCGCCGATGTACACCTGCGGCTCGTTCAGGGTCATCCAATGCTTCACCCGGTCCGAGAGGCGCTCCACCACGTGGGTCGTGTAGTCGGCGAACCAGTCGGCGCTGTCGCGGTTGAGCCAGCCGCCCCGGTGGTACAAATCGAGCGGAAAATCCCAGTGAAAGAGCGTCACCCACGGGGTGATGCCGGCCGCCAAGAGCGCGTCGATCAAGCGGTCGTAAAAGTCCAAACCGGCCGCGTTGGGCTTGCCAACCCCAGTGGGTTGGATGCGCGGCCAGGCCACGCTCAGGCGATAAGCCTGTAGGCCCATCTGCTTCATCAAGCCGACGTCTTCGGTGTAGCGATTGTAGTGATCGCAGGAGACGTCGCCGGTGTTCCCGTTCCAGACCATGCCGGGCTTTCGGCAGTACATGTCCCACACGCTCTGGCCCCGCCCGTCTGCGTCTACCGCGCCCTCGATTTGATACGAAGCCGCCGCGGCACCCCAAACGAACGTTTTCGGGAACTGAGCCATGTGTGCGCTCACCTTAGCATGCGGGATACAGACTGGAAACGGTTCCAGGTTATGGACATGAAAAAGGCGACAACCCGCAAGGGCTGCCGCCTTTTGGCTCCAGCTCGCCGCTGGATTGCCGCTAACTCAACGCCAGTTTTTGCCGCTGCCGAACTGCAGCTTCGTGCGATTGAAGCTGTCCGAGTTCTTGTGCATCATCACCTGGTAGGTGAACGCCGAGCCTTGCTCGCCGATCAGCGCCGACCAGTGCAGGAAGAAGTACCAGAGGCGGTACCAGCGCTCGCCGTACGCCTTGATGACCTTCTCCTTGTTGGAGACCCAGTGGTCGCGCCAGGCGCGCAGGGTAATGACGTAGTGCGGGCTCATGTTCTCGACGTCGGTGACCTCGAAGCCGCCGTCTTCCGCCGCGCGGATCATGCCCGAGAGCGTGAGGCTCGCGTCGGCGCCCGGGAAAATGTAGCGGTTCATGAACAAGCCCCAGATCAGGTCCTCGGGGCGCATGGTCAGCGCCGAGAGCGGGTTCTGCGGGTTGTACAGGTTGCGGATGCCGGTCCACTGCAGGACGAACAAGCCTTGGTCGTCCAGGAGCTCGTGCACCTTCTGGAAGTAGCCGACCAGGTTCTTGATGCCGACGTGCTCGACCATCTCCAAGCTGACGATCTTGTCGAACTTGCCGGTGATGTTGCGGTAGTCGCAGACCTCGACCTTGGCGCGGTCGGCGACGCCGTACTTGTTGATGCGGTCGGTGCCGAAGTTCACCTGCTCTTGGGCGAGCGTGACGCCGTAGGTCTTGGCCCCGAATTCCTTGGCGGCGCGGGCCACGAAGGTGCCCCAGCCGCAGCCGATGTCGAGCAGGGTCTCGCCCTGCTTGAGCTGCAGCTTGGTGCAGGCGCGGTCGATCTTGCGGTACTGCGCCTGCTCGAGCGGCATGTCCGGCGTCTCGAACGAGGCGGCCGTGTACACCATGGCCTCGCCCAGGCACCACTCGAAGAAGTCGTTGCCGCGGTTGTAGTGCTCGCCGACGATGCGGCTGTCCTGCGCCTTGGAGTGGATGGTCACCTCCGGCAGGAAGTTCGTGAACGCCCAGCGGATGTGCGAATCCGTCAGACGAAACGACATCGTCTCATGACGAGTCGCAAAGAAGTCGTTCCACTTGTCTTGCGGGATATCGAGCTTGCCGTCGATGTAGGCCTCGTAGACATCCGAGATGGGGACCTTTTTGCCCGACCATTTCCGTCCAAGGGCGGCGTCGTCGAAGACCACAAAATCACTAACGGTATTTCTGCTCATAGGCGGCCGGGCGGCTTCGTAGAGGAGTTTGCGCCTCGCAACAAGCCAAGAGGTCGTTCCCGGCCGGCTCCGGAACGTTCTCAAGGGGGAAGGGCTGGGTGTCCGGCCAAAATTTTCGCGGCCCCGCGGCCGCAATGGGGGCGGCAGGCGGGCGGGCGGCGGGCGGGCGGGCGGCGGGACCGAAGCCCCGCCGACCCCCGAGATAGACCGCCGATATCGTGGCACAAACCTGCCATCGGGCTCGAAACCGGCTAGGCTGGCGGCATGGAAGTACGCGGAGGCTCCTCCTCGGCAGCCCTGTTCGAAATGTGCGGGCGCTTCAAGAAGGCTTGGATCAAGGGGGGCTTTAGCTGGGACAGCCGGTTCTCGTGCGTGGCTTCTTCGTTCAGCAGCGAGCTGGACGCAGAGGCGCGCGCGGTCGTGACTCAGTACTTTCCGAGCGAGTGGACGATGAAGACGGTCGTCAACGCTCCGCCGCAAGTACGCGAGGTCGCGGAGAACACCGGCGGGGTCCGAACGGACCAGCGGTTGTTCACCGGTGACACCAGCGGAAGGCTCGTAGTGTTCGGCTTGTGGTGGCCGTGGGGCGACGAGACGACCATCTCGTTCCGCGTCGGCATCGGCGGCTACGTGCTCGAGCCGGATTTGATGCGGCTCCGTGAAGCGTTCGGCGCGCTGGACTGACGTCGGCGTCGCCTGTCAGCGTTGCAGGCTGACGCGCGTCATTTACAGCAGCGACAACACGGCTTCGAGCGAAGCTCGGTCTAGCGCCAGAAAGCGCAGGCCGAGTTCTGCCTGCGAAGCGCGCACGACCTCACAGCGAATGGTCACCGAGTGCCGGTCGCGCCCGAGCGACAGCTCGAAGCTGATGACGGTACCGGTGGGGATGCGCGCGGTGGTAGCGACGGCTGCGCCGCCCATCGACACGTTCACGCACTCGGCGCTGTAGCGGTCGGTCTCGGTTACGAGCCAGGCGGCTGCCCCCACGAGCACGCGGTGGTGGTTGCGGCGCTCGGGAGCGCGCCCGGAGACGTCCAGCGTTTGGTGGCGGCCGATGCTGCTCACGATCCCGGATAGAGCAGAAAACATGCCAGCCTCGGTCCGCAGGCCTAGGCGGTGGAAATCTCCGAAATCGGCGAGGAATCGGCTTTGGCGGAGCAAACGGGTGCGCAAACTTTGCAAAGCTCGCCAAAAATGAGCGTTTTGGGGATGCCCGCGGCGTCTCGCGCCGCCCTACGTTCGGATCCTGCTACACCGCCCCTGGTCATGAGCTCGCAGAGCCTCGTTCAGCTGCGCATTCCCGGTAAGGCGGCGCCTCCTTCGACGCGCCGTGGCTTCTTGCCGACCACGCGCGCCGAGATGAAAGAGCGCGGCTACTCCGAGCTCGACATCTTGATCGTGACTGGCGACGCCTACGTCGACCATGCGGCGTTTGGGCCGATCTTGATCGCGCGCTTCTTGGAGGCGCGCGGCTACAAGGTTGGCGTCGTGGCGCAACCCGATTGGCGCACACCCGAAGACATTGCGCGCATGGGGCGGCCGCGGCTGTTCGTTGGCGTGAGCGCCGGCAATCTGGACTCGATGCTGAACAAGCTGACGGCGCAGAAGAAGGTGCGCTCGGAAGATCAGTATTCGCCGGGCGGCCGCACCGAGAAGCGCCCGAATCGCGCCACCATCGTGTACTCGAACCTGTGCCGGCAGGCGTTTCCGGGCACGCCCATCGTGCTGGGCGGCATCGAGGCATCGCTCCGCCGTATTGCGCACTACGACTACTGGTCGGACTCGGTCCGGCGCTCCATCTTGCTCGACGCCAAGGCGGACCTGCTCGTGTTCGGCATGGGCGAGCGCGCGGCGTGGGAGATTGCGCGGCGGTTGGACGGCGGCGAAAAGGTGGCGAACCTGACGGACGTGCGCGGCACTGCTCACGTCATCGACGACGTGGAGGAGTGGCGGCGCATCGCGGCGACGCCCAGCAAGTTCGTGACCGACGGCTTGCCGGTGGTGCTGCCCTCGTACGAAGAAGTGCTGGCGGACAAGGCCGCGTTTTCGCGCATGTCCCAGCGCTTTCAGGTCGAGACGAACGCCGCCAATGCGCGGCCCCTCTTGCAGGTGCACGGCAAGCAAGCCGTGTACTTCAACCGCCCAGCCTTGCCGCTGAACGAGCAAGAGATGGACGCGCTCTACGATCTGCCGTTCGAGCGCGCTCAGCACCCGAGTTACCGCGGCGACAAAGTGCCGGCGTTCGAGACCGTGAAGGAGTCGATCGTCACGATGCGCGGCTGCTTCGGTGGATGCACGTTTTGTAGCATCACCGAGCACGAGGGCAGGGTGATCCAGAGCCGCTCGTCGGACAGCGTGGTGCGTGAGGTGCGGGCGCTGACCAGAATGGCTGGCTTCTCCGGGATGATCAGCGACGTGGGTGGCCCCACGGCCAACATGTACAAAATGACGTGCAAAGACGAGCGCACCGAGAGCGCGTGTCGTCGGCTGTCGTGCGTGCACCCCGGCATTTGCAAGAACCTGGTGACCGATCACCAGCCGGTCATCGACTTGCTCAAAAAGGTGCGCGAGGTGCCGGGCGTGAACCGCGTGTTCGTGGCTTCCGGCGTGCGCTACGACTTGGCCGAGCGCAGCCCCGAGTTCGTGGCCGAGCTGGCGCGCCACCACACCGGCGGGCAGCTGTCGGTCGCGCCCGAGCACACCAACCCGCGCGTGCTGGACAAGATGAAGAAGCCGGGCATCGAGAGCTACGAGCGCTTCGCCGATTCGTTCTGCAAAGCCAGCGAAAAAGCCGGCAAAGAGCAGTACCTTGTGCCGTATTTCATCACCGGCCATCCCGGCTCCACCTTGGCCGACACGGTCGAGCTGGCGCTGTACCTGAAGCGAAAGGGCATGCGGCCGCGCCAGGTGCAGGACTTCATTCCGACGCCCATGTCGATGGCCACGTCGATGTACTACACCGGGCTGGATCCGTTCACGCAGGAGCCGGTGCATACCGCGCACGAGCTGCGGGAAAAGCGCCAGATGAAGGCCCTGCTGTTTTACTGGGATCCGAAGCAGCAGCCGCTAGCGCGAGAAGCGTTGAAGCGCGCCGGCCGCGGTGACCTGATCGGTCGCGGGCCCAACTGCTTGGTGCCGCCCGAAGGGGGCTCGTCGTTCCCGACCTTCACCCAAAACCGGCCGGCGAGTCCCTACGGCGCGCCCCGCAACGATAAAACGCGGCGCCTGCGTGCTAGCAAGGGAAAGAGGCGCCCTTCGTAGAAGCGACGCAGGTTCTTGTGGCTCATGGCCGGCAGCATTTCGTCGCCGATCAGTTTTTGGCAATCGGACGCCAAGCAGAACAGAGTGAATACTTCGGCGGCCGAGAAAACGCGGGCCAGCGCGGTGCCGATGATGCCGAACGGCCGCCCCGGATCACCGTTTTTGACCACCAGCTTTCGCAGCTCACGGTAGGTGAGTCGGTCGCGGGGTTGGTGCGCGTGCGGGCCCAAAAACAGCTCGGCAAAGGCGGCTTCGTCGAGCTTGCCGTCCTTACCGAAGACGCCCGTTTCGAAGCCGTGCTTGCCGCGCGCGATGGCCGGAACCGAAATGCTAAGTGAAGGTTTCTGGCGCGTCAGGTAGCCGAGGAAGCCGTTGATGATCAGCGCGAGCGGCGCCGCGAGCAGCCACGGCAGCCCCAAATCTGTCATGCCTTTGAGCGTTTGCTTGGGCGTGACCGCTTCGTCATGATCCGGATCGAAGTAGCGCGCGTGAAGCTCGAGCGCGCTGCGTCCCCTGCGAGAGTCTTTTTCAGGTGCCACAGTGTGGGACAGTAGGAGATTTTTTGTGGGGGCGTTACGGTGTTGATCGGCTAGCGAGCGGGGACTAGCTTGGAAGCCTATTTTGGCTACGAAACTTGCGCTGAGCGAGTTCAAAGGCAACGACCGCTTCATCATCGAGGGCATCCTCGGCGAGGGCGGCATGGGTGTCGTCTATCGCGCGCGAGACCTGCGTCGTTCGTCGGCCGTGGCGCTGAAGACGATGACGCGCCTGGACCCTTCGGCGCTGCTGCGCTTCAAGAAAGAGTTCCGGGCGCTGGCCGACATCGCGCACCCGTCGGTCGTGCAGCTGTACGAGCTGTTCGCCGAGGGAGACCAGTGGTTCTTCACGATGGAGCTGCTGGAAGGCACCGACTTCGTGAGCTACGTGCGAGGAATTACGCGCGTGTCGGGCGCGCAGCTCACCCGCACCGACTCGGGCTCGTTGCTGCGCCCGCTCGTGTCCAGCGCGCCGACCATCGAGGCGTCCCTGTTGGTGTCGGACGTCGAGACCAGCCCGCTCTTGGCCATCGCCAACAGCGGCGAGCAAGTGGGGGACGAGGCGCGGCTGCGTGAGGCTTGTCTGGGCCTGCTCGACGGAGTGATGGCCATTCACGCCTCCGGCCGCCTGCACCGCGACATCAAGCCCTCCAACGTGATGGTCACGCCCGAGGGGCGCGTCGTTTTGTTGGACTTTGGCGTGGTGGGCGAGCTGGGTAAGGGCGGCGAGCGGGTCGAAGACATGGTGCTCGGCACGCCCGCCTACATGGCGCCCGAGCAAGCACGGGCGTCGCTGGTGGGGCCGCCGGCGGATTTCTATGCCATCGGGGTGATGCTGTACGAGGCGCTCACCGGTCAGTTGCCGTTCGACGGCGCACCCGAAGACGTGCTGTACGCCAAGCAGCAAGGCCGACCGCGTCCGCCTGGCGAAATCGTCGACGGTGTGCCGGCCGACCTGGGCGCGCTGTGCCTGGACCTGCTCGCGCCGACTCCGCAAGATCGCCCCGAAGGGCACGAGGTCTTGGACCGGCTGCGCAGCGCGCGGCCTGGCGACAACGTTCGCACCACGAATCGCTCCTTGAACCCGTCCACCACGACCGGTTCTTCGCGCGCGTTCGTGGGGCGCGAAGCCGAGCTGGCGGTGCTGCGCCAGGGGCTGCGGCGCGCTTCGCGCGGAGAGGCGGTGCTCACGCTGATTTCCGGTGCTTCTGGCATCGGCAAGACCACGCTGATCCAGCGGTTTTTGAAGGAAGTG
The DNA here is from genome assembly GCA_036261775.1 of Polyangiaceae bacterium. Taxonomy (GTDB): domain Bacteria; phylum Myxococcota_A; class Polyangia; order Polyangiales; family Polyangiaceae; genus PMG-095. The sequence goes on along the minus strand of DATAKF010000273.1, from coordinate 6,065 downwards.
GGGCAAACGCCGCGCACGCTGGTGTTGTCCGGCCGCTGCTACGAGCGCGAAGCCGTGCCGTTCAAAGGACTCGACAGCGTGGTCGACGAGCTGAGCCGCTGGCTCTCGCTGATGCCGCAGCAAGAGCTGGGCAGCCTGCTGCCGACGCACGTGGGCGAGCTGCTCAGGGTGTTTCCGGTGTTGCACAGCGTACCCGCGCTCGAGCGGCGGGCAGCTGGTCGGCCCGAAGCCGGCGAGCCGCAAGAAGTGCGGCGCCGCGCGTTCATGGCGCTCCGCGGCTTGCTCGGGGCCATCGCCGATGATCGGCCGCTGGTCGTGCATATCGACGACTTGCAATGGGCCGACGTCGACAGCGTGGCCTTGCTCGAGCAGGTGCTGCACGCGCCGGGCGCGCCGGCCATGATGCTGATCGGCAGCTTTCGCTCGGAGGCTTTGGGCAAGAGCGCAGCGCTCAGCGCGCTGCTCGAGGTGGTGCAGCGGTTGTCGCAGTCCGGCACCGTCGAGCGGCTGGAGCTTGCGCGGTTGCCCTACGAAGACTGCGCGCGCTTGGCGGCGCTTTCGCTCGGCGATCGAGCCGAGAGCTCGCCCGACGTGGTGCGGCGAATCGCCGAAGAATCGCAGGGTTTGCCGCTGTTCGTCTCCGAGCTGTCGGCCTGGCAGCGCACGGGCGGAGCGGAAGAGGCGAGCGGCCTCATCTCGCTCGACGCAGTCATTCAAAGCCGCGTGGACGAGCTGCCGCCGCAAGGCCGCGCGCTGCTCGAGGTGTTGTGCGTGGCGGGCGGCCCGCTGCCGATCAAGGTGGCTGAAGCCGTGGTCGGGCTGGCCGAGGCCGACGCTTTGCGGGCGCGACTGCGCGTCGCCAAGCTGACCCGCACCGTCGAGAGCGGCGAGCGCGAGCTGCTCGACATCTATCACGGCCGCATTCGCGACAGCTTGCTGGGCGGCTTGGACGGCGAGCGGCAGCGCGAGCTGCATTGGCGGCTGGCGAACGAGCTCGAGTCCGGGCAAGACACCGACGCTGGCGTGCTCGTGGAACATTATTTGGCGGCGCGCGACGAGGCGGGAGCGCGCCGGCACGTGCTCGCGGCGGCTGTCGTTGCCGAGCGGGGGTTGGCGTTCTTGCGAGCTGCCGGGCTGTACCGGCGCGCCATCGAGCTGGGCATCGACGAGCCGCGCTGGCAGCTGGAGCGCAGCGTGGGCGACATGCTGCTGGCAGCTGGTCACGCCGCCGAAGCGGCTGCGGCGTTCGCCAGCGCCGTGCATCACGCGCCGCACGAAGAGCGCACGGCCCTCCGCAGCATCGCGGCCGAGCATTTCTTGAAGAGCGGTGGCGAGGTCGAGGGCCTGCGGCTGCTGCGCGAAGCCTTGAACGACGTGAAGATTGGCTACCCCGAGACCACCGCTTCGGCGGTGGTGTCGCTGCTGGGCAATCGCGCGCGTTTGATGCTGCGGGGCATGAAATTTCAGCCGCGCGAAGACGTTTCGGCGAGCGAGCTGCAGCGCATCGACGTGGCGTTCGTGGCCAGCACGGGCCTGGCCATGCTCGACGTAGTGCGGGCGGCGGACTTTGGCGCGCGCCACCTGCTGCTGGCGCTGGACGGAGGCGAGCCGATCCGGGTGTGCCGCGCTTTGGCCATCGAGGCCTCGGGGCGCGCTGCCGTCGAGGTGCGGGGCCGTGACAGCATCGAGGGCCTGGTCAGGACGGCCGAGAGCCTGGCCACGCGCAGCAACGACCCGCACGCCATCGCGCTGGCGCGGCTGGCGGCCGGGATGGTGCGGGTGTTCTCGGGCGAATGGCGCGCGGCTCAGGCGACGCTCGACGCAGCGGAGCTGATCATCCGCGAGCGCTGCCGCGGCGTGCACTGGGAGCTGGCCAACGCCATTGCTTGGTCGATGAACGCGCTGATCTTGTGCGGGGAGCTGAAAGAAGCCGCCCAGCGCGTGCCCGAGGTGCTGCGCGAGGCCCAAGAGCGCGCCGACAAGTTCGCCTTGATGCACATGGTGTATCCGGCGGCCATTACGGCCATCGTGGCCGACGACCCCGACACCGCCGATCGGATTGCCCGCGAGTTCCCGCGCTTTGGCGGGGATTTTTCCGAGCGCTTCACGGGCGGGCACTGGGGCAGCCTGGTGTCGCGCGTCTCGGCCAACCGCTACCGAGGCCGCGGCGGCTTGGCCTACCACGAGATGGAAGAGGACTTTGCCCGCATCAAGGCAGCTCACTTCTTGCGCGTGCACATGATGCGCGTTTGCACCACGTTCGAGCGGGCTTTATGCGCGCTTTCGGCGGCCGAAGACGGCGGAGACCGTGAGCAGCTGTGGCGACTGGCGGAGCGCTGCGGCAGGGAATTGCTTGCCGACCGTCCGGACTACGCGGCCCCCATGGGTCACCACGTGATGGGCTGCCTGCTGGCCGGCAAGGGTCAGCGCGAGGCGGCGCTGGGCCAGCTGGACCTCGCGATTTCGGGCCTGACGCGCGTGGACATGGGCTATCTAGCCAGTTGTGCCAAGGCTAGGCGCGGCGCGCTTGCCGGCGGCGAGGCAGGACGAGAGCTGTTGGATGCGAGTACGAAGCAGCTGGTCAAGCAGGGGATCGTGAACGTGGAGCGTTGCCTCGACATGAGCGCGCCCGGGTTCCGAGGAGTCTTGCGTTGAGCGTGGTTCGTCACCAAGCGCTCACGGTGGTGGCGCCCGTTGCGCTCGGGCAGGAGGCCCAGCTCGACGCTTGGCTGCGGGAGAACAAGCGAGCGCTTCAGCGCGCGCTTTCGCACTCGAGCACCACGCACTTTGCGCGTTGGGTGCTGCTGCCGCCCACGCCCGACGAAGAAGGCCGCCTCATCGGTGAGCAGCACCTGCTGGCGTTCGAGACCAACTTCGACGGCGAGCTGCAAGACCACGTCGCAGACCTCCGGGTCGCGCTCGGCAGCATGCTCGACCACAGCTTTGCCGGCGTGGAGGGCTACCCGGGCTCCGAGAAATTGGCCGACCTGGCCCAATACTTTCGCGATCGCTCGCTGCGCGCGGCGGCGTACTACATCGCCCACGGCGGGCTTTCGGTGCCGGTCGTCCACGGCGATGCCTCGCTGCGGCAGGCCGTCGAAGCTCGGCTCGGTGAGCTGTCGCAAGGCGCCAAGGTCAAGGACCAAGACCCGCTCGAGTTGGCGCGGGAGCTGCAAAGGGTCGCGCTGGGGCTCGCAACGAAAGAAGGCCTGACGCTCGGTCCCATCGATCGCGGGCTGAACCAGAACCCGCCTGGCATCATCGAGCGCGTGCTGTGGCGACCCTTCGGCGTGCTGCTCGCGTTCTTGCTGGCGCCGTTTTTCGAGCTTCGCGACGAGCTGAAGCGCAGGCAACAGCCCAGCTTCGAAACGCCCGAGCTGCGCGCCAAACGCGACGGCATTGGCCTGGAAGAAGATCGCGTCGACCAGAACGGTTTGACGCACATGGTGGCGCTGAAGCCTGGCTGGTACCGGCCTTTTGCGCTGAAAATGATGGTGCACATCGTGACTGCGCTGGCCGACGCTGGCGCGCTCAGCGGTCGCCTCGGCGGCATTCAGACCATTCACTTCGCGCGCTGGGTGGCCTTGCCCGATCGGCGCTTGCTGTTCTTCAGCAACTACGACGGCAGCTGGGAAGCGTACCTGGGTGAGTTCGTCGACAAGGCCTCGCTCGGCCTGACGATGATTTGGACCAACACGATTTGGTACCCCAAGACGCGCCTGCTCTTGTTCAAGGGCGCCAAGGACGAAGAAGCCTTCAAGACCTGGACACGCGCCAACCAGGTGCCGACGCAGGTTTGGTACAGCGCCTACCCGACGCTGTCGGTGGGAGACGTGCTGAAGAACGCCAAAATTCGCGAGCTTTTGGGCTGCAAGCTCGACAAGCCCGCGTCCGAACGCTTGCTTTCGCTGCTATGAGGAGGAGCCGTGGACCGAGCTGACGTTCAAGGTCTGATGCTGTTTGCTTACAAGCAGCATCCGCGCTCGCGCTTCTACCTGCTCGACTTCGAAGCGGGGCAGCCGCGTGAGTGGCTGCGCAGGGTGCTCACCGACGTGACCTCGGGCCAAGAAGAGCGCGGCAGCCTGTATCGCTTCAACCTGGCCTTTTCGGCGCGCGGCCTGCGCCGCCTGGGGCTGGACGAAGAAGACCTGGCCACGTTTCAGCGCGAGTTCGTGCAAGGCATGGCTCACCCCGAGCGCTCCACGGTGCTGGGCGATCGCTACTCCGACGATCCCAAGAATTGGCAGTGGGGGAGCGACTCGGGACCGGTCGACGCGATCGCGATGCTGTACGCGCGCACCGACGAGCAGCTCGCCGAGCGCGGCGCGGAGCTCGAGCAGGCGCTCGACAAGTTCGGCATCGCCCGGCGCGTCGAAGAAGTGGCGCTGCCCGAGGACGGCCGCGAGCATTTCGGCTTTGCCGACGGCTTGGCGCAGCCTTTCGTGCGCGGCAGCGGCCGGCGGCGCCAACCCGGCGACACCAAGATCGCCACCGGTGAGCTGGTGCTCGGGTACACCAACGCCTACGGCAAGGTCACCACGGTGCCGAGCGCCAAGCGCCGCCGCGGCACCCGCGAGCATCCGGATCTCTTGCCCGGCATGGAGCGCGTGAGCTTTGGCCACAACGGCACGTACTTGGTCGTGCGCAAGCTGGAGCAAGACGTGGCAGGTTTCTGGCAGTACTGCTGGGACGCCGCGCGGGCCGAGCAGGCGCCGGATCTGGCGGCGCGCGCCAAGCTGATCGCCGCCCGCATGGTGGGGCGCTGGCCCAACGGCGTGCCGCTGGTCGACGCGCCCGAGGCCGAGCGAAAGCCCGTGGCCGGCTTGAACGATTTCGCGTTTCGCCAGAGCGATCCCGAAGGGCTCAAGTGCCCGTTCGGGGCGCACATCCGCCGCGCCAACCCGCGCGACATGTTCGGAGACGACGCCAAGGAAGGCCTGCGCGACGCCAACCTGCACCGCCTGGTGCGTCGCGGCCGCGCCTACGGCCCGAAGCTGGCAGGCGAGCTACCGCACAAGCCCGACGGCAAAGCGCGCGGCTTGTTCTTCGTGGCCTTGAACGCCAACCTGCGTCGTCAATTCGAGTTCGTGCAGCAAACGTGGATCAATAGCTGCAAATTCGCGGGGCTCTCCGCCGAGCGCGACCCTCTGATCGGCAAAGAAGCGTTCGATTTCGACGACCAGCCGGTGCCGCGCCTGTTCACGGTGCAGTCGCGCCCGGTGCGTCAGCGCTACGAGGGGCTGCCGAAGGTGGTGCAGGTGAAGGGCGGGGAGTACTTCTTCATGCCGGGCCTCCGCGCGCTGAATTTCCTGTGTGACGGGAGCGACTGAGCGTGGCTCGCGCACAGCTGCGCGGGCGCGTGGCGGTCGTGACGGGCGCGGCGAAAGGCATTGGCCGCGCGACGGCGCTCGAGCTGGCACGCGCGGGCGCTTTGGTAGCCGGCTGTGACACCGACGAAGCAGCGCTCTCGGCCACCCTGGAGGAATGCCGGGGTTTTGGCGTTGCGACGTTGGGCGCGCGCGTCGACGTGGGCGAGGCATCCGAAGTGCAGGCCTTCGCGGAGCGCGTCGAGCGCGAGCTCGGAGCGGCGTTCGTGCTGGTCAACAACGCCGGCGTCGGCGTCTCCGGTGGCTTTTTCGCGACCGAGAACGCCGACTGGGAGTGGCTGCTACGCGTGAACCTGTGGGGAGTCATCCACGGCACGCGTTCGTTTGCGCCATTCATGCAGCAGCGCGGCGCCGGGCGTATCGTCAACGTGGCGTCGGCTTCCGGATACTGCAACCTGCCCAGCTTGTCCGCCTACGGTACGACCAAGTATGCGGTGGTAGGCCTTTCGGAGGCGCTCAGGGCAGAGCTGTTACCCGCCGGAGTGATGGTCAGCGTGGTGTGCCCGGGGCTCACGGTAAGCTCCATTTTGGAAACGGCTCGCATCCGTGGCGCCGCTGACGCCGAGGCCGAACGGCGCGCTTTGACGGAGCTGTATCGCCGCCGGGGGCACGCGCCAGAAAGCGTCGGGAAGGCCATCGTCAGCGCCGCGGAAAGTGGTAAAGCCCTAGTCCCCGTGT
>DATAKF010000449.1:0-8377 GCA_036261775.1 Polyangiaceae bacterium | reverse complement strand
GCTCGGATTTGGCGGTGGCGGTCAACGCGCTCTTGGCGTCACCGGCGGCCGCGGGTTGGGCGCGCGGCGAAGCGCTCGACGTGGCGCGCTTGCTCAGGACGGCTGAAGGCAAGCCGCGCGTCTCGATCGTCTCCATTGCGCACCTATCGGATGCGCAGCGCATGTTCTTCGTGACGCTGCTGCTCGACGAGGTGCTGTCGTGGATGCGCCGGCAATCGGGCACCTCCAGCTTGCGGGCGCTCCTGTATATGGACGAGATTTTCGGCTATTTTCCGCCCACTGCAGCGCCGCCCAGCAAGCGGCCGATGCTCACGTTGTTGAAGCAAGCGCGCGCGTTCGGGCTCGGCGTGGTGCTGGCGACTCAGAATCCGATCGACCTCGACTACAAAGGTTTGTCGAACTGCGGCACTTGGTTTTTGGGTCGGCTGCAGACCGAGCGCGACAAGTTGCGCGTGCTCGAAGGGCTCGAAGGCGCGGCGCTCGGAGCCAACCAAGCCTTCGATCGCGCGGCGATGAACGACGTGCTGTCAGCGCTGGGCTCGCGCGTTTTTTTGATGAACGACGTGCGCGAAGCGGGGCCGGTGATTTTTCAGACCAGGCACACGCTGTCGTTCTTGCGCGGCCCGCTCTCGCGCGACCAGATCAAGACGCTGATGGAGCCGAAAAAGGCTGCAGCGGCGGGGAAGAACGGCTCCGGGGCGGTGGCAGGCTCCGCAGCGGCGACCGCTGCCGGCGGCGTCGCCAAGACGCTGGAAATGAGCGCCGCGCCGCGCCCGGCGGCCGCCTCAGGCAATGCGCGCCCTACGGCGCCTGAAGGCTTGCCGGAGCTGTTCATCACCGCGCAGGGTGACGGCCCGGTCGCCTACCAGCCGGCCATCGGCGTCGTCGCCAAGTTGCACTTCGTCGACGCCAAGGCGGGCGTCGATGCCTGGCGCAATTTCGCGTTCTTGGTGCCGCTCGCCGAGCAGACGTTGGACCTCGATTTTGCGACCGGCACGACCGCCAAGTCCGAGCTCTTGCTGAGCGGAGAGCACGAGCCTTTGGCCGGCGCTGCGTTCTTGCCGCTACCCAAGCGGCCTCCGTCGACCAAGCAGCTGACGAGCTGGAAAAAGTCGCTGGTCACGCACCTGTACCAGCATCAAAAGCTCGAGCTGCTCGCGTGCCCGGCGCTAGGCGTGCTCGCAGAGCCCGACGAGCCTGCTGCGGCTTTCCGAGCGCGCATCGATCAGTTGGCGCGCGAAGAACGCGACCTTGCCGTGCAGGCGCTGCGCGACAAGTACGACCCCAAATTTCAGCAGCTGCAAGCCAAGCTCGACAGCGTCGATGGCAAGCTGGCCGAGCAAAAAGCGCAGGCAACGGCGCAACAAGTCGACACCGCGGCCGCGTTTGGCGGAGCCATCTTGGGCGCCATCATGGGTCGCTCGGCAGTTTCAGCCACGAACGTGCGGCGAGGAGCCTCGGCGGTGCGCAGCGCCGGCCGAGCGAAAAAACAGATGGGCGACGTGACGCGCGTCGAAGAGCAGCGCGCGGCTTTGCTCGAAAAGTGGGCAGTGCTGCAAGCCGAAGCGAACGCCAAGCTTGCGACCTTGCAGGCCAAGGCGCCCGGTCAGGGCCTCGAGATCGTCAGCGCCGAAGTGAAGCCGCGCAAAGCCGACACCGACGTCGGCACGCTGACGCTCGTGTGGCTGCCGTTCCGGCGCGACGCGTCCGGCGCGTCCAGCTACGCCTTCTCGATCGCCTAACCGAGCAGCTTTTCGGCTAGCGCTTCAAGGCCACGCTTGCCGCCGAAGCCGGCTTGGCGGACCACGATTTCGCCGCCTTTGAAGCCCAAAAAGGTTGGAAAACCGCGCACGCCCAGCGTCGCCACCAAATCGGCGGCTTCCTCGCCGTCAATCACCACGACTTTCAGGCGTCCGGCGTGCTTGCGGGCCAGCTCCTCGATGACTGGCGCGGCGGCCTTGCAGGGCGGGCACCACTCGGCCGTCACGTCGATGAACACGGGCAATTCTGACTTCAGGACCTCGCTCGCGAAGCTGAGACTGTTGACCGGCACGGGTGCATTCAGAGTCGTCATACCCGTAGGAGCCAGGTCGAGGCCCGAACGTTACACGGCGGGTTCGTTTTTCTTTCGAAGCGCCTCGGCCATACGATGGCGGAGGCGGCTGAGCTGGGTCCGCACCGCCCCCTCCGTCATTCCAAGCTCGGCGCCGATTGCGGCGGCGCTGAAGTCCTCCAGCTCGGCCAGCAGCAAGATGGACCGATCGCGCGGAGCCAGCGCCAAGAGCTCTCGCTCGAGCAGCTGGCCCAGCTCACGCCTTTCCAGCTCCGTTTCGGGATCGTCGGTGCTGGCCTCAATCGGCTCGGCTTCGGACTCGTGGAGCGCGCTGTCGTTCTTGCGACCCCGCCCGATGCGTCGGCACGCCGACGCCACCACCCGAACCAACCAACCTTCGAGGCGCTGGTCGTCGCGCAGCTCGGTCAGATGTTCAGCGGCGACCAGCAGAGCGTCTTGTACGGCATCTTCTGCCTCCGCCCCGGTGCGGCAATGCCGGCGCCCGGCCTCCAAGAGCCGCTCGCTGTAGCAGCGCGTAATCTGATCGAGCGCGTCAGCGCTGCCCTCGCGCACCAAAAGCATCAGCCTTTCGGGGCTACAATCCGCGGGAGTGGGAGAAGGAGCGGGTGGTACCAGCGGCAAGGGCGCCATATCTCTGAACCCCTACTTATCTAACTCCAGCTGCGACAGGCGCGATGCGAATCGCCACGACGGTCGCGACAACCGACACGGCTTTCAACGCCGCCGGTAACTCTGGTAGGTTGACAAGAGCGCCCGGCATCGGGTGCCCACGAAAGCGCCTCGCTTGGAGGGTTGAATGTCGATTGCTCGTCATGTCCGTTTTGCCGCGCCGGTTGCGGTTTGGTTGCTCGCTCTGGCGGCTGGTCCCAGCAACGCGCTGGCGCAAACGTCCGAAAAGGCTTCCACCAAGGCCGACCGTGCGGCGGCGCGTGACGCTTACGACAAGGGCACGGCGTCCTTCCAACAAGCTGACTACGTGACGGCGCTCGACAGCTTCGTCAAGGCCAACGCGCTGATCCCCAGCGTTCAGGCTCTGTATTGGATCGCGCAATCGCAAGACAAGCTCGGGCGCACCGAAGCTGCCGTCGAAGCGTACGAAGCCATCACGGCGCGCGCCGACTTCAACAAGCTGAGCGAAGACAAGGCTGCCATTGTGCGAGCGCGCTTGGCCTCGCTGAAGACGCCGCCCGCGCCGCCCCCGGAGCCCCCGCCAGCGCCGCCGCCCACCGATGCGCCTCCAGCTGAAGCGCCGCCACCCGTGGATCCCGCGCCTTTCGTGCCTCCGCCCCCGCCCCCGCCCAGCGAGCCTCCGCCGCCTCCGGCGAGTGACGACTTGCTCCCCAAAAAGAACACGGCGGAGCTCGGCGTGATGGGTGGCTTGCTGATCGTGACCAGCAAGAACAACTTCAAGGCGGGCGGCAAAGATCTCGCCGAGTTCGACCCCGCGTACCAAGTGGGCATCCGGGCGGCATTTTTCCCGGTCAAAGTGTTCGGGATCGAAGCCGAGTACGCGCACGGCTTCAGCCGGTACGACTACACGCCGAAGTGTGCACCCAACGCGCTATGCGTTGGCCCGAGCGACGGCTCCGCCAGCTTCGACTCCGTGCGCGGCCATCTGATCGGTCAGCTGCCGACGTCGCGCTTCATTCCGTTCGCGCTCCTGGGTGGCGGCATGATTCGCGAAAAATCCGAGGCGACCGGCAGGGACCGCGATTTCGCGTTCGTTGCAGGCGTTGGCGCCAAGGTCATGGCCACCAAGCTGCTCGTGCCACGCTTCGATGTGCGTCTGAACTTGACCCAGAAGCGCGGCCCGTTGGGTGATGATCGCAAAATTACGGATGGCATCACCGTTCATCCCGAGTTCTTGCTCGGCCTCAGCTTTCGTCTCCCAAACTAGGCCACGCAGTGACCGAAGCAGCGTCGCCCCCAACTCCGGAGCGCACGCGCTCAATCGATCTTTTGCGCGGCAGCGTGATGGTGCTCATGGTGCTCGATCACGCGCGCGATTTCTTCGTCGGCATTGGCGCGGGCCCGACCGATTTGGCGACCACGACGTTGCCGCTGTTCTTCACGCGCTGGGTCACGCATTTTTGCGCGCCCGTGTTCGTGCTGTTGGCTGGCGTTTCGGCGGCGCTCTATGCGGCTAAACGCGGCTTGCCGGCGGCGCGCCACTTCTTGCTCACCCGCGGGCTCTGGCTGGTGCTGCTGGAGCTCACCATCGTGCGTTTTGCCTGGATTCCGGAGCCTTTGTATCGCTTTTCGCTGCTGCAGGTGATCTGGGTTTTGGGCTGGGCCATGGTCGTTTTGGCCGGGCTGACCTACTTGCCACGCCGAGCCGTCGTGGCTGTGGGCGCGCTGATCGTGCTGGGTCACAACACGCTCGACCCGCTCGACCGCGGCAATTTCGGCGCGTTAGAGCCGCTGTGGAACCTGCTGCACGAGCGCGGCGTGCTCACGCTGGGCGGTCGCAAAGTCTTCGTGTCCTACCCGGTGCTGCCGTGGCTCGGTGTCGCGGCTTTGGGTTTTGGGCTCGGCGGTTGGTACCAAAAGCCGGCGGCTGAGCGGCAGCGCTGGCTCCTGCGCACGGGCGCAATGTTGACGCTGGGCTTCGTGCTCCTGCGTGGTCTGAACGTGTATGGCGATCCGGCACCGTGGACCGAGCAAGCGCGCGGCGGCTGGTTCACGCTTTTGTCGTTCCTGAATTGCCAGAAGTACCCGCCGTCGCTTTCGTACTTGTTGATGACACTGGGACCCGCCTTGATGGCGCTTTCGCTGCTCGAGAAGCTGGCGTCGAAGTCCTGGCAGCCGCTCGTTACTTTTGGGCGCGTGCCGCTGTTCTTCTACGTGCTGCACCTGTATTTGCTGCGCTTCAGCGCCGCGCCGCTGGCGTTTGCGCGCTTTGGACCGTCGGCGTTCAAGCCACCGCCCGGTCACGCCGGCAGCCCCGAATACCCGCTTTGGACGGCGTATGTGGCGCTGACTCTCGCTCTCTTGCTGCTCTATCCGGCTTGCCGCTGGTTCGCGCGCAAGAAGGCCGAGTCGCGCTCACCCTGGCTCAGCTACCTGTGACTACCAGCTAGCGCTCGGCAGGCACAGGCCGTCCTCGCAGGTCGTCAGGCCTCCCGCGCAGTCGTCGTTCGTGGTGCAGCTCTCCAGACAGCGCGTGTCGTTGCTGCCCACCTCCGTGCAGGTTAGCCCGGTAGCGCAGCTGGTGTTGTCGGCATTGTCGCAGGTGCCGCACGGCATGTTGCGCTCACCGCAGCGGCTCCGTCCGCGACCGTACTGCTCGACGGCGCTCCGGTTCAGAGTGCGGCAGATGACTCCTGTCTCTTGCTCGTCGACCGGCAGCGTGATCTCGTCGGTAAAGGTCGTTGGCTCGGTAGCGCACGTCGCCGAACCCAGATGAATGGACAGTGGCCGCGACGTGTCGATGCCCGAGAGCGTGTACTCGAAGTCGAAGACGCAGGTTCCGCAGCGGAAAACCTCGCAGCTCGACTTGTGAACGGTAAGCTCCAAGCTGCCATCGGCAGCCGCTTTGGCGGTGCCCAGGTAGTCTTCGCCGCAAGGCTCCGGAAAGTTGAGTAGCCGCACCCCGAGCGCGCCCGAGGCTTTCTGCGTCCACTCGACGCATTGCAGCCCTTCCGCATCGGACTCCAGAACGAGCGCTTGTTGGCCCGGATCGCCTTCGCGCGATTTGCAGGCGCTGCTGCTGAAATCGGTCAGCGTTGCGGGGTTGTCCGTCTCGGTTCCACCCGTGCAGCTCACGGCCACGACCAAGAATGCCCCCACGATGATCTGCTTCATGACTGCTCCTTCGCCTTCCCTCGCGGCTTTTTGACACGTGCCGGCGGCGCCGTGCGCCGCGACAACGGAAACATCTGAAAGTTGAGCTGCACCACGCGCTCTGGCGTGGCCTCCAGCTCGGCCAATTGCAACAGCTCGTGACGAAACTCGCGGATACGCTCTTTCAAAGCAGGCAGCGTGGACTCCGCCACGCACAGCGTGAGGCTCGAGATGTCACGCTGGTCGCGCGGCAAATGGTCGAGCGCGCGCTTGGCCAAGTCGAGCATGCCGTGGTGGTACACGAAGATCTGATGCCCCAGCGGGCCGGGTCCCGTCGTGACCAGCGCTTGCGCTTGGCGCAATTTGCCGCTTGAGTCGCGCAACAACAGCCCCAGGCGCTGCAGCGTTTCCAGTGCCTCCACTGCTTGGCGCTCCGTGATCGGCGGCTCCAAATTCTCCGCAATCCAGCCCGGATCTTCGCGGAAACCACGCAGGTTGGCCAGCTCGCGCACGGCTGGCATGTACCAGTTGGCGTGGTACGCAGTCTGCTCGCCTACCAATCGATGCGCGTCGCGAAACTTGCGAAAGCGCGCCAGCCGCTCGTGCCAACGCTGCTTCTCGTCGGTCGTCTTGGCTTGACCATACGCGACTAGGTCACAGAAGAAATCAGCCTCTCGCTTGGGCAGCCCGCACGCCTTGGCGAAGCGTGGTGCCATCTCGCTCGAGAGATCACGCTGACCCTTCATGACGAGGTTCAAGTAGTTGGACGAGCTCAAACCCGCGCGCTTCGAAAACGCGCGGTGCGAAAACCCTCGACTTTTGGCCTTGGCTGCGGCGTAAAAGTCCCGCAGGAACTGGCGATAATCGAGGTACTCGAAGACGTGTACTGGCTGAGCGCCTGCCACGACTTAGAGGTATCACGGTTGAGCGCTATTTCCAGCGAATGGGCGCACAAACTGTGTACTAGATGTACACGACGCGCGAGCTTCTCGCGATGGCTCAGCCGTCCACGGGGTGCAGCGGCGTCGGCAAGAGCAGCTGATAGAACGCCAAGTCGAGCCAGCGACCGAATTTGAAGCCCGCTTCTTTGATGGTACCGGCGTGTACGAAGCCGAGCTTCTGGTGGAACGCCACGCTCGCCGAATTGCTGGCGTCGATGCCGCCGATCAGCGCGTGGAGTTGCTGCTCGGTCGCGCTCTCGATCAGCCGTTGCATGAGCCGCGTGCCCACGCCTTGGCCCTGTTGGCCGGGCGCTACGTACACCGAGTGCTCGACGGAGTACTTGTAGGCGGGCCAGGCCCGGAAGGTACCGTAGCTGGCAAACCCGACGAGCTTGCCCGTGTCGTCGATAGCGCCCCAAATCGGAAAGCTCTTGGCGCGCTTGGCCTCGAACCAAGGGGCCATGCTGCTCGGCTCCCGCGGCGCGTAGTCGTAGAGCGCCGTCGAATTCACGATGGCCTCGTTCATGATCTGCAAGATGGCGCCCCCGTGCTCGGAAAGGCTGCATGGTACGAGCCGCATTCACGCCAAGTTAGCATCGCGGCTGGGCGAAGTGGATTGCGGTCGCCGGGCGCCCGTACCATGCGTACCCGGTGGAGTTCGTTCACTTGGCGCTAGCGGCACTGGCTTGGTTTCTGCTGCATGCAGCGGTGGCGGGCAGCGGCTTGCGCCGCGTGCTCGTGAACCGCTTCGGCGACAAGGCGTATCGGGGCGGCTTCTCGCTCGCGTCGGTGGCGTCCCTGTGGTGGCTGGTGTCCGAGTACCGCGGGGCTCCGTTTCACCCGCTGTGGGTTACGCCGTCGGCGCTGCGGTTCGTGCCGCTCGTGCTCGTGCCGGTTGCGTTCGTGTTCTTGGTCGGGGCCTTCACGGTGCCGAACCCCACCTCCGTGGGTGGTGAGAAGCACCTCGACGACGCCGAGCCAGCGCGAGGGCTGCTACGCGTTACTCGGCATCCGTTCTTGTGGTCGGTCGTGCTATGGGCCAGCGCGCACTTGCTGGTGAACGCAGACGTGGGCTCGCTGCTGTTCTTCGGTAGCCTCGGCCTGACCGCCCTACGTGGTGCCTACGACATCGATCGCAAACGGCGCCTCAGTCACCCTCAGCAGTTCGAGCGGTTCGAGCGTGTGACCTCGAACGTGCCCTTCGCGGCTGTGGTTGCCGGCAGGGGGCGTCTGGTCTTGCGTGAGGTGTGGCTGCCGCTGGTCCTGGGCATGGCGCTTGCGCTCGGGGCGGTTGCCCTGCATCCTCACTTCTTTGGGGCATCGGTAGTCCCTGGCTTCCATGGTTGATGGACCTCGTGTGAAGGGTGTCGCGTTTCGCTCCGTTTACGGAAGCCTAGGAACGTTGCGCGGCAAGCCGGCCCAGCAGGCAGCCCTCGCCGGCTTGAGTGAAGAGTTGCGCAACGGTTTCGTCTACGGCGCCATCGTGCCTGGCGGTTGGTACCCCATCGGCTGGTACAAAGAGCTCCTCAGAGGTATCCGCAGCTCCAGCGGCGAAGGTAGAGAGCTCGTCCACGAGATC
>DATAKF010000443.1:0-76482 GCA_036261775.1 Polyangiaceae bacterium | reverse complement strand
AGGCGCTACGGGTGTCACGTTCGACAACGTGAAGACGTAGTCCTGATAGTCGCCGTTCGCGGCTTCTTCGAAGCAGACCAAGTACGCATTCGCAATCGGCGTGCCGGCGCGATCCTTCAACGGGTAGGTGCGGGCGGCGTGTTTGACTTGGTTCGCGGCGTTCTTCGAGTCTTCGGTGTAAGTCTTGTGAGTCTTGCTGCTGGTGAAGATGCCAAAGTCACCAGCCGGGGCGGCGAAGCTGAGCTTGGAGCCGGCGTCGGTCTTGGGGTTGAGGGCCTGGTACTGGTCGTTCGAGATGACGCCAACTTGGGTCTCGGTGGCGGTGTAGTAGCCGTATGGGATGGGCTCTTCGGGTGAGTAGCGCGCCACGGGAATGAGCTCGACTTCGGCACCAGCGGCGGCGGCTTTGAAGCGCTGAGCCGCGACTTCGTCGCCGACCAGCGGCGTGGTGGTGCTGAGCAAGCCTGCGCCGCCGACGTTGATGTCGTAACCGAGGGTGTCGAGCACGATCTTCAGGAAGGGCTCGTTTTCGCCTTCCAAGCCCTTGGTGCCGAGCCCGAACAGGCCGACCCTGAGCTTGAGCGCCGGCACCGTCGTCTCGACGAGGACGCTGCTCTGGAAGAGCGCGACCCCGGAGGGGCGAAACTTGACCTGCACGTTGGCGGTCGCGCCCGCTGCCAGTGAAGTTCCAGCCGCAGGCGGCGCCATCAACTCGAAGGTCGGCGTGCCCGGCGCCGCAGCGTCGAGCTTGACGGACATGAGCTGAACTGCGGCCGCGGACTCGTTCTTGAGCACGATGGTTTGCGGCGTCGCGTCGGTCTGCTGCACGGCGCCGAAGGCGAGCTCGTCGGGCGTCGCGGTGAGGCCGCCGCTCGGACCTGCGCCGCCGCCGCCGCCAGAGCCGCCCGCACCTGACGTCGAACCGGCGCTCCCACCATTCGCTCCGCCGCCACCGCCCTGCCCGCCCGAGCCCGCCTGCGCGGAACCGCCGGCTTGGCCCGCCCCGGAGCCGCCCGCGGTCGCGCTACCAGCGCCACCCGGCGAGCTGGTAGTGCCAGCTGTCGAGGTCGCGCCGCCGGCACCGCCCATGGCGGGCGACGTCGCTGGCTCACCTTCCGACGAGCAGCCAAGCACACCGCCAAACAACGCCGCCGTCAGCAAGGCTTGGGCGCAGCAGCTTCGACCCGAAAACTCCGTCATGACGCGCACGAGCATAGCCCAAACCGCACACAAATTCCCTCAGCCATCGCAGTGGAATTTTCGTTCTATTGAGTTCAACTCGAGCTCGGGGTTGGCTTTTCTCCGCTAGACTCAAGTACTGCTGGCACACGCCGTTCCAGCAGTTGCAGGCTGTTTGCGTGGGGCGTTTTTGGACAGCGTCCGCCTCACACGGGTCGCATGGCAGAAGCAAAACGGGAACGAGCGACGGATCGCGCCCCAGACCTGGCGCCAGCTCCGGGTCGCGTGCTCTTGGTCGACGATCAGGCCGAGCTACGCAGGCTGTTCGAGCGAGCGCTCGTGAAGGGCGGACACGAAGTGGTCGCGGTCGCCAGCGCTCGCGAGGCGATCAAGCTGGCCGGGCAGAGCCGCTTCGATGTCGTGATCAGCGACGTGCGCATGCCAGACTTGGGCGGAGTCGAGCTGCTCGAGCAGCTGCACGCCGAAGATCCGGCGTTGCCGGTGCTGCTCGTCTCGGGGTCCCCGGATCTGGACACGGCCATGAAGGCCGTGAAGTACGGCGCCTTCGAGTACTTGGTCAAACCGGTGAGCTTCGACGACCTACGCGCCAGCGCGGCCCGAGCCATCGAGCAGCGTCGCAAACACGAGCAAAACGACCAGGCGCTCGCGCAGTACCGCTCGGGCGAACGCCTGCGAGCGCGCGTGGGCGCGGGTGGAGAGCAAGAGAGCTGGACAGGTGAGCTGCTGGGCGGCCGCTTCCGTGTCGGGCGCTTGCTGGGCGCCGGCGGCATGGGCGCCGTCTACGAAGCGGTGCGCGAAGACCTGGGGCAGATGCGGGTCGCCATAAAGATACTGCACTCCACGCTGGCTTCGGACGACGTGCTGCTGTCGCGCTTTCGGCGCGAAGCCGAGACCATCGGCGGCATCAACCACCCGAACATCGTGAGCATTCTCGATTTTCAGGCGAAGGAAGGCGAGCCCGCCTACTTGGTGATGGAGCTCTTGGACGGCGTCTCGCTGCGCCACGAGCTGATGCGCCATGGCCAATTCCCACAGGCGCGCACCGTGTTCATCGCAGCGCAGATGTTGGCGGCGCTGGCTGCGGTGCACCGGGCGCAGGTCATTCACCGCGACGTGAAGCCCGAGAACGTCATGCTCACCAGCATCTCGGGGCTGGCTGACATCGTCAAAGTCTTGGATTTTGGCGTCGCCAAGGTGCTGAACGCAGCCCCCGGCAACACCTTGACCCAAGTCGGCACGGTGCTCGGTACCCCCACGTACATGGCGCCCGAGCATGCGCGTGGCGCGCCCATCGACATCCGCAGCGATCTCTACTCGGTCGGCGCCATCATGTACGAGGCGCTCGCAGGGCGCGCGCCGTATGCAGGCGACAACTACAATGCGCTGCTGTTCGCCATCCAACAAGGCAAGCCAGTGCCGCTCGGCGAGCTGCGCCCCGACGTCGAGCCCCAGCTGATCGACGTCGTGATGCGCGCCATGGCGACCGACGCAAACCTTCGCTTTCAAACCGCCGAAGAGATGATGGAGGCGCTGGCGCCGTGGCTCAGCAAAGCCACCGGTAGCGCGCCGCCCGAGTCGTCTGCGGCGGTCTACGCACCGACCATGGTGCCGCCCAGCAAGAAATAGCGGCGAGCGGCGAGCGCTTCACGGAGCGCGCTCAAGGAATCGGATAGCCACGCCAGGCCCACGCCATCGCGTCGGGCAAGGTCTGCGCGACGACGTTGCCGTCCACGTGACCAGCGCCCTTCGCGAAATCGAAATGGTAGTGGTAACCCTTGGCCTTGAGCGACGCCGCCATGCGTTGATTGGCGAGGCGAAAGTCGCGATACGAACCCGGCCCGCTGCCAGCGCCGTTGTCGTTCTCGCCGACTTCCAGCCAGACGCGCAGCGGTTTGGCCGTCGGCTCTTTCATGATCAAGCCGTTGGGCATGGCGGCGTCGTAAGGATCGTAGCTGTGGTACGACCAGCAGCCGTGCGGGTACTTCGGATCTTCGGGCGACGCTTGGCGCACGAAGGTGCCTGAGTACGAGATGACGCGCGTAAAGTACTCGGGGTGCCACCACGCCATCGAGAACGACGCGGCGCCGCCCGAGCTGCCGCCCAGGGTGCCGCGGCCGCGCGGGTCATCGGTGAAAACCAAGTCGAGGTTGAGCTGCTTCTTGGCTTCTTGAGCCGCGCGCGGCAGCACTTCGGTCTCGATGAACTCGGCGAACTTGCCCGAGACCGTGTCGTATTCCAGCCCGCGCTGGCTGCCTTCGGCGTCACCACCGCCGTTGTCGACCAGCAGAACCACCAGCGGCGGCAGCTTGCCCTGCGCGCCCAGGTTTTCGACGATCAAGGGCACGTTGGCGGTGCCGGGCAGGTTGGGACCAGTCGGGTTGGCGTTGTGCGGCAGGTCGTTGCCGAACCAGAGCGCGAAGTAGCCGTCTTGCACGACCATGAACGGCGCCTTGGTGCCGGGCGTGTACTTGGCCGGCACGTAGAGCCACACCTTGCGCGAGTACGCGCCCTTCACGCCTGGATAAATGGTGCTCTCCGACGAGAGCATCGTGAACAGGATCTGCTTGCCGAAAGCGGCGCCGCTCGGGCTGTTGAGCGCGGACGCCTTGTATGGCGGAGAGAGCATGAAGTCGCCGTCGCCTTCGGTGCCCGGATCCGTAAAACCATCGGCGCCGCCCGTCGCATTTGCGCCGCTGCCGCCGCCGCTGCCGCTGGTCGCCACGCCGCCGGTCGTGGCCGTGCCGCCCGTGGGCGAGCCAGCGCTGGCCATGGCGCCGCCCTGAGACGCACCGGCCGAGCCGGCCGCGGGTTGGGTGGCGCCACCGCCGCTGGAGGTACCCGCCGTGGCAGGCGGCGCGCCAGCTGCGCCTCCCTCTGCAGGTGGTTGGTTGCCACACCCGGTAAGAGCCGCGGACAGCGGCAACGCGAAAATCCACGCAGTAAGCCCAATCGAACGGGAGAAACGCATAGCGACTGCCGTTTGGTGTCCGCAGCACGCCCCCGTCACCACGGTTTCGCCGGCCTTGGCCGGTTCTCACGCTCAATCCTCAGTCCTCACGCCCACGACTCGCGCTACTTGCAGTAGGCCAACGAGGCGGCGCCGCGCGTGAGGCCGAGGCAGCTTTGCGTGCCGGCACACGGCTCGGCCTCGCCGAAGGTGTTGTCCGCGCCGCACGTCTCGACGCCAGCCTCGCCACAGCGGCTGTCGGCCACGCCCCATGCATTGCCGCCTGCGAGCTCGGGACCGACGCAGCTCAAGCAACCGAGCGCGCCGCGCGTGCCGACGCGGCAAGTGGCGCCCGCCTCGCATGCTGCGGGCAAGGTCCAGAGTCCCTTTTCATCACACACGAGCTCCGACTCTGCGCCATCGAACGCACAAGCGCGCTCGCCAGGGCTACACTCGGTTTGGCACTGCGCCTGCGCGGCGGCTCGAACGCAGCGACCGAGCAAGCACGCAGGCTTGGCCACCCAAGCTTCGTCTTCGCAGACCTCGACGCTCGAGCCGTCGGTGGAGCAGCGCGAGGTGCCGGCCTCGCAGGTACCTCCGCACTTGATGTCAGGGTGCTCGCTGTTCGCCAAGGGCTGGCAAGCGGCAGCACCGGCGCAGAGCTCGACGCTGGTGGACCATTCGCCCGCCACGCACTCGCGATACAGCGAGCCACCCACGCATTCGCGATCGCCTTCGGAGCAGCTCGACGTACAGTAGCCGAGCACGCGGCCGTCAATCTCGCCCACGCGCTGGCAGCTGCCGGCGCAGTCTTGGGGGCGCCCTAGGACGCCTCCCCTGCAGACGCGCACTTGGCTGGAGCCGACACAGACGCCGCCCAGCTCTTGCTCGTCGTCGAGACCGCTTTGCTTCCACCACCAGCACGCCGGATCCACGCAGGCCGCCCACGGCGGGCCGTCGCCTTGGTCGAACAGCGCGCAATAAGAGGAGGTGCCGTTGACCGAGTAGCCGCCGCAGCTCTGCGAAGCGCCCCAAACGTTGTCGGGCGTGCAGGTCTGGAATCCAAGTTGACCGTGACACCGAGTTTGCCCAGAGCGACATTCGCCATCTGCACTGTCATTACCGGCGTAGCTGGAATCATCCTGGGCGGAAGAACCACCGGGTGCCCCCTCCTTTTGAGCCCCGCCAGCGCCTGACGTCGCGCCCTCGTTCAGCTCCCCAGCGGCGCCAGCGCCGGCTGACGGCATGCCGCTGAAACCCGCATTTCTAGGCGCTTTATCGGCATTTTTGCCGCACGCCGCAACACCCACGGCGAGCAACAACATGCACCAGCGGGTCCCAGAACGAAGGCGCGATGTCGGAAACATGCACACATATATGTCGAGATATCGCCATATCCGCTTCGCGCCGACACGGGTCTGCACTTCGCCGGACCTTAAACGTACCAGCGAGGCGAAACCATGCAGCGATTCGGGATCCGCGGCTTTATTCCATTCTCATCGCTACTCTGCTTAACAGCTGCAGTAGCGGGTTGTTCCAGTAATTCCATCACGCCCGGCCAGAACGCCGCAACGGGTGGTGCAGGCACGGTGACGCCAGGCGGCGGCTCGGGTCCCAGCACCAACACCGGCGCTTCCAGCACCACCGGCGGCGCTCCCGTCATGGTGCCGACAGGTGTGGCCCCGGCGAGCAATTGCTCGGGTCTCGCAGTCCCGGAGACGTTCATCAGCACCTGCAGCGGGTGTCACACCCCGAGCGGCAACGCCAACTCGAACTTCCCCGACCTCTACGCTTACAAGGGTACGCTCGAGCAGTTCAAAACGCAGGTCCGCATGGGCGGCAAGCTGATGGCCGCTTACCCAGAGTCGATCATTGGGGATGCCGACCTCGAGACCGCCTACAAGTATTTCACCACCACCGGTGGCCGCAACATGGCCGTCGCCCCCTCGCTCGGCGGCGTGGTTCCGCTCTTCAACCCAGCTGACGCGGTGAATCCCCCTGTCGTCACGGTGCGCCCCGACGGCGTGATCGTCACCCGCGGCGCCGGTCGCGTGCGCGGTCGCCACGAGAAGGAGGGCACGTTCGCCTCCTTCGAGCCGCACTACTTCGAAGATCGTACCTACGGCTTCATCATCGAAGACTTCACCAACGCC
Organism: Polyangiaceae bacterium; assembly: GCA_036261775.1. Lineage (GTDB taxonomy): Bacteria > Myxococcota_A > Polyangia > Polyangiales > Polyangiaceae > PMG-095. The sequence goes on along the minus strand of DATAKF010000443.1, from coordinate 70,182 downwards.
GGCCAGCAGCTGATCCGGACCACGTATTTGCCGCTGAACATGCCCGATCACGACGGCAACCGCATCACCAACTGGCGCTCGTGGAAGGAGCGTGCGGGCAACGCGACGTTCCAGTTCAACAACTACATTCCGGACGCCACGGAGGCCGACGTGCCGCCGGAGACGGGCAAGCTGTTCAAGTATGCCTTCGTCCAGCAGTACAACGAGAAGACCGCCCCGGCGAATCGCAAGTTCGCCAAGGGCGAGAACTACGAGTTCGAAATCGGGGTCTTCATCGATCCCAAGACGCTGACGACCCCAGGTTCGCGCAGCTCTTACTACACGGACTGCTTCCGCTATGCGATCGGCGAAGGCGGCCTCACGCCGGACAATCAAGACTACGCGATGGCTCCGGGCCCGGTGCCGGAAGCGCGCGGCGGCGCCGGCACCACCATCGCTTGGATTTTGGACGAGCAAGACATCCACGAGTCCATGGGGCAGATGGCGCTGAACATTCAGCCCGAGAACGTGCAGAACTTCGTCGAAGGCCGACGCCTGTTCCATACGGATTTCGAGACCGGCGCGCACAGCGAGATGGGCAACCAGGTCTTCACCGAGCACATGAACCAAGCGGGCCCGCTCTTCGCGACCACGGCTTGCACCAACTGCCACTTGCACAACGGCCCGGGCACCACCGTCGACACGTTCAGCGAGTCGACCTCGATGGCGTTCAAGCTGTACAACTCGGGCGAGCTGGGCGACCAGCTGCAGCTGCAAGAAGGCACCGCCAAGCTGATGACCAAGGAGACCAAGATGGTCACCCTGGGCGACGGCACGACGGTCACCTTGACCAAGCCCATCATCGCGGTGAACGCCAACACGGGCACCATCGGTGGGTTCTCGGCCCGCGTGGCCCGCAAGCTGGTCGGTTTGGGCCTGCTCGAAGCCCTGACCGAAGAGACCATTCTGTCGCACGCCGACCGTTTGGACTGCGACAACAACGGCATCTCCGGCCGCCCCAACTTCGTGAAGGATCCGGAGACGGGCGCGCTGCGCATCGGTCGCATGGGCTGGAAGGCCGAAAAGGTCAGCGTTCGGCACCAGGTCGCCGAGGCCGCGTTCGACGACATCGGCGTCACCAGCAGCTTGTTCAAGGGCAAGGACGCGACGCCCGAGCTGCCGGAAGAGGCCATCATGAAAATGACGACCTACATGCGCTTGGTCGGCGTCTACCCGCAGCGCGACGCGCTCTTGCCGCAGGTCATCCAGGGCGGCAAGCTGTTCAGGACCGTCGGCTGCAACAACTGCCACGTCACCGACGCCGTCACGGGGCCGAACCACCCGTTCGCCGAGCTGCGTAACCAGTCGTTCAAGCCGTACAGCGACCTCTTGTTGCACGACATGGGTCCGGATCTGGCCGACGACAGCGGCATCATGATCGAAGACAGCGACTCGGCCCTCCCGGGCGCTTCGGAGTGGCGCACGTCGCCGCTGTCGAGCATCGGCTTTCTCACCACGGTCGGCGCCAACGCCAACCTGCTGCACGACGGCCGCGCCGCCAGCGTGCTCGAAGCCGTGCTCTGGCACGGTGGTGAAGCCACGAAGGTGGTCGACACCTTCAAGGCGCTGCCCACGGCGGACCGTGAAGCGCTGATCGCGTTCGTCAACTCGCTCTAAAGCGTCGGTTCGACGAGCAGACACGAGGGCCGCCCGTTGCTGGGCGGCCCTTGTGCTTTTGTGGGCTCAGCCACTCAGTGGTCGGTCCACCACGCGCGAAACTCTGCAAGGTCGATTTTGCCGTTGGAGTCACGGTCGATGTCGGTGAAAGCCGCGCTGATTTGCGACTCGGTATAGCCCAAGCCCAGCGCCTGAAGCAGCTTGCCGAACTCGGCCTCTTCGATCATGCCGTTGCCGTCGCGGTCCACACCCTCGAAGCGGTCACGCAGCGGATCCGAGCTCATGGGGTTACGCTAGCCCAGTACTCCGACTCTGTCAGCGCGTAGACCCGCGTGTCACGGTAGCGGCCTTTGATCAGCTGATCCTGCACGAAATGAGCCTCTCGGCGCATGCCGAGTTTTTCGAGCACGCGCTGCGAGGCCAGGTTTTCGGCGTCGGTGCTGGCCCACACTCGGTGCAGGCCGAAGCAACCAAACGCGAGCTCGAGCAGCTTGGCGCAGGCCTCGGGCATGATGCCCTGCCCCCAGCGGGCGCGCGCCAGGATGTAGCCCAAGCTCCCGCTCAGCTCGTCGCTGTCTGGGACGCGCAGGCCGGCGCCGCCGATGACCTCGCCCGTCGACTTTTCGACGATCAGGAGCTCGAAGGCGCGGCGTTCCGTTTCCGCTTGGAGCGCTGCCACGCGGCGCTCTAGGTGGTCGCGCGTCTGGTCAGGGGTGTTTGGGCCCCAGATCATGTAGCGGCAAACCTCCGGATCGGTGGTGTAGCGGATCATCGCGTCGGCGTCGCTCGGCTGCGCATCGCGTAGCATCAGCCGTTCGGTTTCGAGCGACACCGGCTGCGGCAACGCCCGAATGGCGGCGTTCGAGACGTAGCGACGCCAGGTGGGGTTCGGCTCCCAGATAGCGTGCAGGTCGGCGCGCGCAGCCTGACAAGAGACGCCCCCCAGCACCATGCGGTAGGCCGACAGCAGCGCCGAAACGCGCATATTTTTGGCGCAGTGCACGAACACGGGCTCTGCGCGCAGCTCGTTCAGCTCCCTGAACAACCGCGCCGCCTGCTCGGGCTCCGGCGCGTCGAAGTCGATTGGCAAATGCAGGTAGCGAAGCCCCGCGCGTTCGGCGAGCGCTGCTTCGTCGGCTAGCGCGCCAGGCGACGTCGGCAGCGCGAGGTTGATCAGGTGCTTGAAGCCCGCGCGCCCAATCGCCGCAATGCCCGACGGCTCCGGCTGACCGGCGCTGGCCAGCAGCGGCGACAAACGCCGAAATGCCAAGATCTGTCCCAGCTCCTCATCCGCTTCCACGCGGCTGAGCGTAGCCGAAGGCCTAGGCAGCGTCGACCGCGCCGCGCCGCTCGGCCTTGCGCAGCCGCCATTTCTGGAAGTAGTCGCGTCCGAGCAACGTCGGCACGAGCAAGACGTAAGGCAGCACGACGAGCCAGTCTTTGGTAGTGACGGGAATGAGCCGATGCAGCCCGGCACGCTGCAAACCGCTGCCAGTCCAGAGCAAGTAGGCGGCAATGCACACCAGCGGCACCGCGATTTGGCCGACCGGCAAGCGCCACGGCACGCGCTCCAGCACCGAAAGGTTGGCGCGACGCTGCAGCCCCAGCGCGGCCTCGGTGCGAGCCGTAACCAGGCGGCGTACCGCTGGCGCTTGGTCCAAGAAGCCATTCAAGCGCCGCCTGAGCGCCGAATAACCAACGAAACCGATCAGCGACGGGCCCACGATGTAGAGCAGCTTCTCGAGCAGTGGGTGACCTTGGTCTTCGGACAGAATGCGCATGGCCGTGAGCGTGCCGATCATGGCGCCGCCGTACAGCCACACACCACGCGCCACCCGAATGGCCGCGACCGACCGCAAGAAGTAGTTGGCGCGCGTCGCCACCGAAGCTTCGTCCGCGGCGTGAAAGACCGCCCGCGACGCCGCCAACAGTTCGGTCAACGGGAAAGCGGCCACCAACGCCGTCACGGCCAAGCCCAGCAAGAAAGTGCCTTGAAACACCAAGGTCTTCACGATCTCGAACGGTCGGCTCGGCACCTGCAGCAGCTCACGCCAGATCAGCGCCCCCACGGGCTGCTTGGAGCCGAGCGTCAACGCCAAGACGTCGGTGGTGATCACGCTGGCCAAGAGCACGATCAGCAGAAAGACCGGCCAGACCGACTCCCATGGCGCGCGCCGCACCAAGAGCTCGCAGCGGTCGATGCGACGGGCAAAGCGCGCCTCGCTCGCCAGCAGCACCAGGTAGGCGAACTGAAACACCAGGACCACGATCAGCGCCTCGGACCACTCGGCGCGCATCTGCTGCATGAGCTGCGTGACGATTTCGTGCGAACGCCCGCCACCGCGGCTCGCAGAAATGACCGCGAGGGCGACCAGCTCGACGATGAACACGAGCTGAAACAGCGGCGCCAAGGCCGCCGAAAACGTCCGGTGCGCCAGGTAGCCGGAAACGAACAGCTCCTGTGGATTCGGCTCGCGAAACGGCTCGATTTGCCGGCGACTCACGCGCCAGGCCGTGGACGCGGCCCACAGCGGATAGCCTGCCGCCAGCACGAGCAGGAACCAACCCACGGCGTTCAAGACCGCGGGCGGGCCGACCGCCAGGACCGTGGCGATGGATTGCCCAGTCAAGTACCAGACCAAGAACGCGAACAACACCAGCGCGCCAGCGCTCCAGGCTGCGCTGCTCCACAGCGCCTCGCCGCGGTAGTCGCGCGCGATGCCGTCGATGTAGTTCTGCACGTGAGCCCGCACGTCTCGCAGCGGCAGCGCGCGATCCTCAGGCTCTTTTGCCAAGAGGCGCATGACCAGCGTCTCGAGGGCCGAAGGCACGCTGGGATCGATGCTGGAGGGCGGCTTGGGGTTCTCCAAGATCACGCGCCGCACGACGACGGCTGGATCTTCGTGGTCGAACGGCACCTGCCCGCACAAGATTTCGTACAGCATGGCGCCCAAGCTGTAGAGATCGGTACGCTCGTCGACCACCAGGCCCTTGGCTTGCTCAGGCGACATGTAGTGAGGCGTGCCCAACACCGCGCCGTCGTGGGTCTGCCAAGCCTTCATCTCGGCTCGAACCGACGTGACGGGACCCGGCGCGCTGACGGGCGGGCCGTCCAGGCTGTCGATGAATTCGTTCTCGGCCGCCAGCGCGTCGACCTCCGTGCTGACGCCGGCCGCGATTTCCTTCAACTTGGCGACGCCCCAGTCCATCACCGCGACTTCGCCAAAATCGCCGATCATGACGTTGGCCGGCTTCAAATCGCGGTGAATGACGCCGCGCGCGTGGGCGTACTCGAGCGCCAGACACACCTGTAGAAACACGTCGAGCAGCCGACGCAGGCCGAACTCGGCCAGCGTGGCTTCGTCACCGTTGAGGCGCGCGGTCAAAATGTCTTCGAGCGAGCGGCCGCGCACGAGCTTCATCGAAAAATAGGCGCGCCCTTGCGGGTCGACGCCCAGGTCGTGCACCGGAACGATGTTGGGGTGCTCGAGCTGCGCGTTGACCTGCGCTTCTTCGACGAAGCGTGCCAGCTGCTGCCGCGGGATCTCGCCGCGCGGCAGGTGCGTGACTTTGAGCGCCATCTCACGCCGCAGCTTGGTGTCGAAGCCGAGCAGCACTTGGCCCATGGCGCCGCGGCCCACCTCGCCGCGCACCTCGATGCGACCGCCCCACAGCTCGGTCTCGGCCTCGGCCTCGGCGGCCTCGATGCTGGGAGCGCTCTCGCCCGCTTGCTCGCTGTCAGCCATGCCGTCTTTGGCAGGCTAACATGACGCCTGGTTCAGTGGGCGTCGGTCTGGCGGGCGGCAGCCGCTTGCTTCATCCCGCCGCCCGGTTTCACCTTACCGAGCAGCAAGATGAGCGGCATGGTGCACAAGAACACCAAGGCGACCAGCCAGAACGAGTCGGCGAACGACATGACCTGCGCCTGCATGTTGACGCTGCCGTCGAGCACCACCAGCGCCTGGCGCTTGGCCGACGCCGGCTCGAAGCCTTTGGCTACGAAGCCCGCGCTGAGCTGGCGTAGCCGCTCCAGCGTCGCCGAGTCGGTTTGCCCCAGCTTTTCGACCAGCACCGCCCGATGAAACGCCGCGCGCGACGCGAGCAAGGTGGTGAGCACGGCAATGCCGATGCTGCCGCCCAGCTGCCGCGTGAGATTGTAAAGACCCGTAGCCTTGGCCACGTCCTTGACCGGGATGGCGCCGAACGTAGCCATGCTCATGGGCAAGAACATCATCACGGAGCCAAAGCCGCGCACGATCAGCGGCCAGTACAGCGAGTCTTCGTTGGTCTGCGGGTTCATACCCGAGAGCATGTACAGCGAGCAAATGACCAGCACCGAGCCGCCCGCCACCAGGACGCGCGGCTCGAACACTTTGAGCAAACGCGCCATCACCGGCATGGCAAACGCCGACGCCAGCGCGCCCGGCAGCATCAGCATGCCGGTTTGCTGCGACGTGTAGTGCATCACCCCCTGCGCAAAGATGGGCACCGCGAACATGGCACCGTACAGGCCCATACCCAGCACGGCGGCTGAAATACAGCCCGCCCACAGCGAACGATGCCGCAGCACCCGCAAGTCGACGACGGGATTTTCGCTCGACAGCTGCCGCTCGACGAACATCACCAAGCAAACCACGGCGACAGCTGCGCACGCCGTGATGAAAGGCGACGCGAACCAGCTCTCACTGTAGCCCTCTTCCAAGAACGTTTGCAGCGCCCCGAGCCCGACGGCCATGAGCGCGAGCGACAGCCAGTCCACACCGCCCGTCGCTTTGCTGGGCCCGTCTTCCGGCAGGAACGTGACCGCCATCGAGATCGCGAGCAGGCCGATCGGGAAGTTGACGTAGAAAATCCAGCGCCAATCCAGGTTGGTGACGATGTAGCCACCGAGCGTTGGCCCAATCGCCGGCCCCGCGATAGCCACGATGCCGAACAGCGCCTGCGCCGCGCCGCGCTCTTCGGGCGGGAAGGTCTCCCACAAAAACGACTGAGCTTTGGCCAACAGCCCGCCACCGAACAGACCTTGCAGCACGCGCGCGAACACCAGCATGCCGAGCGAGTGCGCCATGCCACACAGCATGGAAGAGGCGACGAACGCGATCAGCGAGAACACGAAGAAGCGCTTCTTGCCGAACTTGTCGCCGAGCCAAGCCGACAGCGGCAAGATGATTACGTTGGCGATGGCGTAGCTGGTAACGACCCAACCCACCTCGGACAACGTGACACCGAGCGACGCCTGCATCTGCGGCATCGCCACGTTGACGATGGAGGTGTCGACGATTTCGAGCAGCGCGCCGAGCGCCACGCTGATGGCGATCAGCCAGCGCCGGGTCTTGTCCGCGACGACGCCGGTCGGGAGCGGGATGGCGGCAGCAGTCATGTGCCTGCTCTCAGCGCGTATTGACGGTCAGCTCCACCGAAAGGCCCGGGATCAGCTGCAGATCGGCCGGCACCTCGTCGAGCCTTACGCGCACCGGCACGCGCTGCACGACCTTGGTAAAGTTGCCGGTCGCGTTGTCGGGCGGCAGGAGCGCAAAGCGCGCGCCAGTTGCGCCCGAGAAGCTCTCGACTTTGCCGTGCAGCTCGCGGCCGTAGGCGTCGACCGTCAGGTTGGCGGGTTGACCGACGCGCATGTGCGAGAGCTGTGTCTCTTTGAAATTGCCGGTGACCCACACGGCGCCTTTTTCGTGCCCGTCTGGCACCAGCATGACCACGGCTTGCCCAGCCGCGACCAGCTGGCCTTGGGCCACGCTGCGCTTGGAGACGATGCCCGCGTGTGGCGCGAAGATCTTGGTGTACGCCAGCTCGAGCCGCGCCAGGTCTCGCAAGGCTTCGGTCGTCGCCACGCGCGCCTGGGCCGACGCTACCTTGGCTTTCGCTTCCGCGACCTGCGACGGCAAGGTGTCGCTCGCTTGGCCCAGCCGCGCAGAAGCCTCGCTGACGCGAGCGCGCGCCTGCGACGTGGAGCTCTTGAGCGTCACGATGCGGGCCTCGGCTTGCTCGACGACGGCTTGCGCGCTGTCGAAGGTAGTCTGAGCCGCTTCCAGCTGCGCGCTGGCGATCGCTCCAGAGCTGAACAGCTGCTTGGTGCGCTCCAGATCGAGCTTGGCTTTGTCGCGCTGGGCCTTGGCAGACGCCAAATTTGCCGTCGCTTCGCCGATTTGGTCGGAGGTTGCGGTAACGGCAACGGCGGCGCCGCTGAGCGACGCACGCGCGATGGTTTGCCCAGCCGAAGCATTGCGCTCGGTCAGGTCGGCCGTCGCGGCCGCGGCGTCGGCCGAGCTTTTAGCGCCGAGCAGCTCGGCCTCGGCTTGGGCAAGCTTGGCCTTGGCCTGAGCGTCGTCGAGCTCGACGAGCAGCGCGCCGGCCTCGACGCGTTGATTGTCCGTGAAGTGCACGGCCGTCACGGTGCCGCTGGCGCGGCTCGGGACCGCCACCACGTCGGCGTCGAGCTGCGCGTCGTCCGTCGTTTCGAGACCGCGGTGCACCACCCACCAACCAGCACCGCTAACCACGAACGCGCCCAGCAACGACAACATGACCAGACGGCGCTTGCCGCCGCTCGGTGCGGCAGTAGCCGGAACGGAGGACGCGGCGGCGGGCGCGGGCGCGGAAGGCACGGCGGCCGCGGGAGGCGCGGCGGCAACGGGAGAGGACTGGGCGGCAGCGGGCGAGCTCATGGGTCGACTTTCTCTGGCGGCCGGGGCGCGAGTTTCTTAACGCAACTCCGGGTTGCTTTAGCTAGCATCGAGCGCTATAAAAGCAACAGCAAGTTGCGTTAAGAAATGAAGACCCGCGCGAAAACCCAATCCACCCCACGGGTTAGCCAGCGCCGCCCCCAAGCGGCCGTTGCAGCTGCCCGGCCCCGCACCGGTGGGCGCAGCGCGCGGGTCGTGAGTGAGGTGTTGTCGGCAACTTTGACGGAGTTCTCCGAACAGGGCTACGCCGGGCTTTCGTTCGAGGCCGTGGCAATGCGCGCTGGCGTCAACAAGACGACGATTTACCGGCGTTGGCCCACCAAGGTGGAGCTGCTGGGCGCCGCGCTGGTTGCGCTGCGCGACGACGATCCACCGCCGCCCGACACGGGCTCGCTACGTGAAGATTTGTTGCAGGTGCTGCGGCACTGGGTCGCTCTGGCCGCAACACCGCAGCGCCGCGCCATCATGCAGTCGCTCTTGCTCGCCAACACCGAACCGGACATGCAAGCCATCGTGCAGCGCTTGCGCGCCGAGCGACCGGCCATTCCGGACGTCGTGTTCGAGCGTGCCTTGCAACGGGGCGAGCTGCCGCGGGGCACTGACGTGCAGCTGCTCCGCGGGGTGCTGTTAGGCACGCTGCACGCCCGCATCACGCTCAAGCGCCAAACGCTGGAAAAACGCTACCTGCCCGCGCTGGTCGACCTGGTGGTAGCGGGCGCCCGGGCGGGCGGCGCCGTCAGTCGCTAGGCGGCGCCGCCCCGTCGCGGGACGGGGCGGTCATTGGCCGCACCGACGGTCCTCGAAAAAATCGACACGGGCATGTCGATCGGGAGGGGGCTTGAACGACGTCTTCATGAGCGGGCACTGAAAGCCCGACGGAGAAGGCCGATGGCTCACCAAACCCCGCAAAACGCTTGGAAAGACCTGTGGAACGTCTCGCTGCTGCCGACCGTGGCCAGCGTCCCCTCGGCGGGTCCCCCGCCCGGTCCCGGTCCGGCCGAAGGGCGCGCGTTGCAGCGCCCCGCCCTGCTGTCCGTTCTGGAAGACGCGACCGCTAGCCTGAAGCGAGCGGCGTGACGCGTTCGGGTGAGCTCAGGTAACAAGAAGACTCACGGCTCACGCTTCGAGCCCGACTCGCGTGGACTCGACTTGCTCACGACGAGGAGCGATGACACGGCAATCGACTTCGATGCAGCGCGCGCTGCCTTGACAAATTCGCTCCCGGATGACAATCTCCGCGAGCCTTCACGTTGCGCAGCGTCGTCCGCTCGCCGTGAAAGAAGGGAGATGATGCTGATGCTGAAAATCAATTCCGCGTACCGTGTGATCATCTCCTTGGTCGCCGCGTAAGCGTTGCGGCCACGCATTCACTGAAATTTACGGGCTTTCGTCGCGCCCCGCGCTGACGAGTCCCATTGATTCCTCCTCGTTCGAGGCGCCTTCGCGCGTCTCGGCAATTGGATTGGTACGCCCCATGGGCAATCGACGTGATCGCAAGTCACGGCGCGGCGTCGATCCGAGCGCAGGCATTCGTGCGCTTCGGCTCGAACAGCTGTTCCGTGAAGAACTGAATTCCATTCTCGATGGCGAGTTGGGTGATGAACGCTTCAATGGCGTGCACGTCACCGTCGTCGAGCTGTCGCGTGACGGCTCGCGAGCTCGCGTTTGGTACTCCATGACAAATCCGAATCAACCAGCGCGTGCCAGCGGCGTAGAAGCCGCTTTCATGCGCGCATCCCCCTACATTCGCGTGCGTTTGTGCGACGCCTTGCCGCTCAAGCGCTCGCCCGAGCTGAGCTTTCGCCACGACCCTGTCGCGGTCGACGCGCCGGGCGCTCTCAGCGCTCTCGGCGAAGAAGAAACGAGTCTTTGATGTCTACCAAGAACCTGGCGCGCACCGTCATCGAAGGCGGGCGCCGCCGCTACAGCCGCTTCTCTCGACGCCACGAAAACGCCGTCGAGAGAACGCGCACGCACCAAGTGGAGGGCCTGCTTTGCCGTCAGCGCGACGCTGAAGAAGCCTACTTTCCGCCGCGCGAGCGCGTCTACCGTGAATTCAACGACAAGCTGGGCCCGGCCATGCGCTGGCTTCGCAGCCAAGCCGGCCGGCCCTGGGACAAGGTGCGGAGCGAGCTATTCACCCGCTTCGACATCCGTACGACCGCGGGTCGCCACATCGTGTTCGATCATTTGCTCGAAGAAGTGCGCCCGCGGACGCCCTGGCGGTCCCACTACCGCAAGTTTTGGATCTCCCCGCACGGCATCTTGCTCTTCCGCCAACATGATCGAAAGCGGTGGGCCGCAGCGTGGCGTCGCGCTCCCCTGCCGGAACCGGAGCACGTGCTCCGCCAATGGCTCGGCGGCCGCCGGGTCATCGAGCACGGCCAGCGCCTGTACTGGCTCGAGCTCACGCCGCACGGCGCGTTCCGCCAAACCTGTGAGCTCACACGGCGGGAAGCGCTGCGTTTTCGCGCACTACCGGCCTGGTTTCGCGAGGGCTTCGAGGGCCCCATCACCCTCCCGGGAGGCTCGTTCTAATGCCCTGCACCATCAACGGCGGGCGCGTGCCGATTCGGCTGTGGGCCAACGCTCACGAGGTCGAATCGGACGCGCTTCGTCAGCTCAAGGCGGTCGCGAGCCTACCCTGGGTGGCGCACCACGTGGCGGTGATGCCGGACGTGCACGTCGGTCGCGGCGCGACGGTCGGTTCGGTCATCGCCATGCGCGGCGCGGTCGCGCCTGCGGCGGTAGGCGTGGATATTGGCTGCGGCATGTCCGCGGTGAGGACTAGCCTTCGTGCCGATCATTTGCCGGACGACCTGCGCGAGTTGCGGCTCGCCATCGAAGCTGCTGTGCCGGTCGGGCGTCGGCAACACGTCGCGCCGATTTGGCAAAGCAGCCTGGCGTGGCGCCCCGCAACCGAGAGCTTGCTGGAGCGCTTTCGAACGCTCGAGCCCGACGTGCAAAACCTGGGCGCGCGGCTGCAGTTTCAGCTCGGCAGCTTGGGCGGCGGCAACCACTTCATCGAGGTGTGCCTAGACACCGATGGCGCGGTCTGGCTCATGCTCCACTCCGGCAGCCGCTTCATCGGAGCCGCGCTGGCCGAGCACCACATGGGCGTGGCCGCGCGCCTGCTGCACAACCGGGACCTCGCCGACCCTGATTTGGCCGTGTTCTTGGCGGGATCGGCGGGTTTTGACGCGTACCGGCGCGCCCTGTACTGGGCGCAGGAATACGCCGCCTTGAACCGCGCGCTGATGCTCGAGCGCCTGCAGCAACTGCTGCTCGAACGGTGGCCGGCCGTTACCTTCGACTCCCCCGTGAGCTGCCACCACAACTACGTGGCCGAGGAGCAACACTACGACGAAGAGCTGCTGGTCACCCGCAAAGGGGCGATCCGCGCTGGCGCTGGCGAGCTGGGCATCATTCCGGGCTCGATGGGCGCAAGGTCGTACATCGTGCAGGGCCGAGGCAACCCGCTCTCGTTCGAGTCGGCGTCGCACGGCGCTGGGCGACGCATGAGCCGCGGCCAGGCGCGCCAAGCTTTCACGGCCAAAGACTTGGCGTACCAGACCAAAGGCGTCGAGTGCCGCAAAGACGCGGGCGTCGTCGACGAAGCGCCGAAGGCCTACAAAGACATCCGGCGCGTCATGGAGCAACAACAAGACTTGGTCGAGATCGTCGCCGAGCTGAAGCAGGTGGTGTGCGTGAAGGGCTGAGCCTTACGGAGCGCCGCCAGCCCCAGCGGAGCCAGCGCCACCCGAGCCGTCGCCGCCCGCGCCTTGGCCCTGTACCTTGACGCTGTCGAAGTTGGGGCCACTGGCGCCGTTGGTCGACAATTGCAGGCTATTGATGCCCTTTTTGAGCGACACGTCGTACGTGACGTCGCTGACCCAGGCGGTGTTCCAGCTGTTGGTGTCGTTGAACGGCAGCGACGCGGCGGTCACGACGCCATTTACGCTGAGCGACATGTCGCGCGTGTCGTCTTGCGTGTACACGAACGTCAACGTGTACGGTCCAGCGTACGGCGCGTCGACCACCCAGTTGACGGCGCCTTCTTGGCCGTCCATGTCGGCGAACCCAAGGTCTGTCCAGCCAGAACCGGCGCTCGCCACGATGGCAGCGCCGCTCAGGAGCGCACGCTCGCCTTCACAGGTGGTGGAGTCATCGCCAGCCAGCACGCAGATCGGAGGCGAGATGATCATCGCGTCGAAATTGGGGCCGCTATCGCCGTTGGTCTCGAGCACGATCTGGTTGGTTCCACGGACCAGCTTCACCTTCTGGGCGCCACCGGTCGTCCACGCGGTGTTCCAGCTGCCGGTATCGGTGAACGCGACCGATTCGGCCACCAGCGTGCAGTTCACGGTCAGGCGCATGTCGCGCGTGTCGTCTTGCGTGTAGGTCCAATTCAGCACGTATTCGCCGGCAGCCGGCGCGTCGATGAGCCAGGTCATGGCGCCTTCGGAGGCTTTCATGTCGGCAAAGCCGGTGCCGCTCCAACCCGAGCCTTCGCTCGCCAACGCCGCTGCGCCAGTCAGGGCCGCGGCTTCGCCTTCGATCGCTTTCGGGCCGACCAAGAGCGTCGCAAAGTCCACGCCGCCCGTGACCGGCACGGTGCAGGTCGGAGTCGTGCCGCCAGTACCAGCGGTACCGGAAGTGCCAGCGCTGTCGGTGCCGCCAGTTCCGCCCGTCCCGCCCGTTCCGCCAGTGCCCGCGCTGCCCGCGCTGCCCGCACTACCCGCAACTCCACCAGTACCGGCGCTCGTGCCACCTCCGCCCGTGGCGGTGCCGGCGGTGCTCAGCGTTCCGCCGCTGCCGGCCGTGACTGCAGTGCCAGCGGTCGCGCTACCCGAGACATTGCTCGCAGTGCCGCCCGTTCCGGCGGCGGTCGATACGGTTCCGCCCACACCAGCGGCGCCCAAGACACCGGTCGTGCCCTCATCACCGCATGCCGCGACCGAGGTGGCCGCCAAGAGCGGCAACATCAGCCAACGCCCAGCGGTGTTGATGCGGCGAACCAATAAGCGTTTCGATGCTCCCAAGGCCATGCGTCGCGGTGCTCCTGCTCGGTGATGGATGGACAAGGCCGCGCCCAGCTCGCCCCGACGCTGAAGCGCCCGGGCAGTTCGGCGTGACGCCGCCACAGCTCGCAGGGTCAGTGCGCCGGGGAGGATTTTTTCATCCCCATTTTATCTGACGGGGCCGGATCTTCGGTTGCGGAGCCAAGGCCGCTCCTTTAGAGGAGGAGGCCCTCCTCTTGAAGGAGGCCCTCCTTTAGAGGAGGAACCACCTCTAGGTTCCGCCCGCCCTTGCTTTACCGCCTATTCCGCAGCTTCCTCTTCGCTTTCAGCGCCGAGACGGCCCACCGCCTCACGCTCGGCTCCTTGCGCCTCTTCAGCTTCCTGCCTGGGGCAGTCTGGCTACTGCGCGCCTTGTTCGGTGTGAATGACCCGCGCCTGCGCGTGCAAGCGTTGGGACGAAGCCTGAGCTCGCCGATTGGGCTAGCGGCCGGTCTCGACAAGGACGCCGAGGTGTTCGAAGCCTTCGGCGCCCTCGGCTTCGGCTTCGTCGAGGTGGGCACGGTCACGTCGCTGGCCCAGCCGGGCAATCCGCGTCCGCGCCTGTTTCGCCTACCGCGCGACCGGGCGCTGCTCAACCGCATGGGCTTCAACAACCACGGCGCAGCTGCAGCAGCCAAGCGCTTGGCCAAGCCGCGTAAGGCCGTGGTCGGCGCCAACATCGGCCGCAGCAAGGTGACGCCCAACGAAGGCGCCGTCGCCGACTACGTCACGAGCACCCAGGCCCTGGCGCCTCACGCCGACTACATGGTCATCAACGTGAGCTCGCCGAATACGCCTTCGCTGCGCGAGCTGCAGGCTATCGAAGCGCTGCGACCGCTGATCAGCGGCGTGCAGCAGGCGCTAAAAGGCGCGGCAGGGTCGCGCAACGTGCCGCTCTTGCTCAAGGTCGCGCCCGATTTGCACGACGCCGACATCGACGCCATCGCCGACCTAGCGCTGGAGCTAGGCATCGACGGTATCATCGCAACCAACACCACCATCAGCCGCGAGGGTTTGAAGACACCGGCCGATCAGGTCGCGGCGCTCGGCAACGGTGGACTCTCGGGCGCCCCGCTGCGTGAACGCAGCTTGCAGGTGCTGCGCCGCTTGCGCACCAAGGTCGGAGACCGGCTGCTGCTCGTCGCCGCGGGCGGCATCGAGAACGCCGAAGACGCTTGGCAGCGCATCCGCGCCGGCGCCAGCCTGGTGCAAGTCTACTCGGCGCTGATCTACGACGGGCCCAGTCTGCCAAGCCGCATCGCGCGGGGCCTGGCCGAACGGGTTTCGCAAGCAGGTTTGTCGAATATTTCCGAAGCTGTTGGCAAGGACGCCTGAGGATCCGAGACAAGACTGGAATCGGTTCCAGAGTTTGCTACGCTGGGGTCATGCCGTTGACCCGCCGCTCGCGTGTGCGTGGCCTCCTTCCCTTACTCACCGGCCTACTACTCGGCAGCACGCTGCTCGGCTGCGACGCCGGCTCGTCGTACCAAGACGACGAGCCAGGCACGGGTTCGGACCCGACGCCGACACCGACCCCCAGCACCGGCGGCACTGGCGGCACCGTCACCAACCCGGACACCGGCACGACCGGCACCGATCCTGCGCCCAGCACGGTGCTGCCCAGCCTATTCGGCACGCCAGCCCAGAGCGGCAACGGCAGCTCTTCCGATCGCTGGACCAAGAGCGACGTAAAGCGGGACGATCTCAACTACTGCTTCATGGCCAACGGCTGGGGCCCGGGCTTCGAGTCGCAGAGCGTGAGCTGGAACGGCACGTCGTTCAGCGTCGACAGCATGCAGGGCCAGCGTGGCGCCAAGTACGAGCCCGCCTCGTATCCGACCGTATTTTGCGGCGTTTACTCGGATTCTCGCTCCGGCAACTGCGGCTTGCCCAAGGCCCTGACCGAGATTCAATCGCTGCGCACCGGCTGGCGCTGGAAGGCCAACGGCAACGCTGGCCAATACAACGCTGCCTACGACGTGTGGCTGTCGAACAGCGCCGACATCAGCGGGCACAGCGCCTTCTTGATGGTGTGGCTGCGCGATCCTCCTGGCCAGCAACCTGCCGGTGCCAAGAAGGTCGCGGGCGTCAACGTCACCAATGCGCCGGGCACGTGGACCATCTGGTCTGGCACGGTTGGCGGCAAGCCCTGTGTCAGCTACGTCCGCACCGAGGGGCGCGACTCGCCCGAGCTCGAGATTGACGTGATGGACTTCGTGCGCGACGCCGCCGCGCGACAGATCACTTTGCCCGGTAGCACCGTGCTCAGCGTCGCGGTGGGGTTCGAGATCTGGAGTGGCCCCATCACCAACCTCGAGACCGAAGACTTCTACGTTCGCGTCGAGTGAGCGGCCACGGCTGGCGACGTTTTCAGCGCCAGGCGAACTTTCCGTTTCTGTCGTGCCGTAAGAACGAGCATCTGCCGCTAGATCGCGCGGCAGGTCACGCTCGACGACATGCCAGCACGCTCCCGCCGCGTTTCGCCGTTCGCGCTTTGTCCGCACCTGCTCGGATCTTGCTTGGCTCTCACCGCTGCTTGCGGTGACGGCGGCGGCGCTCCGATCACGAACCCGGCCGGAGCCGGCACTTCGTCCGCAGTCGGCGGCGGCGGTTCGGGCTTGGGTGGCAGCGTCAACGGCGGCACGGCGAACAGCGCCGGAACGACGAGTGGCGGAGCTAGCGTGGTCGCCGGTTCCGCCGGCACAACCGCTCCAGACGGAGCCGGCGGCGCTAGCGGAGGCACCAACGGCGGCGGCTCGAGCGGTTCTGGCGGATCCGCAGGCAGCAGCGGCGGCCCCGCCGTAGAGGCCTGCGGCAGCGGCGCCTGGAGCTGCGTTCCGGTCGACGGCACGGAGCCATACGGCAGCCACACCTTCGAGGTACCCGCCCGACAAAATTGGGTGAACACCGGCCTCTACCTGCGCAAAGGCGAGACGGCGTCGTTGACCGAGACCGGCTCCTGGCAAGTTTCGGACACGGGCGACAGCATCGATCATGGCTCGTGCAAAGTGGGCGACTTGGTCGCGCGCATTGGCCTCCACTACAAGGACGCCGCGCTCACCTGCGTGAAGGGCTCGGCCACGTTTACCGCGCCCAAGGACGGCATTTTGTTCGTCGGCGCCCTCGCCGGCAACGACCTGGGCGAGACCTACGAGACGCGCCACGACGCCAGCGGCAAGAAGAGCGTCACCATCACCAGCGCGCACGCCAGCGTGCCCACCGTGCTCGCGAGCGAGGCCAGCACGTTTGCGTTTGCCGACGTGGCGTCCGGCTGGGTCGAGATCTGGGGCGAGCACGTGATCCTCACGCTGCCCGTCGCATCAGCCCAAAAAGACGCGCAGGTCATGGCGCGCGCCGCCGAGCGCTTGGACGCCATCTACGAGCTCGAAGCCGAGCTACGCAACGCGCTGCCGCACAACGGTCAACGCATTCGCTTCTTTCCCGACGGCACACAGCCCGGCTACATGCTGGCCGGTAACCCCGTGCGCATGGAGCTCACGCTGGTGACGGGCGGCGACACGACGCGCATCTCGCGCGCTGGCGAGACGGGCACGGACATTTGGGGGTTTGCCCACGAAATGGGGCACGATTTCTCGTTCGCGCCGAATGGTTTCTGGACGTACGAGGAGAACACGCTCGAATCGTGGTGCAACCTGTTCTCCATCTACGCGCTCGAAAAGCTGAACGTACCGCTGAACGAGTCGACCGCAGACTGCACCGAGCAATCGACCGGCAACTACGACGACTGGGACGCTTGGGGCGGCCTCTGCTTCTTGCGCCAGTTTCAGTTTCGCTACGGTTGGGACTTCTACAAAGAGTACTTCGAGCAGATCAAAGACACGGCCAGCACCGGAGGCGACCCGTGGACGTTCGTGCACGGCAAGTTCGAGAGCATCGCCGGTGAAGACGTCACGCCGCTGTTCGAGGCTTGGAACGTGCCGCACCCCTGACGCGGGTGCGCGGCGGCGGCAGCGAAACTACTGCGGCAGTGTCAGCAGCCGCGCCGTCTCGCCCAACAACACGGGCCGCCCCAGCGGTTCGGCGCCGCCCGTGACCAAGTGAAAGCCGCCCGCTTCGGGGTCGGCCGCGTAGTTGGCGCAGATCTCGTTGTGCCAACTCAGGTACGCGGCGCTGAAGTCGGCCTCCAGAACGGGCTCGTAGACGTCGCCGTTCTGGACGAACGGCAGAAAGAGCGCGTCGTAGGCCGGAGTGGCCAAGCAGCTATTCTGCTCGGGCAGGTCCGAATACGGCTGAATGAAGCTGCCGAACGAGCCTGCCAGCTCGCCAGACTGGTAGCGATAAGCGACGACGCGCTGCAGCTCGTCGGGCGCTTCGGGAGTGCCGAACCACAACGTGTAGTCGGTACAGCCGGCCGCGCTCGCGCAAGGCTCGGTGAGGTAGCCGAGCGCTTCGTAGTCAGGGCCGGCCTCGCCCGTTGCCAGAGTCGTGCGCTCGAGCTGAAAGACGTAGGCTTGCTCGGGCTGCCAGGCGCCGGCGAGCGTGCAGCGAATGCCGCCCAGATCTTGGTCGTGCGGGCCGCAGTCGAGTCCGTCCATGCCGTAGAGCTGCTGCGCGTCGCCTTCGGCCAGGTTCCACACGCTCGCGATCAGCACGCGGTCGGCATCCGGCACGTCGTCGATCGAGGCGTCGAGGTCGCTCGTGTTCTGGAGGCCAGCGAAGAATCCGTCGATGTTGACGACTGAGTAGAAGGCGTGATGTGGATACGTGGAGGGCGACACCACGACGCGCAGGCCGTTCGAGGTGTCGGGGAGCGCGTAGCCGAGCTGCACGGTGGCGGGCCTGGTCGCGACCGTGGCTGCGTCGTCCGCGGCTTGTGGGCCCTCGTCGTTCGCGTACGCGGTGCCGGAGACACTGAGCGACCTGACCACGCCTTTTTGGTCGACGAGAGTCGCGGTGAGGGTTTGCTCTCGCCGGTTCCCCGCTACCCAATAGGCGTAAAGGGTGCCGTCGTTGTCGCCGTCAGGCCGGTTGGCGAAGGCCAAGCCACTGCCTTCACCGGTGACGAACCTCACCGGGCAGTCGGCGAGCCGAGCGCCCCCCTGATTCGTCACGAACACCACGATCGGCGCCGGGTCGGTAAGCTCGACCCAGTCCACGGGGCGCTCGTCGTAGGCGACCGGCAAGTAGAGCCCGCTGCCGAAGACGGTGCCGTAGCGCGCCTCGAGCTCAACCCCACCCGTACCGATTTGCAGCTGCGCGCCAGCCACGCAACCGGACGCCGAGTCATCGACCGTTGCCAGCTGCAGGCAGGTGCCGTCCAGGCAAAGCTGCCCGGGCTCGCAGGGAGCGTCCACGCTGCAAGCGGGCAAGCAAATGCCAGTCGCGCCATCCAGCGGCAGCTCGCCGCACAGCTCGCGCACGACGGCTGATTCGGCCTGCGCGCACACCGCGTTAGGCAGCTCCGAACACGCCTCGTCGCACGGCGCCGTGCACACGCCACACACGCAGCTGAGCGCGTCACCACACGGAGCGTCTTCGTCGCAAGGCCGGAGCCAATTGGTATTGCTGCCGGCTCCCGGCTCCGTCGTCTCGCAACCCCAAACGAGGCCAGCGGACGCCGCGAGCCAGAACCACGCCACGAGTCGCCTCAACGTTCGTCTCCGTCACTGGTGGATTGCCCGAAGTAGAATGACACGGTTTCCATTTCGGCATCTGGCGCGGGATTTTTGCGATTGTGCTCGCCCACGCGCGCCCACAAATCGTTCACCTCGCTGCGGGTGCGCTGCAGCAGTCCGCGCACCTCGTCGCGCAGCGGATGATCTTTGTGCACCTCGAAACTGATGGTCGTGCCGCCCACCACGTCTTCGGCGGCCGAGCGGGGCGCGCCGCGCACGACCTTGCGCGTGATGGCGGTCACCACGGACTGGTAATGGTCGAACACTGCGGCTTCCCAGCCCTGCTCGGCGCCGATTGGCACGACCACGCCCGTCGTTGCCAGACCGTCGGGTCCGTCGGTCACGCGGCCTTGGCCACGCAGCGAGGCTAGCGCGGCGTCGACCTCGGCGGGCTCGAGCCCCAGCTGACCTGCGATAGAAGAGGCCGAGTTACTGCCGCGATACACCGCGACCCAAACGAGCGCCGCCACCGACTCCGCGCTCCGCGGCAACGCTTGCCGCTCCGCCGCCGCAGTCACGCGGAAGGCAGGACCCGAGCGTTGCTTCACGCGCTCCACCAGGCCCGACTGGACCAAGTCGTTCAGCACCGCGCCAATGCTGGTCGGATCGTCGCGCTCGAAATGCTCGAGCAACTTTTTTCGCGACACCGGGCCTTGCTCTTCGACGAACGCGAGCAAGCCCTCCCACAGCGTGCGATCACGCTCGGTACTGCTGCGCGCCAGCCGCTGCATCTTGGTTTGGTAGGTGCGGAGCGCCAAGCCGAACATGTCCGCCGCGACTTTGCGGGACACGCCTTGCGCTTCGATCTCGCGCGCCAGATCCAAGAACACCTGGTCGGCCACGCGCGACAGCGGCGCCCGCACGCCCGCTGCCGTGGATAGCTGCGCGATCAAGACCGTGGTCTGCCTGACGATGGCGTCGATGAGGAGCTGCGGATTCATCGCGGCGGCAAGCTAACCTTAGCTTCAGTCAACGCGGTTGGGTGCCACATTGCGAAAACAGCCGCTGCAGTCGAAAAGTGCAGCCCGCACCCGGCGCAGCTTTCTGCACCTCCTGCGGCGCGTGAACTGCGCCGCCCCTATGTCCCGGCGACAGCGCCTTCGAGGAGCCGTTCGCGAGCCTTCGAATCCAGCCCTGGTTTGCTGCGCCAACGGACTTCACGAGCTGACGACTTCGACACCGCGTGGGGGCGACTCGACCGAATCCCCTGCGCCTTCGGCGCTCCCTCGCTACGCTCGGGCCGCGGCCCTCCGTGGACTTCGTCCACTGCAGCTCACTTCGGCCGAGGGGGGCGGCGCGTGCCGCCGCCCCGCAGGTTGACAGCGCCGTTCCTGCCGCGTACGCCCTCGGCCAGCTATGAATCCGATGGAGCTACGCGGTCGCTGGGTGCTGGTCACGGGCGCTTCTTCCGGCTTGGGCCGAGAGATGGCGAAGATTCTGGCGGTGACCCACGGCGCCAACCTGCTCATCTCCGCGCGGCGCGAAGATCGCTTGCTCGAGCTGAAGGCCGAGCTCGAAAAGAGCGCCGGCGTGAAGGTTGACGTGTGCGTCGCCGATCTGTCCAAGCTCGAAGACGTCGATCGCTTGATCGAGACCGCAACGAAGGGGCGCGCGCTGTACGGCGCCGTGCTCAACGCCGGCATCACGCACTTCGGCGCCTACGCCGAGCTCTCGTGGGAGAGCTTCCGCACCATGCTCGACACGAACGTCATCGCCACCGTGCGCATGTCGACCGCGCTCATCCCGGCCCTCGAAGCCCAGGGCGGCGGCTTGATGATCGTCTCCAGCATGGCCGGCATTCACCCGGTGCCGTTTCAAACGCACTACTCGGGCACCAAGGCATTCTTGGTCCACTTCGGCGTCGGGCTCTGGCACGAGCTCGTGGGGCGCAACGTTTCGGTCACGGTGTACGCGCCCAGCGGCGTCGTCAGCGAAATGACGGCGGGCGAAAGCTTCACGCCTTTGCGGCGCTGGCTCATGCCGGTCGAGCAAGCCGCCAGCGAAGGTGTCGAGGCCTTCCGGGCGCGGAAGTACCTGCACATCTCGGGCTTCGTGAACCGCGTCGGGAGCGTCTTCGCCCGCATCTTGCCGCAGCGCTTCTCCACGGGTCTGGTCGCAGCCCAATACCGCAGCGCCCTAAAAAAACAGGGCAGCGCGAGCTAACGCGCCGAAACGCGCTCAGCCGACTGCAGCGCCAGCCGTGAAGGTTGGCGAAACGTCGGCCATTTAAGCTCGAGAGTTTCGGCGCTGCGCCGTTTTGGCCCAGGCGCGAGGGGGCATTTCGCTCATTTCGCGGATCAATTCCAGCGGGCAGGCCCACATCCGGAAACTCAAGTCCTGGGAACTAGCAGGCCAGAACGAGCGGGCCTTTCCGCGTCGCTCCGAGGAGCCAAAAACATGCGCAAGTCGGTGAATCGACGTTGGTCGGGTAGCTCATGGTTCAGCCTGTCGCTGTTGGCATTCGCCACGGCGGCGTGCGGGCCGAGCGTCGATGGCGACGGCGAAGGCCAGCCCGGCTCGGGCGGGTCCGGCCAAGGCTCGGGCGGCACCGTCAGCATCGCGGGCGGCCCCGTCCTCGAAGGCGACGCCGACCCGGGTCGCGTCCCGATCCACCGCCTCAACAACACCGAGTACAACAACACGGTTCGCGATCTGCTCGGGACCAGCTTGCGGCCGGCCAGCGCCTTCTTGGCCGAAGAGGGCCTGAACTTCGACAACACTGCCAGCGCCCTCGGCATGACGTCGGCGCAGTACGAAGCGTACTTCAAGGCCGCCAATGACCTGATGACCGAAGCCGGCAAGACCCCTGCCGAGCTGTCGCGCTTCATGACCTGCACGCCGACCAAAGCGGCCGATCCATGCGCGCGTCAGGTCATCGAAGCCTTTGGCGCCAAGGTCTACCGCCGCCCGCTCGAAACCGCTGAGATCGACCGCGCCATGAAGGTGTTCGATAGCGCCATGGGCCGGATGCTCAGCGGTACGGACGCGCTGCTCCTCAGCCTGCGCGCCATGCTTTCGGCCGCCAACTTCTTGTACCGCGTCGAGTACGACCAGAACCCGACCTCGCTCACGCCCCACGTAGTGTCCGGTTACGAGCTGGCCTCGCGCCTGTCGTACCTGACCTGGAGCTCGATGCCGGACGACGCCTTGTTCGCCAAGGCGAAGGACAATTCGCTGCTCACCAGCGTCGCGCTCGAGGCCGAGCTCACGCGGATGCTGGCCGATCCCAAGGCCACGGCGTTCATCGAGAGCTTCGCGGGTCAGTGGTTGGACATCCGCAAGCTCATCACTCACAGCGTCACGCCGCAGGTCTTCAACACGTACACGCCGGCGCTCAGTGACGCGATGCTCCAAGAAGGCTACCTGTGGTTCCAAGAGTTCGTGAACCAAGACCGCCCACTTTCCGACTGGTTTACGGCTGATTTCAACTACGTCAACGACGCGCTAGCCCAGCACTACGGCATGACCGCGCCGGGCACTGGCGCGCAGCTGACGCGCGTGGCGATCACGACCGATCAGCGCAAAGGCTTCTTCGGCCTCGCCAGCTTCCTGACGCACACGTCGTTCCCCAGCCGCACGTCGCCCACGCTGCGCGGTGCTTGGGTGCTGTCCGAGCTACTTTGCTCGCCTCCGCCACCACCGCCCAACAACGTGCCCAAGTTGGACGAGAGCGCGACGCCGGACGAGATGGCCGAGCCAGCGGGCGCCGAAAACGTAAAGCAGCGTCTGGAACGGCACCGCTCGGATCCAACCTGCGCCGCTTGCCACCGCATCCTCGACCCCATCGGGCTCGGCCTCGAGCGCTACGACGGCATCGGTCGCTACCGCGAAGCCTACGGCAACGGCGACGCGATCGACCCCGCTGGCATGCTGCCGGACGGCACCAGCTTTGCCGGCACCGACGAGCTGGGCGAGCTCATCGGCAAAGATCCGCGCTTTGCGACGTGCGTCGCGAGCAAGCTCTACACGTACGCGCTCGGCCGCGACATCGAGGCCTACGACGCCGCTTCGCTGACCAAGCTGCAAGCCGCCTGGACCGGTCGCGGCATGACCATCCGAAATCTGATGAAAGAAGTCGTGCTCTCGAACGCCTTCCGTTTCCGCCGTGGAGAAGCCCAATGAACCG
This sequence comes from Polyangiaceae bacterium, assembly GCA_036261775.1. Classification (GTDB taxonomy): domain Bacteria; phylum Myxococcota_A; class Polyangia; order Polyangiales; family Polyangiaceae; genus PMG-095. Next base: position 47,006 of record DATAKF010000443.1, on the reverse strand, counting down.
TAAGAACTGGCTTTCGCGACGTAACGTCTTGCGCGGTGCGGGCGTCGGCTTGGCCCTGCCATGGCTCGAGTCGCTGTGCCCCGCGCCCGTGCAGGCGCAGGCTCAAGCAGCTGCCAAGACCAAGCGCTACGTGTTCATGTACTTCTCGAACGGCGTCGCGCGCGCGTTCTGGCCCCCGATGGGCGAGGGTGCCGGCGCGGCTTGGAAGCTTTCCGGCCTGCTCGAGCCGTTGCAAGCGGTGAAGCAGCACGTGCAGGTGCTTTCCAACGTGGGGCAAACCGCGCTGTTTGGCGGCAACCCGAACCCCAGCCACTCCCAGCTGTGCGCGCCCACCACGTCGTGCACCGTCAACGACAAGACGAAGCCAATCTTGGGCGGACCGTCCGTCGATCAGGTGCTGGCGCAGAACATCGGCGGCGCCACGCCTTTCAAATCGCTGCAGCTCGGCTGCTCGACCATGCCGTCGTATCCCGATGGGCAGCACCCGGCCATTTCGCGCAGCATTTCCTGGGCAGCCAGCGATCAGCCGCTGTACAAGGAAGTGAACCCGCAGGCGGTGTTCGACAACCTGATCAAGCAGCTGGCCCCAGGCGGCGCCACCGATCCCGCCGTAGAAGCCGCCGCCAAGCTGCGCCAAGCCAACGACCTCAGCGTGCTCGACTACGTGCTCGACGAGGCCAACGCCTTGAACGCCAAGCTGAGCGCCAGTGACAAGCGCCGGCTCGAGCAGTTCCTGGACTCCGTGCAGCAGATCGAAAAGCGCACCAAGGAACAGGGCAACGGCATGGTGACGAACAAGATGTACACGCGCCCGACCATGTCGGCCTCGTACACCGAGCGCGCCAACATCCAGACCGTCGACATCAACGACCCGACTGGTTATAGCCGCAACACCCACGCCGAGCTGATGAACGACCTCATCACCATGGCGTTCGAGACCGATTTGACGCGCGTCGTGAGCCACATGCTGGACGACGCTCGCAGCGACTACCACTACCACTTCCTCAAGCAGCGCAACTTCCAGGGGCAAAGCTCGGTCGAAATCGACGCGCCTTTGACCACGCCCCTGCAAGGCGACCTGCTCGGGCTGCACGCGCTGCAGCACGACGGCGACAACAACAACGGCTTCGCCACCGTCAACCACTGGTTCGTGCAGAAGTTCGCCTCGCTGCTGGACAAGCTATCCAAGGCCATGGAGCCCGACGGCAGCGGCAAGAGCGTGCTCGACAACACCATCGTCGTCTTCATGTCGGGCATGCAGGGCAGCAACCATCAGGCAAACAACCTGCCCATCGTGCTGGGCGGCAGCGGTGGCGGCGTGTTCAAGACCGACTATCACAACAACTTCGCGAGCGAAGTGAAGCTGGCCGACGTGCATTTGACCGTACTGCAAAGCGGCTTCGGCCTGTCCAACGTCGCCAAGCTGGGCAACAGCGGCGGCATCGTTCCCGGACTATTGGTTTGATTCCAGCGTAGGTATTCGCCGCTGCGCGCCCAGGTGCGCGGCCGCGCCCGACTGCGCGTGCACTCCGGGGCGTACCGCGACAGCCGCAACTGGTGCCACCCTACGGCGCAGCAGTAAGTCCGGTCTTGCGGGCGTGCGAGAGCGCCTGACTGGCATGCTCGATCCACAGCATTTCCGTGCCGTAGGCTCGAGCGCGGTCGCACAGCGTCTGCGCGCGCCCAGCGCTCTGCTTGCGGTTCTTGCCGCCCAAATCACGGATGTAAATGGCGCGAATTCGCCCTGGGTAGCGCGCGGCGGTCTCGAGATAAATCTCCGGGTCACGCTCGCCGCTGTCGCCGATCAGCACGAACGGCAAGCCCGGATAGGTGTCCAGCAGCTGGCGCACCGCCGCTGATTTGTGGTCGACCGGCGGGGCTTCACGCAGCCCAATATCGCGCAAGAGCAGCGGCCCACGCGGAAGCTGATGATGGTCCATGAAGTCGACCAGAAAGTCGTACAGGTTCCAAGGGCTCTTGGAGACGTAGAAGACCGGGTTGTCGGCGTGCCCCGATACACCCGCAGCCAACGCGCGATACAGCTCGCTCGTACCCTCGAAGGGCATGCGCGTGAAGGCGCTGCCGAACAAGGTTACCCAAATCATCTTCAGGGTTTGGGTAACGTGGGTTTGCAGCACGGTGTCGTCGATGTCGCTGATCACGCCCAGCTCGGCGGCGTCGCCGGGGATCAAGATCTCCGCCACCGCGCGGGTTGGCACCAAGCCACGAACCTGCGTCGACACCACCTCGACCTCTGCCGTCTGCCAAGACTCGCGAGACGGCAAGGCCGGCGCCGGCACCGGCAGATCGAAGTAGCCTTCGTCGTCGGTGGTGCCGCCCACCGCGGATGCGCCGAGCGCCGCCTTCAGCGTCGCTTCCGGCACCTCGCGCGAAAAGAACCGCCGCAGCATGCGCCGAAAGTTCCGGAAAGCCGTGTCGGCGGGCAAGGAGCGCTCGAGCACCGACGCCTCGAGCAAGCGGCCACGCACCACCGCGTGCTCGCGCGTGCCAAAGCCCCGGTAGGTCACGATCTGTAGCGGCCCCAAGCGGCCAAAGCGACGGCGCAGCCCCCAAACCACCTTGTCGACCACGAGCTCGAGGCGGGCAAAGAACCGGAGCGCACCTGCCCAGAAGCGCTGCCACGTCCGCAGCGTCCGCGTGCCTTGAGTCTCCTCCAAGGTGCCCGACATGCGTCTCCTCAATGAACTCGTTTCAGCTGTTGGCCACGCCCGCAGCTGCTGGCCTTTGGCTTCACTGCGCCTTCGGCGCTCCCTCGCCTGCGGCGCGGGGGCAGCCTTCGCTTAGCCGTCGCAAAAGCCTCGCCAAAGACCAGGCTTGGCAGGCGGGCCGCTGCCGACAATAGACCGTGCGTCACCGACATCCTGCCGACCCGTGTATAGTGTCTGCTCCACAGTGGCAATTCTTGCGTTGGGTCGGCGGCAAGTCGTGGTCGGAGGTGCAGCGCTGGTGGCAAGCTCGGCCGCGGGCGTGTGGTTCTGGCCCTCGTCCAACGATCAGGCCGCCTACCCGTTTGCACGGCGCGTCGGCGGCAAGCTGGACCCGCTGTGGAATCTTTCGCCGGAGAAGCTGCTCGAGGCCACGAGCAACGACGCGGAGCGTCTGGGGCGGCTGCTGCCGCTGCTCGACGGCGCGACCAGGCGCCTGGAAACGCTGGAGCCGCGCCTAGCCAACGCCAAAACAGGCGAGCTTTCGGGCGACGAGCGCGAGCAGCTGCGCGAAGCATGGTTTCAGGTCTTCGAGCCCATCTTGGCAGTCGACGAGCTGAAGAGCCGCTACGCCGGCTGGTACGGGCTCGACTACTCGAAGCACAGCCGCCTGCACGCGCGGGGCTTTGCGCTCAGCTTTGCCGCGCTGTGTGGCCAGGTCGACGCCGGCTTGCGCCTGCTCGGCGCGCTCGAGAAAAAGCCGCTCTTGCCCGTGCTGTTCGACGAAGCCATGCCGCAGCTAGGGCTGCCGGCTCGCACCTTCAGCGGGCTTCGCCACCACCTGGGCCGCGCGCGCGATCTGCTGCTCGTGCCGCTGGGCAACGAGTGGTACGAGCGCTGGATTTTCGCCCATTTGACGCTGGATCAAGCGCTGACGCCGCTGCTGAAGGTGCTCGATCCGCTCCGGCGCAGCGCGCTAGCGCGCGTCTTGACCCCCACGTCGACCGGCGTCGAAAACAAGCTCGACGTCGTCAAAGGCGTGCTGTTCGAGCGCTGGTTTCCCCTACAAAAGAACCTGGCAACCTGGGCCGGAGACACGCGCGTGGCCGAGCCCGATCGCCGGCTGATCAGCGACGCGCAGCTGACCGAGCTGAAGCGCAAGCTCGAGCCAGGCGACATCATTTTGGAGCGGCGCAACTGGTACCTGTCCAACGTGGGCCTGCCCGGCTTCTGGCCGCACGCGGCGCTGTACGTCGGCACACAAGCGCAAGTTCTGCAAGCGCTCGCCGGCGAGCCCACCGTCAAGGACGCTTACGGCGACCTAGGGGCCCGCTTTGCCCAGCGCTACCCCAAAGCGTGGGCCAGCCTGGCGGAGAAAGATCACGGCGGGCACGAGCACTGCGTGATCGAAGCCGTGAGTGAAGGCGTCAGCAGCGCGTCTGTCGAGCATTCGTGCGCCGCCGACTACGTGGCGGCGCTGCGGCCCCGCGTCTCACCGTTGATGCGCGCTCGCGCCATCGAGCGGGCGCTGATGTACTGGGGCAGGCCGTACGACTTCAACTTCGACTTTGCAACGGACGATCAAGTCGTCTGCTCCGAGCTGGTCGTGAAGGCCTACGAGCCGAGCCCGGACCTGCCGGGCCTGAGCGTGCCCTATGTGGAGCTGGTGGGCCGTCGCGCCGTTGCGCCCACCGAAATCGCCAAGCACTTTCGCGATCATTTGGGCAAACCCGAGCAGCAGCTCGACTTCGTGTACTTCCTGGAAGGACGCGAGGCCCAGCGCGACGCCGTCGTGGCCAACGCCGAAGCGCTGGCCACGACCTGCGATCGTCCCAAATGGGACATCGTGCAACCCTAGCGCCGGCCGCCCCGCCGCGCGGGTCGGCGGGGCCCCACTCGCCTACGCGGCCAGGTCTTCCTGCTCCAGCCTGCGGGCAGCCATGGCTTGCTCCCAGAACCGCGCGATGCGGCCGCGATTGCGCTCCACATAGGCAGACCCGACGATGAGCAGCATGCCCACCACGCTCAGGCTGGCCCAGCGCAGCACGTTGTCGTGATGAGTCGCCAGCCAGACCTGCACGCACAGGCCGAGCAGCGCCACGCTGCTGCCCAAGACGGTGCGAAACAGCGCCCTCACCGCAGCGCCCCACACCGCCACGCCAACACCCACGATGATGCACGCCACCGCGCCGACGCTACTCCGCTCGACCACGCAAACCACCAGCGTGGTGAGCAGCGCGGTGAAGGTAGCGAGCGCAGCCAGCAAGCCCTGCGCCTTGACCGCACGCTGCGCCGCCAAGCCGAACACCGCAGCCGCCGGCAAGCCCAGCAGCAAGCCGCTGCAGTCGTCGAGCCAGTGCGGCACCACCAGCCCGCCCCAACACATGCCCCAGCCGATGACGCCTAGCGTGGCGGCGAGCCAGGCGCCGCCGTCCCGCTTCCAGGCCGTGTGAGCGCGCCCCAGCGTCAGCCAAATCGCGGCGCTCGCGATCAGCAGCACGGCGCCCACGAAGGCCGGCCCCACCGCATACAGGTGAAATACGCGGCCCAGCATGATCACGGGGGCGGCAAACGGCATGATGCGCGCCAGTTTGCCCTCGACGGTGTCGAGCTGAGCGCTCACACCAAAGCGCGTCAGCTCCAGCCGTAGCAGGACGATCAGCGAAAGACCTGCGAGCGCCGCCACGATCAGCGGCTGCCGAACCGGCACTAGCACCAGCAGGTTGGCGGCAAAGAACGCCAACGTCAGCGCCCGCGCTTCCTTGCGCGCCAACGCCACGAACGACACCCCGGCCAAAGGCACCAGCACGACCAGCGTGCCGAGCACTGCCAGCAAGGCCGAGTGCGCGTTCGGAGCAACCCAGGTCGCATAGCTCGGCAATACCTGCGTCGCCTCGAGGTGAAACTGCGAGTAGACCAAGCCGCCCAGCACCGCAAAGCTCACCGGCATGGTCGCCAGCACCAGCGCCAGAAAGGTCCGCGCCGAGCGGCCTTCACGCAAACTCAGCCCGACGAAGTACGCGGCTGCCGCGAGCAGCAGCGACTGACCGACCAGCATGGCGTACCGGATCAAGTCGTTGCCGCCCTGCCAATGCTGCAGCATGAACGTCGAGGCCGAAGCCACCACCAGCGCGGCACCGGCGATGCGCAGCGCGCGCGTCAGGGCGTCGGGATCGAACGTGCGAGCCGCGAACGCGCCCGACGTTGGGGGCTCGGCCTGCAGGGGCCCCTGCCCGTGCTTGAAGGTTTCTTCGTTGATTTCCATCACTTTTCCTCCTTCAGCTCAGCCAGCTCCAGCTTCAACGACGCCGCTTCCTCGGCGTCCAAGAACTCCTCGTCGAAGCCGTCGATGGCGCTGACCAAGCAGCCGCTCGCCACCTCGGTCTCGGCGACCCTCGACTCCCAGCGCTCGAAGATTTGACCAATCTCGCCCTGCTCCAGATCGCCCTGGCCCTGAGCGACGCTGAAGGCCTCCGCGCGCGACTGGCGGGTGCGCATGGTGTTACGTTGCTGGCGTAGCTCGACCAAGCGGCGCTCCAGCGTTTGCACGTCACGCTTCAGCTGCTGTTCGACGCGCTCGTGCTCGGCCTGGTTGTGGCTCAGCTCGGCCACGCGCGCTTCGGAGCGCTTGTGGCGCCGCAGACACTCCAGAGCGCGTGCTTCTTGCTCTTCGCGCTTGGCGCGCTCACGCCAGCGGACGTTGGCTTCGCGCTCCTCGCTCAGCGCTTGCTTGAGGGCGCGACCGTCACGCTCCACGCGCAGCAGCTGCACCTTGGAGCGCGCCACCCCCTGCTCGAGCTCACGCAGCGCGCTCGTGGCGAGCGCCTCGTGGTTTTCGACCTGAACGATCATGCTGTCGATGCTGGCCACGAAGCCGTGGGTCCAGCGCTTGAATCGCGCCATCATTGATTTCTCCTGCGGCCCACCCGGGCCGTGCGCGCTGCCTCAGCAAGCGGCGGACCAAGCCGACTGACGGAACCTAACCACCCGTAATCACTTAGAAAGCCGTGACCTCGGCCCGACCCGCATATACATCCTTAGTACAGCCATGTACGTTCCATGAACATGCTGTTCCGGGACGAAGAACGGCGCTTCGCTGCTGCCGTATCGCGCGTTGCCTACGACAATCCGTTCGCTCCCGAGCGCATCGAGAGCGAGCGCGTCGCGCTGGGCGACGCCTTCAGCCCGAGCGGCCCCGTCTGGACACCGGACGGCGCGCACCTGTCGACGCAGCAATTCCACCGCGAGCGCCCGAACGTGATCGCCCTGCGCGACCTGAGCTGGCAAACCGCGCTGACGCTGCGCACGCGCCTCGACCGGCACAAGGCCGACCTGACCGACGCCGAGCTCTTGCTCTACGAAGACCTGTGCCTGTACGCGCTGTTCGCGCGCTACGAGCTGAGCCTGTACGAGCTGGCCATCGACGAATCCGGGCAACCGCGCAAGGTCGGCTTCTTTCCGACGTTCAAGCGCGACTTCGAAAAGCTGCTGGTCGAGCCGCAGCTGACGTTTCCTTCAGGCCTCACGGCGGGCACGGCGCTGGCGTTCTTTTTCCAGATCCGCCGCGCCTTTCACTACATCTTTCGCTATTTGCTGGGCATCTCACGGCCCATCGCCGAGCTGCGTGCCGAGACGTGGCACTCGGTGTTCACCCACGATTTGCGGCGCTACCGCAGCAGCGTGTACCGGCACATGGCCGACATTCCGACGCTGATCGTCGGCCCTTCCGGCACCGGCAAAGATCTGGTGGCGCAGGCCATCGGTTACTCCCGCTATTTGGCCTTCGACGAGAACGCGCTGCGCTTCGTCGAGACGTTCACGTCGCAGTTTCACGCTCTGAACGTGTCGGCGCTATCGCACGGCTTGGTCGAGTCCGAGCTGTTCGGCCACCGCCGTGGCGCCTTCACGGGCGCGCAAGAGGACCGGCAAGGTTGGCTGGAGCTGTGCGGCCCCGACGGCAGCGTCTTCTTGGACGAGATCGGCGAGCTTGGCACGGAATTGCAGGTCAAGTTCTTGCGCGTGCTGCAGACGCGCGAGTTTCAGCGCATCGGCGAGACCAAGCCGCGCATGTTCTTGGGTAAGCTTCTGGCGGCCACGCACCGCGACCTCGACTTGGGCCTGCAAGAAGGCTGGTTTCGCGAAGACCTGTACTACCGGCTGTGCGCCGATCGCATCCAAACGCCGACTTTACGCGCGCGCATCAGCGCCGATCCGAACGAGCTTTTGCTGATGGTCGGCGTGCTCAGCGAGCGCATTGCCGGGCTCGAGCACGGGGCGGCGCTGGGCAAAGAGGTCATGCAATGGATCGAGAGCGCCCTGGGCACCGACTACGGCTGGCCCGGCAACGTGCGTGAGCTCGAGCAGTGCGTGCGCAACGTCTTGGTGCGCAAACGTTACCGCCCCGCGCAGCGAGGCCCCAAGGCCGCCAGTCTGGATCAAGCCCTGCTCGACAGCCAGCTCTCCAGCGAAGCCTTGCTGGATCGCTACGCCGCGCTCGTTTACCGCGAGACCCAAAACTACGTCGAAACCGGGCGGCGCCTAGGCCTCGACCGGCGCACCGTCAAAGAGCGAGCTGACCGCGGGGCCGCCGGCTTGAAGTGACTGGCCCGAGCGAGCGCGCTGGACCATCCTAGAGGGTGCCGCGGCCGCGTCAGCAATCGGGATGGGCAGCGCTTCGAGTCGCGCTGCTGCTGCTCGCCTGCGCTTGGGCGCGCCCCGTTTCCGCACAGGAGCCGCCCGACCGAGTCTCCGTCTTGACCATGGGGCCCGGTGATCACCCCTTCACGCGCTTTGGGCACAACGCGATCCTGCTCGAGTGGGGTGACGGCGGACGGGGCAAGAACGCCGTCTACAATTTCGGCACGTTCGAGTTCGACGGCTTGAGCGGCGTACGTGACTTCATGGCCGGGCGCTTTCGTTACTGGCTGAGCGTGACGACGTTGGAGCAGACGCGCCGGGCGTACGCCGCCGCCGAGCGCTCGCTCACCGCGCAAGAGCTGGAGCTGACGAGCGCCGAGCGCGCCGAGCTGCAGCGCGCGCTGGCCCGAAACGAGCAGCCCGAACACCGCTACTACGACTACGACTACTACCGCGACAACTGCTCCACGCGCGTGCGCGACTCGCTCGACGGGCTGCTAGGCGGCGCGCTGCGTCGCAGCGTGGTGGGGCCGGGCAGCCTCACGTTTCGCCAGCACACGCTCACGCGCGTCGGCGACGCTCCGTGGCTCTATTTCGGCCTAGATGTCGCGCTCGGCGCCCCTACCGATCGCCCTACCACGCGCTGGGAAGAGCTGTTCCTACCGCAAGAGCTGCACGATGCACTCGGTCAGCAAACGCGCGAGCTCGATGGGCTCCGCGTGCCGCTCGTGCGCCACGAGCGCACCCTGCTCGAGAACCAGAGACCCGCAACGCCACGGGAGGCTCCAGCCCCCTGGCTGGCTTTCGGCGCTTCGGGCGCGCTCGTGGGCGCTCTCTTCGCGGCGCTCGGGCGAGGCGCGCGCAGTCGCCCAGCGCTCAGGGTGCTGTTCGGCGTCGCCATGGCCATCGTCGGGCTCGCGCTGGGGCTGCTGGGGGTAGCGCTCTCGGTGTTCGCGGCGTCCAAGCATTGGGCGGCGCATCAGAACCCGAGCTTGCTCGGCTGCCCTCCGTGGGCGCTCGGGCTCGTGGCGGTCGGCGTGGGCTTTGCGCGGGGCCTGCCGCGGAGCGCGCGCACGCTACGAATCTTGCTGGCGGTGCTGCTGGCAAGCAGCTGCGTCTTGCTCGCCTGGGGCCTGATTGGCGCAGGGCACGAAGCTCTGCGCATGGCGCTGCTATTCACGCCGTTGTGGGCGGGCGCTTTTGCGGGCGTGCGGCTCAGCCAGCGCGCCCCGGAACCTCAGGCCAGAGCCGTGGCCGGCGGCGGCACGCTGCTTGGCGAGCGCGCGCCCTGAGTCGGGCTCGCGGCGGGGCTGCTCTCGTCGTCCGGCTGAAACACCGGCGCGACGTGCATGACCGCGCTGGTACGCGCTGAACGCAAGGCGGCGCGCACGATGTCGCGCAGCAGCGAGAGCTCGATCTTTGCCGAGCCGAGCCGCAGCGTGGGAATGGTTCGAAATGTTCCCACCTCGGCGTCATCGAGCAACCTCACGACCGTGTAGCAATGCGGTTCGGTGCGCTCGATGCGATACGTAACTCCCTTCACCTGAAGCATGCCCCGACTGACAATCCTGCTCATCGTTCAGAAGCATAACCGCCGATCGTAACGGGAGGGTCGCGACAAAGTGTCGGCTGACAATTTTCCTAAGCACCGAGGGTGATACGACGTGCGATGTCTGTCCCCAATCGGCAGTGCTTATCGCCTCCCCGTCCTATCCGCGCCCCCGCGCCTGCCAGCCAGACTGGAATCGCACGCTGTCCCCGCCGTGGCGTCGCGGGGCTTGCGGGCTCGCGGGCATGCGGGCTCGTGGAGGCCGCCAGGCGCCAATCTTGGCAAGGCGCTATCTGCTAAGCTGGCTGGGTGGGGCCTCACAAGTCATTCCGTTCTGCAGCAGCGCACGAAGAACCGCGGGACACGGACTTGGCGCGCGCGGAAGCGTTTGGCCTCCGCGATCTCCGCATGGTGATGGACGAGGTGGTGGCTCGCGGTCTGCCGGGTAGCGCCGACGACTTCCCCTGGCCCACCTTCATGCACGACGGTCAGCGCGTGCTGCAGGCGAACCCCTCCTGCCTACGCTGGTTCGAGTGCAAGGGCGACGGGTCGCTGACCGGCCAGCCTCTATCGGTGTTGTGCCGAGCCGAGGACGAGCGTTCGCTCATGGCGGCCGTAGGCGCGACGGCCGAGGGCCCGCCGCCGTCGTCTCACATCCAACGCTTCTGCACCGAAGACGGCAGGCTCGCGCTCGGCCGAGTGCTCGCTCGCCACGTCGAGCTCGAAGGTACCCGCGTCACTTTCGCGTTGATCGCGCCCACTCCCGACAAGGATCGCTCGTTCGAGCTGCTGCGACTCTTGGGGGAAGCGGTCGATCATTTGACCGACATCGTCTTCATCACCGAAGCCCACGCCATCGACGGCGTCGGGCGGCGCATCGTGTTCGTCAATCGCGCGTTCACCGAAGCATCCGGCTACCAAGCTATCGACGCCTTGGGCAAGACGCCCAACATCACCATCGGAGACGGCACCGATCGCAAGGTGCTGTCGCGCCTGGAAGCCGCGCTGAAAGAGACGCAGCCCGTCCGCGAAGATCTGCTCAAGTACACCAAAGACGGCTCACACTACTGGGTCGAGCTGCAGATCTTGCCAATGTTCGACGAAGCCGGGCAGCACAGCCACTGGATTAGCATCCAGCGCGACATCACCGAGCGTAAGCGCATGGAAGCGCAGCTGCTCGAGTCGGCACGCTTGGCCGCTTCGGGACAGCTCTCGGTCAGTCTGGCCAACGAGCTGAACAGCCCGCTCGCGTCGGTGGTGAGCTCGCTCGAGTGGTTGGCGGAGCGCCTGCCCGTCCTGCTGGGGCAGCTGGGCAAGCTGCCGCCCGAAACGCGCGAGGTGCTCGAGGCGCTGGACGACGCGCGAGCCAGCGCCGCCCGAATGGCCTCCGCCACGAGCTACCTGCAGCTTTTGGGCAAGAACCCGGCCTTGGTCCACAACACGCTGCCTTTGGCGCCGCTCGTCGAAGACGCCATCGCCGAGGCCGAACGGCAGCTGGGCCGCTCGCTCAGTGTCGAGCGCACCTTCGAGGCGGACCAAATCGTGTTCGCCGACTCGGGGCGGCTAGCTCACGCGCTACGGCTGGTGGTTCTGAACGCCGCCTTGGCTTCGCGGCAGCAGCTGCGTGTCGACTTCGCCAGCACCGGTCAGCGCGTGCACATTGGCGTCGAAGACGACGGGCCCGGCATCGCGCCCGAAATGGCCGGCCGCCTCAACGCGCCGTTCGAAGCGCGCAAGCCGCAAGGCATTGGGGACGCGCTCGGATTGTTCGTCGCCAGCCGGCTGGTAGCGGAGCTGGAGGGTGAGCTGGTGCTGATACCACGCCCGAGCGGTACCCGCGCCGAGCTGCGACTGCCACGTCACTAGCGACTCAGTCGTACTGCCTGCCGCCGCGGTAGCTCCGGCCATTCCAGCGCCAGCGGCCCCGCCGGCTGTCGAGCCTCCGCTCGTGCTGCCAGCCGTGCCCTGGGATTCGGCCGGATTGGGGTCTTCGAGCCCGCAAGCCAGCACGAAATTGAGGACCAGACACGACACGGCCGCTTTGGAAGCTGCGCTCGGCATACCGACCGGATGGAATGGCGAAGTGAAGACCTTCAAAAAGGCCTCGTTAAAAGCACATGGCCGAGCTGACGCTCGGACACCCATCCGACAGCTCGAACGCGAAGTCGGAGAGGTTCATGCGTTTTTTCTATTCACGCGTGCGACGGGTGGTTGCACGTGTGGCCCCGTATTGTCTCGGCATTCCTGCCCTGTCCTTGAGCCTCGCCGCCTGCAGCAGCACGTCGAGCAGCCCGGGCAACGCCAACGGCCAAAGCGGCACTAGCAGCACCACCGGCGGCAACGCGGCCACGGGCGGCGCGGCGAGCGGCACTTCCGGCAACGGCACGACCATGGCGGGTGCCGGCCATAATCCGGATCCGGGCTCGCCTATCCAGGCGGCCCCGACGTGGCGGCTGACGAATCGCGAGTACGTCAGCAGCGTCCAGGACTTGCTGAAGGGCGTCGTCGTCAACACCCCGCTCGACCCCGATGGTGCGATGGCTGGCTACAAGGTCGGACAAGGCGCCGGCGACGCCACCGTCGCCGCCTACTACGCGGCAGCCGTCCAAGCTGCGGCAGCTGCAGACCTCACGAAGCTGGTCCCTTGCGACACCGCCGCCATCACGGCTACCCCCGCGGATTGCGCCGGCAAATTCATCGACGCCATCGGCCCCAAGGCGTTCCGCCGCCCGGTCGACGCCGAGAGCCGCGCAGCATTGCTCGAGCTGTACACGGCGGTCGCAGCCAAGTTTGGCTTCGAAACCGGCGCGCGCGCCGTGATCGAGCAGCTCCTGCAGTCACCCTACTTCCTCTATCACCTCGAGCTCGAAGAGCAGGCCAAGGGCGCGGGCATCGTCAAGGTGTCCGGCTTCTCGATGGCCAGCCGCCTGTCGTACCTGATCTGGGGCTCGATGCCTGACGACACGGCGTTCACCAAAGCCGCCGCGGGCGAGCTGACGACGCCAGAGCAAATCGAAGGCGAAGCGCGCCGTCTGCTGGCGGATCCGCGCGCCCATACCGGTCTCTTCAACTTCTACGAGCAGTGGCTGCACGCCGACCGGTTGCCGCCGGTCAAAGGCGGCAAGTACCAAAACGCTTACGACGACGCGATGCGCGCGAGCATCATGGCGTCGTTCAACGCGCAGGTGGACGCGTCACTGTGGTCGCCCAACGGCGTCGCCATGCTGCTGAACGCCACCCAGGCGTTCGTCAACGAGCAAACGGCAGGGCTGTTCGGCGTCACTGGCATCAAGGGCAGCGCGCTGCAGGTCGCCAACGTCAATCCGGCCCAGCGCATCGGCATCTTGGCGCACCCAGCCATCATGGGCGCGCTGGCGACGGAAGACGGCACTCACCCGATCAAGCGCGGCGTGTTCGTTTGGGATCAGCTGCTCTGCCAAGAGCTGCCCAACCCGCCGCCCAATGTCCCGGTATTTCCAGGCGTTCCGCAAGGTTCCAGCGTGCGCACGGCCTTCGAAACTTTCACGTCGGACCCAGGTTGCCAGGGCTGCCACCGCCGCATCAATCCGGTCGGCTTCTTGTTCGAGAGCTACGACTCGCTCGGTGCCTACACGCAGGTCGACGACAACGGCCAGCCCGTGGTCGCTTCCGGCACCATCGTGGGCGCGGCCTTGCAAGACGGCACCGACGACCCAGCCATCAACCTGCCCACCGCGACCGCTGTCGACCTGGCCAAGAACATGTCGAACAGCACCTCGGTCGCGCACTGCTTGGTCACGCAGCTGTACCGCTACACCGTCAAGCGTCACGAGACCAGCGGCGACACGGCATCGATCGACACGCTCGCTGGCGCCTACGCCAGCACCGCGCAGAGCATGCCGGACTTGCTCGCTGGCTTGGCCACTAGCGCCGCCTTCACGAATCGTTGGAATCAGGAGTGAAACCGAGAACCATGGGCAACTTGACCATCGGACGTCGTCGTTTTCTGCAAAGCCTCGGCATCTCCGCGGCTACCGTGCCGTTCGTGGTGGGGCTCGACAGCCTCTACGTGCACGCGCAAGTCCCGGTCGTGCCGAAGAAGCGCTTCCTGTTCATGTATTCGCCGAACGGGATGCTCTACTACAACTGGCGCCTGCGCCTGCACGCACAGCAGACCGACATCAGCGACGGCACGGCCCTAGCGTCCAAGAACCTGATCCTGAACCCGCTGCAGCCGAACGCCAGCAAGCTGCTCGTGCTCGACCGGCTCAGCTTCATCGGCGCGCGCGGCGAGTACCACAACGCCGATGCCTCGCCTGACGGCTTGAATCACCCGGGCGGCCATCAACGCGGCATCGCCAGCATGCTGACCGGCATGCTGCTGCGCGGCGGCGACCAAGACGTGGGCAACCCCGGACTCGCCGACGGCATCTCGCTCGACCAGGTTCTGGCGACGCGGCTCTTCAAAGACAACGTGAAGTTCCCGTCTATCGAGGTCGGCGTGCAGGTCGACGAGAACCTGAACGACCGCTATGTCGACAAGCGCGTCAGCTACAACAAATCCATCGATCCGCGCACACCGAACAACGATCCGTTCGACCTTTTCGAGAAGCTGTTCGGCAACGGCGGCGGTGGGACCGACCAAGACCGTGCCAAGCGCCAGTTCTTGGACAAGAGCGTGCTCGACGCCGCCGTCAAAGACTTCGAGCGCCTGCAGCCCAAGCTCAGCAGCAACGATCGCCAGCTCTTGCAGCAGCACGCCGACGCCATCCGTGCCATGGAAAGACGGCTCGGGCAGGTGATTGATTGCGGCGCCGTGCAGCCGCCCACCGCGCCGGCTGGCGTCAACATTGCCGACCGCAAGGCCACGCACGACTGGGCCATGAAGAGCGACAACTTCGTGACCGTAGGCGAGATGCAAATGGAGATCGTGGCGCAAGCCATGAGCTGCGGCCTGACGAACATCTGCACCTTCATGTGGTCGCACAGCGAGACCAACTTGATCTACAAGTGGCTGCCGATCGATTACACCATCGACCAGAACAAGGGCGGTCACCACGCCATGTCGCACGCCCGCGCGGCGGACTTGGCCTTGGTCGATCAGTGGTACGCCAAGCAGTTCAACACGTTCATCGACAAGTTTTCGAGCATCAAGGAGTCGGAGGGCAACGGCAATTTGCTCGACAACTCACTGCTCATGTGGACCAGCTGCTTGAGCGACGGCGCCGCGCACGAGAGCCGCAACACGCCCATCGTGCTGGCCGGCTCCAACGGCGGCTACTTCAAGCAGGGCCTGAACATCCAGTTCAACGACGTTTACACCCCCGACCAATGGGACGCCGAGCCCGTTTCGCCCAGCATGGGCAACGCCGTGCTCAAACCCCTAATCGACAAGGTCTCGAGCGGCGACCAAAAGAAGATCGGCTCGCCCGACCTGTCGAATCAGGATCTGTGCGTGAATATCCTAAACAGCTTCGGCCTCGAAGACACCACCTTCGGCGACCCGCGCTTCTGCAAGGGCGCGCTTCCGCTGATCAAAGCCTGACAGGCCTCGCGAACTCAATCGCGTACACCGTCTGAAGCAAGCTGCCGAGTTGCCACTGCCAGGGCTGGCTGAGCCGTGGTGAGGCAACTAGTGACGCCAATCCCGGCGAGCGCAGCTGCGCGAGCACGAGCTCCGGATCGGGGCTGAGCGCGCCAGCTTGCTCTTGCACGTCGAACGCCAAGATGCCGCGGCGCGCCGTGCATCCTGCGAGGGTCGCCAAATGAACGGCGCTGAGCGCCGCCGAAAGGTTCGCCCAGGTGCTGGCCGGAGCCACCCAGTTGCGTCGAAAAGGCAAGCCCAGCTGGCTGAGCACGCAGGTCGAGAGGACGACGTCGAAGCTGCCCAGGTCCGCCACCAGCCGGCGCGCCGCGGTGACGGCCGTAGCGCCGAGCAACCGTGGCTCAGGAAAAGCCTCACCCCAATCGTCCAGGTATTCGAGCAAGCCGCTCAAGTCGACGTCGGGGTGCAGCACGATGCGCGCCTGAACCGACGCCGGCTGACGGCCTTTCGCGCGCTCGAGCGCCGCGCCATCGAGGTCGACCAAGTGCACCTCCCCAAAGCGCTGGCTCAAGAGCGGCAAGTCGAGGTCGGACGCGTTACCGACACCGAGCACGAGGAGACGCTGTTCGGCGCCGCCCTCGCCAACCAGCTCCATCAGTCGCCCGCGGTGCGCAGTAAAGGCCGCGGAGCTGTCAGGGTGCAGCGCATTCATGTGCGCCACGAGTCGTTTGGCGCGCTGTGCCGCGGACGTCAGCGCACCGTGCGTCAGCTGATGCGCATCGAGGCATGCCTTGGAGCACGCCAAGTAGACGCCCGCTTCGGCGTAACAAACGTCACAGTGGCGTCGCGGAGCGCTGGCGCACCCACACGTCTCTGGCATTCAGCCAGTAGACTCGGCCGCAAGCGCGATGGGAAGGATGGCCGCGCGCGTCGCCGCGTTCAGCTGACCCTGGATTGCGCCACCATCGCGGCGGGAGAGCACCACACGCTCGACCAGCCCCTGCCCGACCGGGCGTGCTTGGTACGAGGACACGACGATGCCGAGCGCAAACAGCGCCCGGTGCAGGGAGACAATCACCGGCCGACGGCTATTTCGACCGATTTCTACGGCTGTCAGCTCCGAGCCTTGCTGCTCGAAGTGCACGTTGACTTCAGGGCTTTCCACGTTCGTATCCAGGAGATGTGTACGGTCGTCTGCGTTGTCAACTAAAGGCCGGCGAGTTTTATGCCCATCCGGGCCCCACCCGGGTTAAACGGCGCGGCATGGGCGCTCAGTGGAAACAAAAAGGCAAAGAGCAGAGTGCAGCCGCCAAGGGCCGCGTCTTCACCAAACTGGCCAAGGAAATCATGGTGGCCTCGCGAACCGGCGGGCCGGATCCGGCCAGCAACTCCCGCCTACGCCTGGCCATCGAACAAGCGCGTCGCGCTTCGATGACGAAAGACACGCTCGAGCGCGCCATCAAGAAGGGCGCGGGGCTGCTCGATGACCAAGCCGCGTTCGAAACAGTCGTGTACGAGGGCTTCGCGCCGCACCAGGTGCCAGTCATCGTCGAGTGCCTGACTGACAACAAGAACCGGACCGCGCCCAACATCCGACTGCTCTTCAAGAAGGGTCAGCTCGGCGCCGGCGGCTCCGTCAGCTGGGACTTCAATCGCCGCGGCGCCATCGAAGCGTCACCGCCCGCAGCTGGTGAGGACGCCGAAGAGGCGGCCATCGAGGCGGGTGCGCAAGAGGTGGAGGCCGCTGAAGAAGGTCAGCAGCGCTTCATCACCGAGCCGACCGATCTCGATACCGTCTCCAAAGCGCTCACGGCGCGCGGCTGGAATGTAACGGCGGCCAACCTGGTTTGGATCCCCAAGAACCCGGTCACCCTCCAGGGTGAAGCCCGGGCCGAGGTCGAAGCCTTTCTAGCCGCGCTGGACGAAGACGACGACGTCCAGCACCTGTACGTCGGGCTAGCCTGACGTCGGCGCGACCGTGTGGGCGTCCAGCACCGCTCGCACTTTGGCGGCCAGCTCCGCGTGGCTGAACGGCTTCTGCAAGAAGGCAGCGCCCGTCTCTTCCAGGCCCTTTTCGGCCAAGAGGTTGTCGGTGTAGCCCGACATGAACACGACCGGAAAGGCCCCCCGTGCGCTCTTGATGCGCCGAAATAGCTCCAAGCCGTCCATGCCGGGCAAGAGCACGTCGGTCAGCAGCACGTCGAAATGCTCTCCACCGTCGATGCAGGCCAGCGCTTCTTCGGCTCGGGCGGCGCCGATCACCTCGTAGCCGAGCTTCTTCAGCAGTTGGGTGGTGAAGCGCAGGACCAGCTCTTCGTCCTCCACGACCAGAACGGTTTCGCGACCACCGCGCCGCAGCTCGGGCGCAGCTTCGGGCGTCTTCTGACGTTCATCGACCAACGGCAACCAGACGTCGAACGTCGCGCCCGCCCCTGGCTCGGACTTCACCTGCACGAAGCCGCCCGCCTTGCTGACGATGCCGTGCACCATCGACAAGCCCAAGCCGGTGCCGGCGCCTATCGGCTTGGTCGTAAAAAATGGCTCGAAAATCCTGGAGATGGTCGCTTCGTCCATGCCCAGTCCCGTATCGACTGCGCGCAGCCGCGCAAAGTCGCCCGGGCGTGCGTCGGGGTGCGTTTGGCTCGCAGGCGCCTCGATGCGCACGCGCGACAGCTCGAGCCGTAGCTGTCCGCCACCTGCCATGGCGTCGCGCGCGTTGACGGCCAAGTTGAGTAGCACCTGTTCGAGCTGCGTCCGATCGGCGTGCACGCACAAGCTTTCGGCAGCTGGCACGAGCACGAGCTCGATGTCCTCTCCGATGAGCCGGCGCAGCATGCGCGAAGTGTCGGCCAGCAGCTCATTCAGGTTCAAGGTCGTGGGCGCGATGGGCTGCTGGCGGCTGAAGGCCAGCAGCTGCCGCGTCAGTCCCGCACCGCGCTCCACCGCTTGACGCAAGTCGAGGATGTCACCCAAGTTCGGATCGTCGGTTGGTAGTCGGAGCCGTAGCAGCTCCACCACGCCGCCGATGCCAGTCAGCAGGTTGTTGAAGTCGTGCGCGATGCCGCCGGCGAGCTGCCCCACGGCCTCCAACTTGGCGGCTTGAGCCAATTTCAGCTCCGTTTGCCGTAACTGCTGCTCGGTTTGACGCGCGTGCGCCTGCGCCGCCTTCTCGGCGGTGATGTCACGCGTGAGCACCGACAAGTGCGTCACCACGTCCTCCTGGCGAATGGGACCGACCAACGAGTGGTACCACTTCTGCAGCGGCTCGACGTAGACCTCGTAAGAGGTCGGGCGCCCTTCGCGAAAGGCAAACTCGAGCGCGTTCTTCATCACCACGTAGTCGGCGCCAGTGGCAAAGTCGAGCGGCCCTTGTTTGCCGATCAGGTCTTCCATCTTCAGACCCGGCTCGACGAAGTTGACGAACGTGAACTTGAAGTCGCGGTCGAGCACGACCACGAAGTCGAACGGGTTTTCGGCGATCGAGCGCCAGCGTTGCTCGGACTCTGCCAGCTGGCGTCGGCTCTCGCGCAGCTCTGCTTCGACCTGCACGCGGCGCGTGACGTCTTGTGCTACGCCCAGGATGCGGCGGGGCAAGCCCTGCGCGTCGCGCTCCAGCACGGTGTCCCACGAGTGCAACCAGCGCCAACCTCCGGCGCTGTCCTTGACGCGGTATTCGATCTCCGCCACCGCGCCGTCTGGCACCTCCGGCATGCGCTCGTGGTGAGCCCGCGCCCGCTCGAGGTCGTCCGGATGCAGAATGGCGGGCAGCACGTGTCCGGCCAGCCCCGCTACTTGTTCCTGGGAGTAGCCAAGCAGCGCCGCAAGTGAGCGGTTGGCGTACACGTTGCGGCGCTCCACCAAATCGAAGACGTAAATCAGACCGGGAATGATTTCGTCGAGGCGATCTATCAGGCCAGTCGCCTGCAGCACCTCCGAGAGCTTCTTGCCCAGGGTGTCGTTCATGCTTCCTTTTGCACCGCGGCAGACCAAGCAAGCATACCAGCCGCCCAGAAGTTCGAGTGGGTTTGCACGTAGAGAAAGTCCGCGTATGGTTCTAGGCGTGCGCTCACTGGCAGTCTGGCTCGCCCTTTCCGCGCTCGCCGCAAGCCCGCGCGCGCTGGCGGCTCCGAGCGGCTTGCCGATCTACATTCGCACGCAGCTCGACGACGACGCTTCGCCCCCACCCGCTGCTCAGCCGCCGCGCGAGCCGCGGCGCATTCGCATCACCCTAGATGACGCCAGCCACGCCTCGTTCCCGCTCGACCCCGAGGGGCGCCTGATCCGCGTCTCGCTCGAAGACGGCGATTTGCGCTACGGCCACCTAGCTCCGTCGCCGTCGCGCACTCGCCGCGTCCGTACCGAGCTCGACTGAGATTCCGATACGATCATGCGCATCGAGGGAACTTTCGCGTTCGTCGACATGGCTGGCTTCACGGCGCTGACCGAAGCGCAGGGCGATGAAGACGCCGCTGATCTGGCCACCATGTTCGCCGAAATCACGCGCGCCGCGCTGGCCCCCGGTGATCGCCTGATCAAGACCATCGGTGACGCCGTGCTCATCACCTCACCAGACGCCGCGGCGGGGCTTTCGCTGGTCGAGCGGCTGCTGACCGAGGCCGCCGCCGAGCCGCGCCTGCCAACGCTGCGAGCCGGTTTGCACCATGGCGACGCCGTGGAGCGCGACGGCGACGTGTTTGGCGCTGCGGTGAATCTGGCCGCGCGCGTCGCCGCCGAGGCGCACCCCGCCGAAGTGTTGGGCACCGCGCCCATCGCCGAAGCCGCGCGCGGTCTCGGTATCCCGGTGGTCGAGATCGGCGAGGTCCCGCTCAAGAACGTGCGCCGGCTCACCCACGTCTACTCGATGGCGCTGATGCTCGGCGTAACCGACACGCCGATCGATCCGGTGTGTCGCAACCACGTCGACCGGCGCGCCGCCGCCGGGCGCCTGCGTTACTTGAACAAAGAGTACTGGTTCTGTTCGCTCACCTGCGCGGCCGCGTTCGCGAGCAACCCCGAGTGGCACAAGAACGAGTCCATGCTGCCCGAGCCACAGGCGCGTAAGTAACGGCTAGCGCCGTTCGATGCGCAGCTGCGTCAAACCCAGCCGAATTTGCTTCGTGCGCGGCCGCCGCTCGATGATGACCGTCGACTCGGACAGTCCGTGCAGCGTGAAGTGCCTGCGGATGCGGAACACCTCTCCGTCGACCTGCTGCGGCGTCATCTTGAAGCCGTCAGCCAGCTCGTCTTTGTCCATCCAACCGCACGACGCCTCGGGCAGGTTCGCCGCGCGATCCGCCAGCATTTGCCGGGCTAGCGTGAGCATCAAGTAGTTGTGGCTGCGTGAGCCGAGCGGAACGCTTCGCTCCGCGTACTCCAGCGAGAGCTCGACGAAATCTTCGTCGGAAGAGACCATGAAATGCAGCGTCGGCACCGTCTGGTCTTGCGCCAGCGACAGCGTCTCCATCGCCGAGTTGGGCGAAGGGCAGCAGAAGCGAAAGCTCTGCCCCGCGCACTCGATGACCTGACCGTCGCTCAGCGCTTCGACTTCACCGTTGGCCCGTTCGATCTTCCAAACTGCATCTGGAGCCAGGAACAACGTGCACTCGGGCTGCTTACTGGACGGTAAGCCGATCAACCCTTGAGCCCCGAGCAGCGCCTGCCCTGTCTCGAGCGACACCGCCATGGCCTGGGGTTCTCCGGCGTCCACCAGCACCCAACGCTCGTCCAGATGGCCGAAGGTCACCACCGAGTCGATGACGAGCCGATAGCCTCGCCCGGGCTCGAGCAGCGCGCCGTTCAGCTGGGTGCCGTTACGGCTACCGCGATCCAAGATCTCCCAAGCTCGGCCGTCCCACCGGATGAGCGCGTGCTGCGCCGACACGTACCCGCCGCTCAGCCGGAGCGCGCACTGTGGACCACGCCCGACCAAATGCTCGGTCATGAGCAGGCAAGATCGAGTGCCGTCCGTCCGGCGCAGCTCTGCCATGAGGACGAGTAGACCACGTCGCTAGACCCGCGAAAAGACCCAGCAAATCGCAGAGGCCTGACGCTGCAATCGACTGCGATCGACCACCAATAGGGGGGCCGGTACCTCTCTCGAGATGTTCGCGAGCACTGAACGGGTCGAGCTAGCGTCAATCTGGGATGAGCTTACCGCGGGTACTTGCAAGGTCGAGAGCTGGTCCCACGGCGAAAACACCTGGGAAATGGTGCTCACGCGCCGCCCCACACCTGCCCACGTCCATCATGGGGGTCTAAGGCCGCGCGACGTGGAGATCTTGGAGCAAGCGCTGCTGTGCGGGGTGCGCAAGCACGTCGCGGTCGAAGCGGGCCTGTCCTGCTCCAGCATCGCGGTGATTCTGCAAGGTTGCTTCCAATTCATGGGCTTGGACTGCTTGCCCTCGCGCATTCCAGGCCTGCTCGTCGCCGCGGCGCACGCTCGCCACCACCACCAAGGCAAGCGAACAAGCGCGTTGCGGCGCAGTCCAAGCGCCGCGCAGCAAACGATCCGCATTCCCCGCCCCGATCTCGCGCTGGCAGCCTGGCTCGCGCCGGCCGAGCACACCGTGATCACCCTGCTCATCGAAGGTCATGGTTACGCGGAGATCGCGCAAGCTCGCCACACCTCCATCCGTACGGTGGCCAACCAAGTGGCCTCCGCGTTCCGGCGCCTGGGTGTTTCGGGTCGCGCCGAGCTGCTGTGCTTGCTCGCGCGCTGGGGTTTGGAGCCGCCGCAGCCGCCTGCGCGCCGCCCTCCTTCTGTTCTGCCGAGCAGCGCGCGCCGGGCTATTTCCCGGGGTATTCGGCTGCTGGAAGATGGGAACAGCCGTCCGCATCTCCACTCGCCTAGCCCGGCAACTTGAACTACGAAGGTAGCGGTATGGCTCAGCACCAACGAGTGGCCATTTGGGCCTTGGCGGCGGGGCTCGTCTTACCGCGCTGGGCGGCGGCGCAAGACACCACGAAGGCTGACGAAACCTTCCACGCTGGTCGCGAGCTGATGAAAGGCGGCAAGCTGGCTGAGGCTTGCCCCAAGTTCGAAGAGAGCCAAAAAGCCGATCCAGCTCCGGGCACGCTGCTGGCGCTTGCCTACTGTCAGGAGCTCTCGGGGCTTTTGGCGAGCGCGCACGCCAACTATCTGGCCGCCGCCGATTTGGCTTCGAAAGAAGGCCAGGCCGAGAAGCAAAAAGCTGCTGGGGCGCGCGCTGAGGCGCTTTCCAAGCGAGTCTCCACGCTTACGATTTTGGTTCCAGCGCAGCTTGCTCGTCAGGCCGGGCTCCGGCTCAAGCGCGACGGCATCGAGGTCGATCGCACGGCTTTCGGCGTGCCCATCTCATTGAATGGTGGCACCCACGCTATCGAGGTGACGGCGCCCGGTCGCGAGCGCTGGGCGGGTGTCGTTACCTTGCAAACCGAAGCCGATCACAAGACACTCCAGCTCCCCGACTTGGAACCCGAGCAGTCCGTTTTCATCGAAACGAGCGGTCCCCGGCGCCTAGCGCCCCAGTATTCCACGCCCCCGCTCGAGTCCGCCTCGGTGCGGCGCACCCGCCAAGCCAGCTTCGGGTTCGCAGTAGCCAGCGGCGTAGGCATCGGTATGGGCGTGGCTTTTGGCATCGCCGCCAAGTCGCGCAACGACGCCTCGAACCGCGACGGTCACTGTGACACCAGCGGCTGTGACGGCTACGGCGCCGAGCGGCGCGAAGCCGCGCTCGACGCCGCGCGCGTGTCCACCTGGTCGTTCGTAGCCGCAGGCGCGCTCGGCGCGACCGCGCTCATCTTGTACTTCAAAGCGGAGAACACCCCTTCAACCCAACTCGCGACGAGCCTCGTCGACGGGTCGCCACGCGTCACGCTTCGCGGGAGCTTCTGAAAACATGCAATCGTCGTCGTCTTGGGCGCGCCTCGCCATCGGCAGCGTCACCTTCACCCTTTCCATTGCAGCCTGCGACAGCGTCCTCGACATCGACGACCCCAAGCTACGCCCCGGCGACGCTGGCGCCGGCGGTGAGCCGACGAGCGGCGCGACGGACGCGGGCGGCAGCAGCAGCGGCTCGACCGCGACGACTCCGGTTGGCGGCGCAGGCGAAGGCGGCGGCGGTAGCAGCGGCGCCACGGATGCGGGCGGCGCGGGAGCAGACGCCGGTGGTGCTGGTGGCGAAGGCGGCGCTGCGGTGATGAAAGACTGCGAAAAAGACGCCGTGCAATGCGGCGGCGCAGACGGAAAAACTCCGCAAATTTGCGACGACACGGGCCATTGGCTCAGCAACACGAACGAAGCCGAGGGCGACTGCGAAGTCGGCTGCTTGCTGGGCAAGTGCACGGAGTGCGAGGACACCGAGAAGCGTTGCAAAGACTGCGCGACTGGCGCGACCGACTGCAACTCGAATGTTCCGCAAACGTGCGTCGAGGGTCAATGGGTCGATGACCAGAAGCCGTGCACCCAGTTCTGCAGCAAGGGCGAGTGCAAGACCGCGAACAGTTGCGACGCCAACAACACGGAACGAACCACGTGCGCGGGTACGCAGAGCTGCTGCCTCTCTCAGATCGTACCCGGGGGCGATTTCTTGCGCGACTACGACGCCGCCGACTACTCGGACGATACGCACCCCGCAAAGATCAGCCCCTTCTACCTCGATAAGTTCGAGGTGACGGTCGGCCGCATGCGCCAGTTCGTCAGCGCTTTCGCCGCAATCAAGCTCAAGCTGGACGATGGCGACGGCAAGTCTCCGCACATCGCCGATGACACGGGCTGGGACAAAGACTACGCATTGCCCACCGATCAGGCAGCGCTGATCGAGGTACTCAAATCCAAGGACTGCCCAGGGGCGACCTGGTCTGATGATCTGGTCACCAACAACGATCTACCGATCAACTGCGTACCGTTCAACATTGCCTACGCTTTCTGCGTGTGGGACGGCGGACGCCTGCCGACGGAAGCGGAATGGAACTTTGCCGCTGCGGGCGGAGACGAGCAGAGGGTCTTTCCGTGGAAAGCGCCGCCCGCTGAAGATCCGCCGATTACGGACGACCACGCCAACTACGGCAACGCACACTCTGGCCCCATCGCGGTGGGTTCCAAACCAAGCGGCAATGCTCGTTGGGGCCAAGCAGATTTGGCCGGCAACGTTTCCGAATGGCTCTTGGACTATTCCGCCGACTACCCGACAGTTTGCGTTGACTGCTTGAACGCCACTCCGGGTACTGATCGCAGCGCGCGCGGTGGCTCCTACATAAGCCCTGAGGGTGTGCTTGCCGTTTCGCTACCGGGATACGAGGACCCCACATATGGGAAGCCCTTTCATGGCTTTCGCTGCGCCCGCGATCCCGATACGTTGTGAGTAATGCCCATTGCTCCACAACCGTCGATCAAGCGCAAAGCTCTCAACGTTCTCATCGTAGGCCCGCTATTCCTGCTGCTCACGCAGTGCAGCAGCGGGACGCCGCCGTCAGTCTCGGCTGAGCACTGCGGCGGCGTCACTTGTACTGGTTTGTCGGACTGCCAGAACGCCCTGCCAGTTTGTGCAACCCTCGCCGGCACCGCCTGCCTTACGGGCCCTCCCCGCGAATGCGTGTGGAAGCTCAACACGTCGAGCAGTAGTTGCCCGTGCATGGAGCACGACGTGAGACTCTGCACGGTCTCTGGGTCCGGCGCAGCAGGCGTTCAGATCTGCACCAAATCGTCTTCGACGGCCACGTATTGGGCAACCTGTGTAGCGTGCCCGAGCTGCACGTAGCTCAGGCCAAGTCCAAACCTAGACACGCGCCGTAGTACTCTTGTCCGAGGTACGCATGCTGCGCGTTGGCTCGTGCAAGTCGACCGCGAGGCGAAGCGTTGAGCCACTGGAGGCTCGCCGTCTCTCTTTCTGGCGGGAGACAGCGAATGAAAAAGTATCGTCCTGCGATGGGTGCGGCGGCGTTTCGCGCAACGTCTAACGAGCGGCGCCGCGCTCACGCTGTGC
The DNA here is from genome assembly GCA_036261775.1 of Polyangiaceae bacterium. GTDB lineage: Bacteria > Myxococcota_A > Polyangia > Polyangiales > Polyangiaceae > PMG-095. Next base: position 21,668 of record DATAKF010000443.1, on the reverse strand, counting down.
TTGGTGCAATGCAGCGCCCTTTCGGCGATACACCCGCGCCAGCGCGGGTGATTTGAGCGCTGGAGAAATTCGGGGAAGTCGACATCGGCAGGCCGTTCGACGCGCTCGAACGTTTGTGCGCGCTTCGGTGTTGCGCCGAAGTGGTTTCCCCTGAATTCTCTGTGGCAGCGAATTTATCTTGACGAGTTCCTAGTGCACAGCTCGGCCAAGCACGTTGCGTCGCTCGATCTCGTGCCGCTGTTGCACGCTACGGCGTTTCCTAGCGCGCGCTGTGCACGCAACGACTTGAAAGGTATTTCGGCTCGCAAAAGTTCACGAGCCGGGCGCTGACGAGCTCGAAAATCGCGGGTGTAGGCTGGATTCATGCACAACGCGGCTCCACTCGATAGCGGCGTGACCAGGCTGGTTCCGGGTGCCAGCGCCGGCTTGGCGCACCTTACGGATAGCGAGCTGTTGACGAACACGCGCGCTTTGGTTGGAAAGTCGAACCACGTGTTCGCGGCGCTGCTCGCGCATTTGGCAGAGGTCGAGGCGCGTGGGCTGCATCGCACGCGCGCTTGCTCGAGCTTGTACACGTATTGCATTTACGAGCTGCGGTTCTCGGAGGACGCGGCCGCGCGCCGCGCGGGTGCCGCGAAGCTGGTGAAGCGGTTTCCGTTGGTGCTCGAGTGCATCGCCAACGGTGAGCTGCATTTGACGGGTTTGCTGATGCTGGGCCCGCACCTGACGCCTGAAAATGTGGTCCAGGTGCTGGCTCGCGCGAAGTTTCGGACGAAAAAGGAGCTGAGCAAGTTGGTGCGCGAGCTGCATCCGCTGCCGCTGATTCCGGACAGCATCGAGCCGCTCGGCCGCGAGCTGCGGACCCTGCGCGCGCCGACCTGGGCACAGTACGCGTCGAACTTTGCACCCGCCGTGCGTGAGTTGCGGCCCGGCGAGCGACCGCGGGATTGGGCGAACGACGCGGACACGACCGACGCGGACACGACCGACGCGAGCAAGAGCGAGCTTGACCCAACGGCGGTCAGCTCCGCGTCAGCGTTACCCGCGCTGGCGCGTGTAGACGAGCTCCGCGCAGCGCTCCCCCCCATCACGGCTCCGCAGCAGTACCAGATGCAGTTCAGCACCACAGAAGAGCACGTGAAGCTCGTCGAACGCACCAAAGCCCTGCTCGCACGCGGGGCACCCAGCAAGGCTCTGGGTCAGCTGCACCTGGAGGCCATGAAACTCTTGGTGGCGTCGCTCGAAAAGGAGCGATTTGCAGTCACCGATCGGCCACGAAGACGGGCAGAAACGTCACCTCGAAGTAGTGGATCCGCCGCTATCGCAGGGGAGGAAACCGCCGCCAGCTCGGAGACGACAGCCTCGGAGGAGACTGCCGCGCTGGGAAGCCCGCGTAGAAATCCTGCAATGCGGCGCCGCAGCCGCTACATCCCGGCGGCTATCCGCCGCGCCGTCTTCGAGCGCGATGCCGGACGCTGCACCTACGTCGACGCTCGTGGCGAACGCTGTCGTGAAACGCACAGCTTGGAGCTTCACCATCGCGACCCCTTCGGGAAGCAGGGCGAGCACTCCACCGAGAATCTGACGCTGCATTGCCGCAGCCACAACGCACTCGCGGCTGAACAGGATTTTGGCGCCACTCACATGGCCGAGAAACGCAACGCCGCTCGCCACGAGTCATTGGCGTCCGAGCAGCGGCAAGCGCGGGGAGCGTTGAAGACGGATTAGGGCGCACGCGAGACAAACAATGTCCGCCGTCGGGTTGCTTGCGCAGCCGGGCGGAGCATTCTGTGGGTATGCGCGATCCGGCGATTGTCTTCAAGCAGACGGGCTTTACGGTTCATGCAACGCAGAGCGGCTCCGAGTGGCGCGGCGAGCTTTTAAACGAGCGGGGCGAGGTGCACGACGGTTTCTCGTACATCCGCGAAGGCTTTCCGGGCGCCGTGGTCGGGGCGCTGCGAGTTTCCGATATTGCGTTCGCGCCGCAGTTGGCGGCACGCATGTGGGTGTATACCGACGACGCCGAATGAAGGAGCCGCCCGATAAGTCCGCTGCGCGCTCAGACGTAGCGCCGCTGCGCGCCTTGGCCGAACGAACACTGGCCCACTACGAGGCCGCTGCAGAGTCGTTCTGGGTAGGTACGCGCGACCACGACGTCTCGCAGAACCTGCAAGCGCTACTGCAGGCCCTGCCGCCCCGCCCCGGTCTGCGGATTCTGGATCTTGGCTGCGGTCCCGGGCGCGACTTGATAGCCCTCAGCAACCTAGGACACGTGCCGGTGGGGCTCGACGGCTGCGCGGCGTTCGTGCGCATGGCGCGCGAGCACAGCGGCTGCGAAGTGCTGGAGCAGAGCTTTCTCGAGCTGAATTTGCCGAACCAGAGCTTTGACGGCGTGTTCGCCAACGCTTCGCTGTTTCACGCGCCGCGCGCCGAGCTGCCGCGCGTTTTGAGCGAGCTGTTCGCGGCGCTGGTGCCCGGCGGGGCGCTGTTTTGCTCGAATCCCCGCGCCATGGGCGGCGAGCGCGAAGGTTGGCAAGGCGAGCGGTACGGCACGTATCTCTCGCTCGAGAGCTGGATTGGCTTGTTCGAAGCGGCAGGCTTCAGCGTGCTGCAGCACTTCTTGCGACCAGCAGGTAAGCCCGCGTCCGAGCAGCCGTGGCTCGCCATGGTGCTGCGGAAACCCGCCTGATGCGCCGACGACGAGCAAGCCCCTAGCGGCGCACTTCGATCAGGCGCTCGATTTCCTCTGAACGACCCAAGCCGGATGCGGCGGCGGGGGTGGGCTCGGCTTGTGCTTCGAGCTCGGCTGCTGGAGCGCTCGGCGCCTCGGTCGCGGGTTTTGCGGGCGCTGCGGGTTGAGCAGCAAGGGGCTTGGACTTGAGCCTCCCCGCGACAGCCCGCGGCAGCGCGGGTTGAGGAGCCGAAACAGGAGCTACCACCGATGCCGCCGCCGCGACGGGCGCCGCAACTGACTCCGGCGCCGCAACGGGCGCTACCGCCGGCACCGTCACCGCTGCCGCAGCTGGCGGCGCTTGCTCGTCGCCATGCGGCGCTACCGCCGCAGGACCGCGGAGCGCGAACACGCCGCCGATCAGCGCCGCAGCCGCAGCCAACACCAGCCAACTCCGTCCGCTCCGCGACGGCGGCGTCGACGCTACGGCTCCAATGTCGCTGGTCCGGCGCTCGTCCGGACTCTGCTCGGGCCCCGTCGGAACCTCCAACGTCGCGGCACAGGTCTCGGCGCCGAGCGCCACGCTGCGCGTCAGCGCCGGAATCGACGAGCTGGAGTTGAACATACCGTTCACCCGCCCGAGCGAGACGCGCGCGTCTTCACTGCCGAACGGAGCCAGCGCGGCCGCTAGCTCCGCCGCGTTGGCGTAGCGCGCGTGGCGGTCTTTCTCCAGGCAGCGACGCAGCACGGCTTCGAGCCCCTTCGGCAACGTGTTCGGCACCGGCTGCTCCGAGAGCGGAACGGGCGGCTGGCTCAGGATGCGCGACGCCAGCTCCAAGTAGCCCTGCGCCTCGAACGGCGGACGGCCACACAGAAGCTCGTACAAGGTCGCGCCGATGGACCAAATGTCCGAGCGCTTGTCCACGTTACGCGGGTTCTGCAGCTGCTCGGGCGGCATGTACGCGGGTGAGCCCAGCCGTACGTCGTCCGAGCTGGTGAGCGATGTGGATTCGCTGCTCGCCTCGTCCAGCGTCTTGGCGATGCCGAAATCCAAGACCTTGATCAGCGCCGTGCCATCGGCGCGCGCAGTCAAAAACAGGTTCCCGGGCTTGATGTCGCGATGCACGATGCCCTTGACGTGCCCCTCGGCCACCGCTTGCAGCGCCTGCAGCACGTAGTCGACCGCCAGGCTGGGCGCGAGCGGCCCGCGCTCCCGGAGCAGCGCCCGCAGGTCGCTCCCCTCCAGGTACTCCATGACGAAAAACGGAGTGCCGGATGGTAGTTTTTCAATCTCGAGCAGCCGCACGACGTGCTCGCTGGTCACGCGCGTCGCCGCGCGCGCCTCGCGCACGAAGCGCTGCACGGCCGTGTCTGACCCCGCCAGCTTGGGCAGCAAGAACTTGATCGCCACGCGCCGGTCCAGCACTTGGTCGCGCGCCGCCACCACCACGCCCATGCCGCCGACGCCCAGCGTCTCTTCGATCAGGTACTTGTCCGCCACCACATCGCCGACGCGGGCTGGCGCCGCGATGTTGTCCTCCGCCTCGTGATGGCTGGCGGTATTGGTGGTCATGGTCCCGGAGGCTCGGACGCAAAGCCGCCCGAATGCTCCAAGATACCAGCCGACCAGACGCGGCGAAAGTGCCACGACCCTCCGAATTTTCGGCGCCGTCCAGCTCGCGGGCGCGCCAGGCCGCGCCGCGGCCGTCTCGCCCTACTTTACGATGGTCGGCGCGTCGCTGATCGGCTTGAGGTCCAATCCACCCGGGTAGCAGTAGCTCGTCGCGCTGCCGAAACCGAGCACCTGGAGGCCAATCTTGTCGCTGCCCTCCAGGCGGTGCGCGCCGCCCTGCCCGGGGCCAAGCGGCTCGCGCACCAGCGACCACTTGCTGGTGCCAATCGGCTCGGGCGTACCGGTGAGCGGCTGGCCATCGAGCGTCACCGTGGCGCCTGTCGGCAGAACGATGTCCGCGTAGTTCTGCAAGTACGTGGTCGGAGCTAGGAACGTGTACTGCTTACGGAACTGCTCCGGCGTCACGTACATCGACATCGATGGGTCGCCGCGCTTCAGCGCAGCATCCGGATCTTGCTTGGTGCCGCCCAGCATGATCGACGCCACCGAGAACGATTTTTCGCCGCCGTCGACCACGAACGACTCCGTGAGCGGGCCAATCTCGACCACTTCTCCCGCTTTGAGCGTGGTGGGCGCGCCAGCCGGCATACCCGCCGGGTACGTCAGCGTCGTGCCGTCGAAGTTACCGAAGAAGCGAACCATGTGGCCCGGATTGCGCTTGTCCGGACCCGTAGGCGGCGTCACCACGTAGCTCTTGCCGATGACCTCGGCCGGCAACACCGTCTCTTCGACGTGATCGGGGTTGCCGTCCGTTGCCTTCGGCACGCCGCTGAGCAGGGCGTTGAACGCGATGACCTGCACCGGGTGGTTGGCGTTCAGCAAGCTGCCGCTCAAGTCGCCGTGCGGCTCGGGCTCGAACGACGCCCACTGCCCCACCAGCTGCAGCACGTCGCCAGCCTGCAGCGTGTAGCTCACGGTCTGGCCCGGCATGGCCGCCGTGACACCCGAGCCGGCAGCCAACACGGCAGCGCCGATCGTCGCGCCCGCGCCGACCTCCGCCTTGCGGTCGGCGCTCAGCTGAAGGTCGATCTTGGTGTCGTCCTGGGTGGCGGTGATGGCAAAGCCACCTTGCGAGCTGGTGTAGTCGATGCCGCCGCCTTCGAGCCGCGCCGAGCGACCCGCCAAGCGGTAGTTTCCGGTCATGGCCGTGCTGGGCAGCAGCAGCGAGGCGTCGTTGCTGACCGACAAGCAAGTCACGGTTCCGGCGGGCAAGCCCGGGCAATTCGCGGCGGGTTGCTGGTAGTCGAGCGGGCTGAACTGCCAGGTCGTGACCGGCACCGTGCTGGTCATGTGGTACGCGCCGCCCACCACCAGCTCCGAATCCTTCTTGCGCGCGCCCGTCGTGGCGTCCGTGCGCGTGAACTCCTCGCCCTTCAGCTCCATCACCCACGGCAGCATGATGGTGGCGAGACCTCCGGGTGGAACCTTCGCGGTCGTGACCATCGCGCCCTTGCGCTCCACTTCGACGTCCGCTTCCACGGCGCCGCCGTTGGCGACCACGACTGCAAATCCGAACTCGTGATACACGGGGTTGTAAGTCACGGTCGGCCAGAAGTCGCAGCCGATGTACGTCTGGCTCTTGGCCGCCTGCTCGCAGGTGGTGGGGTTGTTGTCGTCGCCCCCGCCCGGGTCGATCGGCGGCGTGCCACCCAAGCTGAGGTCGGGGCCACCCGTCGTACCGGTCGCGCCCGTGTGCGAGCCATTGCCCCCGCTCGAGCTGGCTCCGTTGCCGCCACTTTTGCCCGAATCGCTACCGCTCGCGGAGCAACCCAAAGCCAGCCCCGCCACCAGCCAAACAGCGACGAATTTGGTGCAATTCACCCCCAGAGCGTCCGCCTTCGCGGCGCTCCCAACAAGTACACTTCAGGTCGTTTTCTTGGACGCTTTTTATCGGAGAGCTCAGTCGGTGCAGCCGACCAGCACCTCGGCGATCGTCCACCACGGGTTTCCAGCGTCGGCGTTGGTTTGGCGCACCGTGATGTAGCGACCCACGGCCGGCGTCTTGAACTGCACGAACGTGCTGCCCGGCATGCCGGCGCCGCTCGCCTTCACCACCGCCGCAAAGTCTTCGCTCTTGTTCGACACGCGCACCGCGTACATGCGCGGGTAGTCACCCGCGTCGTTGCCGGGGTTCAACGTCAACTCGGTGATGGTCGAGACCGCACCGAGATCGATCTGAATCCATTCGTCGCCAGCTTGCGCGTGACCGCTCGACCAGCGCTCGGTGTAGCTGCCGTCGAGCATGTGCGCGGGGGGATTGTAGAGGCCATCGGCTTCGGTACCGTTGCCGATGCTGGAGCTCGACGCGCTCGCGATCCAAGTCGCCTTGGCGGGCAACGGATGATCGGCGCACTTCACGACGCTGGCACCGCCAGCGCTGCCTCCGCTACCGCTCGCGCCGGCACTGCCGCCGGTGCCACCAGCACCCGCCTTGCCACCAGCCCCTGCGCTGCCGCCCGCGCTCGAGCCTGCGTTGCCGCCCGTTGCTGCAGCGCCGCCAACACTGCTCGCAGAATCGCCGCCTTCGCCGCCTGCACCGCCATCGCTCGGCGTGACATCGGTCCCACCGCTGCCCGATTCACCTGCGCGGGCCGTGGTGCCGCCCGAGGTAGCGCTCGTCTTGCCTGCGGCATCGTTGCCAGTGCCCGCAGCAGCCGACGTGCCACCGCTCGAATCGGCGCCCGAGCCGATCAGGCCGCCGGTGGTTACCAGCTCGCTGTCGTAAACCGTGCAACCGAAGGCCAACGTGCCTGCCAGGAGGAATCCGGGCATAGACGAAAATAACCTCATCGTTGCAAAACCTAACAGGCTCCGCCGGGGCGCGCCGCAAGCGAGATATTTCTTCGTCATTTCATGCGCTTACAGGGGTGTAAGTCTAGGTCGCATCTGACGCAAAATCGCAACTGGCGGCTTCGTGATCAGACGAATGCTGGGGTGTCCGCCAACGCGTAGCCTTTTGCCCAAAAGGGCAGCCCGGTGACCAATGCTTCAGAAACACGCAAGCCCAGCGTCAGACAATCTGACGCTGGGCCCCTGCCTTCCCGACTTCGATTCCCCTCTAATCGTATCTGGGCGCTCAAGCAGGGATGCAACAGGAAGACGCGAAGGTCGAGCGGTTTGGGGTTCGAGCCGCACGGCTCCGCTCGGAGCCTGCACAGTTGCCACGCGGCCTCGCGCATCACGAGAACAAGAAAAATCAGGCCTTCGCGTCTTCGCGTCTTCCTGTTGCATTCCTCTCGCTCGAGCAGGTCTGCCCAGCGCCGCCACAGGAGCCTCTGCATGGTGGGCTGCGTTTCGGCAGCCCTCCGCGCCAACGCCGGATTGTCAGCCGAGAGTTACGCCGGCTTGGTCCAGAAGCCGTCGATCGGCTTGGGCGCCGACGCGAAGTCGAGGCCACCGAGGTACGCCGCCGGATCGGTCGAGCGGAAGTAGGCCTGCGCCACGGTCGCCCAAAAGTCGACGTGGGGGCGCGTGCCGTTGCCGTTGTCGTTCTCGAAGTTGACGTACTTGCCGTGCTGCATGCCGAGCGCCTTACCGCCGAAGTACATGGCGGCTTTGGGGTTACGCTCGTGGGTTGCCATCGCCACCTCGGTGAAGAACGGCATCACGGTGTGATCGAGCATGTTGCCGCCGAACGCGTCTTGCGCGTTCTTGAACATGTTCACGATGTCGGCGGTCTTATCGTTGTACCAACGGTGCACGTTGATCATGAACTCGTTCAACGCCACCTGGAAAGCGTCAGTGGGCGGCCCGTCGAAGTACAGGCCGCGCCCGCCGCCGATTTTGTGGCTCATCGGGTGGTGCATGTAGATCTTGTTCGGCTCGTCGGGCCGCAGGCCCTTGAACGAGACGTGGTTGGTGCCGGGCGACCACTGAAAGCTGGCCGTCGTGATGATGTCGCACTGCATGGCGGCAAGTAAAATGCCCGCGTGCAGCTTGCCGATGGCCTCGTGCGCTTCGTCGTCGGCGGTGGCAACGGCGTCGATGTTGTAAGGGTTGCTGGAGCCCACCTGCCCCATCAGGTTCGGATCGGGCGCCGCCGGTACGACGCAGCCGCTGGGCGTCACGACCTTGCCGTTCAATAGGTCGGAGACTTGCATCTCGACCTTGCGGCAGGCTTCGGCGTGAATGTCGATTTTCTTCGACTCGTTGGCAGGCGCAAGCTTCTTGATCTCGGCCAGCTCGCGCAGGCAAAAGTCGAGCACGCTCTTGCGCTGCTGCAGGGCGAGCTTGGCCGCCGCCATGTTCTCGGGTGTGCTGCCGCCGGGCATGAAGCCAGTGAACAACTTCATGTACAGCTGCGCCGGAGACAGCTCGGGCAGCAGCGGCACGTGCTCGGTGACGTTGCCAGCCTTGTTGGCTGCCGGAATGTCCGCCGTTTGGTGCGAGTACGAGAGGCAGCGCGTCGATGTCTCTTGCGCGTCGATGCGCGCGTCGCAAATGGCGTTGGCGTAGCCGATACCGGGGCGCGTCATGGCCACCGCGCCGGTGCTGGCGTCGGCCTTCACGTCGTTGAGGATGATTTGGTCCCACGACGGCCCGCCGGCGACGCCGTCGTCTGCCTCGCCGCCGTTCTTGCGCGTACCCGGACACCCCGTGCCGGTCGACGACATGGGCGTGCCGCCTTCGTGGCCGCCCGCGCCGTTGGTCGCGCCTGTGTCGTTCAAGCCCCAAAACAGGCTCAGGTCGCCGTCGAGCCCCTTGTCCTTGAAGGGCTGCAGGATGCGCGACCACTCGGTGATGCTGCCGACACCGCTCGGCTTTGCTCCGCCGTTCGGCAAGAACTTGTGTTTGATGGTGCCGACCGGCCAATGCATCATCAAGAAGCGTGGCGGCGAGGTCATGCCCTGCGCCATGGCTTCGAAGTCGTTCAGCAGGATTTTGAGCCCGAAAGCGCCGCCAATACCGGCCAAAAACGAGCGACGAGCGACGCGATACGACCTGTGCAACTTAGCCTCCGGCACGCTGGGTGAGGGTCTTGGACAACGCGACCGCGCGCACGAGGGCGCCGAATGAACGGTCGGAGTTGGCGAACTTGTCGGCGACTGCTTTGGCGGCGCAGCTGCTGCCGTTCACGCCGGTTTCGGCGAGCGCGTAGGTGAGCAGCTTGCTGCCGACGCAGGTCGAGATGGCGCCGGTCTCGGCCAACGCCTTGCCCATCTCGACGGCGTTGGCGGCTAGCTTGCCGCCGGCGAGCGCGGGGAGCGTGACACTCGCGTCGATGGGTCGCCCTTCGGCGTCCATGGTGCGGAAGCGCCCGATCACGTCGAAGTTTTCGAGCGACAAACCGTAGGGATCGAAGCTCGGGTGACAGCCGACGCACGGAGCGGTAGTGCCGCGGTAGGTGGCTTTTTCGCGCTCGGAGAGGCTGCCCTGCATCATCACGACGCCGTCGATTTGAGCCGCCAAGGACTCGGGGAACGCCGGGTTTTCTTGGCACAGGATGGCGTCGTTGATGGCGAGGCCGCGCCCCACCACCGACTGCTGATCGGGCCGGGAGCGCGACGTGAGGAAGCCGAGGTTGGTCAAGATGCCCGCGCGGTTTTCGGGCAGCTCGACCGCCCCGAAGCCGTCCGCGTCGAGCCCGACCGTCGGCGCCGGTATGCCGTACAGCGGCGCTAGGCGGGCGTTGATGAACGATTTGCGCGAGGTGGCGAGATCCGAAACCGTGCCGCCGTTCCAGAGCACGTTGTCGATGAACAGCTGCGTCTCGCGGAACATCGACGCGGCGACGCCTCCGTTGAACGCTTCTTGCGGCAAGCCGTCGATCACCACCGCCAGCACACGCGCTACGCCGAACGAGGCGAACACGGTGTCTTGCAGGTTGGACTTGGTGGCGGGCATCGCCAGCAAGCGATCGACCTGCGCGGTAATGTCGGCGTCGCTAGTCAGCTTGTTCTGGGCCGCAGCGGTGAGCAGCGTCGCGTCCGGCGGGCCGTCCGTCAGAAAGTACGAGAGCTGGCTCGCCAGCTCGTACGGGGTGAGCGGCCCAGCGTTGGCGTCGGCGCCGAACTCGGTGCGGTACAAGAACCCGGGCGAGTCGTAGATGGCACGAACGCCCGCCTGCACACCATGCTTGACCGTGCCGCCCGCGGTCGCGCCCGTTACCTCGTCGTAGACCATGAGCAAGCTCTGCTTCTCGCGGTCGTTCAGCGGACGGCGGTAGGCGCCCTCGGCGTGCTCGAGCAGGAAGGCCTTGCCGCATTCGGCGGTGGCTGGCTCGGCGCAGCCGGTGAAGGTGCCGAAGTTGGCGAACACGTGGTCCGCCGCTTTGGCTGCGATCGCTTCGGAGGATTGCCACTTGGCATCGATGTAGGTCGTGCCCTCACTCGTATCACCCAAGGGCGGGAACGTCCGCTGGGTGGTCGGGGGGATCTGGTTGACCTTGAGGACGTCGGCCGCGAAAGCCTCGCCGAAGACCGGACGCAGCGAGCTGGCGATCTGGTTGAAGCTGAGCCGCACGAGCCGCTTGGGCATCGCGATCTCGTCCCCGGTGCAATCCTGTGGCCCCACCGAAGTGCTACCGCCACTCGGCGCGCCGGAGGATCCGCCAATACCGCCGGGATTCCTGATCGGATCCTTACCGGTCACCTCACCGGTGCAGCCCCCGAGGGCCGCCAAGACCAGCGCCAGTACACTGACTGCCGAGCCGTGCGTGACGCCAAGCCGGACCGAACGGAGCTTTGAAGCCTTCACGCCCTAGGAGTCACGCGTGGGCGCCGCATGGATTCAGAAATCGAACTGCAGCGTGCCGAAGCCCTCGGGCGAATGAAAGTTGGGCTTGGCGGTGCGGGGCGGACGCCAGGCTAGGTAACGGCGCGGAGCTTTGCCCTCCATGCGGTAGAGGGCGAGCGGCAAGCGAGCCCCGGCCACCATGCCGGCTGTCAGCTCAGCCGACGAAAAGCTGGCTTCGATGGTGGCGGTATGGCGCGCAGCGTCCGTCGTGGTCTTGATGGAGAGACCGCTCGACCACTCGGGGCGCGAAAGCTTCTCGGCGCGATCGATCTCGAGGTCGAAGAAGTGCCCGAGCGGGCCAAGCTCCATCTCGTAGTAGTGGGTCGGGCGCTTGGCGTCGGGCGCCAGGAAGAGCTCGACGCAATCTTCTTCGTAGAGCTTGGCGCGCTCGCTGCCGAGCGGCCGCGTGGCGTCGACGTTCAGGCCAGCGCCAGACAGCTCGAACAAAGCGAACAGCTTGCCTTCGGTCCACAAGAAGCGCGCGCTCGTCGATACGCCCGTGGCGACGCCAGCGTAGTCGGTCTGCCAACTGACGGGCGGCGCGCTGTTCCATAGCGACTCGACCTGCGCATCGATGACCGGCGACTTGGTCACGTGCTTGGCGTGCGCAACCGGCGCATCTGGCGCTGGCAGCGCAGACACCGTGGGCGGCAAGCCGAACGGCGCGATGGCCTTGTAGAAGACCGGGCGCGGCGCCTTGAGCGCCGCCACGCCGTCACCAGCCAGCTCAGGCGCCGCCAACGGCACCCCAAAGCGCTTGGCCGCGACTTCGATGAGCGGGGAGGTGCGGTGCCCGCCAAGCTGCTTGGCGAGCTCCGCGTTGTTCCAAAGCCCCAAGTACTCGGCGCCCACGCGGTCGACCAGCACCGGGTTGGTGCCGCCAATCGCGATGCCGCCGGGCACCTTGCGGATGTTTTGGAATCCGTCACCCGACATGGCCGGCACGCCCTCGCACAGCACCGCGTCGGGTAGGGAGATCTCGAGCACGTCGACCATGCGCTCGGCGAACAGCTGGAGCGAGGCGACGTACTGGGCCCGATCCTCGGGCTCGTGGCGCTTCTTGGCACCCAAGTAGGGTTTCAGCTCCTCGTGCATGCGCCATTTCTGGTTGTAAGCGGGCGTGGCCTCGGAGCGCATGACCGTGCCCTGCATGCCTTTGATGCCGAGCGACACCACCGCGTAGCGATGCGCTTTGATCTTGGGCACGCTGATGAAAAGGCCGCTGGTGAGCGTTTCGGCCAGCAGCTTGGGCATCAGCAGTGTGGGCACGCGCGTACCCGTGATGCCCTTGATCGCCAGCGGCTTGCCGGGCTTGTCGCCCTGCTGATCGAAGACGCCGTCGTCGTCGAGCGCCACCAGCGGTACTTGCTCTGCCGCCGCCATCGCGGTGTAGCCTGAAAGCTCGACGGCCTTGAGCCAATGCTCGTGCGAATTGCCGCAGCCGTCGGCGATGGTGATGCGCGTGTGTCCGCGAGCCTTCAGGCAGCGCACGACGCCGCGCGTGAACTCGACGTCCGTGACGCGGCCCTGCACGCCGTCGTCACCGCCCGACTTGGCCGTGTTCTTGAAGCCGTCGAAGCCACACAGGTTCGGCTTCACCAAGACGGGCGTCTCGGGCGATCGCGCCGGAACGACTGCTTCGCACAAGCGTTGTCCGAGCGTCAGCGCGTCCTCGCCTTGCAAGAGCGTCACGGCCGAGCGATCGCCCCTGAGCCGCGCGATGTGTTGCTCGCGCAGCTTGGCGCCGTCCACGGCTTCGAGCTCGGCCGTCGGCACGCGCTGAGCGGCTCCGGCAGCCTCGTACGCGGGGCTAGCGTGCGTCACGGTATCGGGTTCGGCAGACGACGCGGCGGCTGCGTCCTTGCCGGCTCCCGGGGTCGCGGAAGAGGCCGCGCTCGCAGCGGCACCGACCTGCAACGGTCGCGCTGCGCCCGACGCGCTCGACGAGGGGACGGCCCCGGACGTGACCGCGCGCGGCGCGTCGTGCTTTTTTGAGCAACCGTTTGAAAGGCCGCTCAGCACGCCAAAAATTCCCATCGCGAGCAGGCTGATTCTCAAGGCGAGTCCCGGGCCGGAGGATGGGTGTTAACCTCCGGCGGTTTTTGCCGCAAGGCAAGTAGAAGAAGGCTGGTCATGAAGACAACGCACATGCTCGCCAGCGTGCTCGCGCTGGCGTGCGCCACGTCGGGCTGTTCGGGCGGCGACGAAGACGCCGGAACAGGTCAAACGGTCTTGGAGCTTTTGACTTGGTGGTCGCAAGACAGCGAGCTCGACGCGATCGACGCGGTGATCGCCGTCAACCACGCCAGGCACCCCAACGTGGACATTCGCGTGCTCAAGGCCAAAAGCCAAGCCGCGATGACCTCGGACGTACGGCGTGGGCTCGCGGACGGCACGCCGCCCAGCGCCTTTCAGGCCAACCTGGGGGGCAATGCGCTGCAGTGGGCCGAGAGCGCGCAGTCGCTCAACGCGCTCGCCAAGACTTGGTCTGGAGCCTTTCAAGAAAGCATCTTGGAGCGCGTGACGTACGACGGCGACCTGATCGCGGTGCCGCTGGCGCTCACACGACAAAACAACGCCTACTACAACCTCAAGCTGCTCCACGAGCTGGGCCTCGACATTCCCGAGGGCCGCGAGGGGCTCGACGCGTGGCTGGCTCGGCTGGCTGAGCTCGGCTACACGCACCCGCTGTGCCTCGGTGACCAATACAACTGGGTCAGCACCCACGCGCTGTTCGAAGACATCGTGCCCGCGTACATTGGTGCCGAGCACTCGCAGGCATTTTGGACCGGCAAGCTCAGCGCCGATGATCCCCTGTTCGCCGAAGCGCTCGACTACGCGGCGACGCTGAACCCGTACTGGAATACCGATTTCGCGCAGCTCGACTTCGTGCCCGGCCTCCAGCGTTTGATGGAAGAGCGCGACCCCGCCGAGCAGTGCTTGATGACGCCGATGGGTGACTGGGGCGGCGCGATCTTGGCCGGTGACTACGCGGTCGACGAGGACTTCGCTCAGCGCGCCTGGCCGGGCGCCGAGGGGCTGTTCGTGCTCGCTGGCGACGCGTTCGTCACCACACGCGGCGTGAAAGACGAGAGCGCTGCGCTCGACTTCTTCGAAACCTTGGCGTCGGAAGACGGGCAAGTCGCCTTCAACGCCAAGAAGGGCTCCGTGCCCGCTCGCACTTTGCCCGAAGCCAGACGCAGCGAATTCAGCGCGCTCACACGCGCCAACATGGCAGACCTGTCGAGCGGCACGGCCCTGCCGGCCTTCAAGGTCCTGGGCTCTTCTGCCTTCCCCTGGGACGACCTGGGTAAGCTGGCCCACGATTTCCTGCTCGTCGGCGACAAGCAGCCCGTCATCGACTTCATCGCCGACAACTACGACAAGCTGGGCACTTGAGAGGCGCAGCCTGGCCCCCTGGCCGACAGGCGCCACGTTGCGGCCGTGCTGGTTTGGGCAGCGACTCGGAGCGCGTTCGGGCTAACATTGCGGCTTCGAGAAATGGGCTCGATCGAGCGCTTCCTGGCTCATGCCGGCGTGGCATGGTGCTCCGTGAGCACCTTGGCATTTGCCGAGGTGCCCGCCACGTTTTCCGAGCCCAGTCGCGCGCAGTGTCTGGCCGATCACGAGCAGGCCCAGGACGCGCGCCTCGCCGGGCAGCTTTTGTCGGCGCGCACCGCGCTGCGCAAGTGCTCGGCGGCTGGCTGCCCCTCGCTCGTCTCGCGCGACTGCGTACAGTGGCTGAACGACGTCGAGCAGCAGCTCCCATCGGTGATCTTCCGCGCCGCCAAGGACGGAGAAGACGTCGTCCGGCTGCGAGTGCGCGAAGGCGACAAGCTGCTCACCGAGTCGCTCACCGGCTCGCCGCTGGAGCTCGATCCGGGCCCGCATCATTTCGTCGCCGAGCTACCGGGCTTTCCTGCACAAGACGCCACGTATGTGCTGCAAGCCGGCGACAAAGGGCGCGTCGTGCGCTTCGACTTCACCTCGCCCAAACCGCCCCCGCCGCTCGAAGCCCCCAAGCCCGTCGTGGCGGAGCCGGTGCCTGTGCCGGTGCCTCGGCATCGACCCATTCCCAAGCTGACCTACGCGCTTGGCGGCGTCAGTCTGGCAGCCACGGTGACGGGCGTCGTGCTCGGCGGCCTGGCGCTTTCCAAGCGACAAGACGTTCGCGACGACTGCGCGCCGCTCTGCAAAGACCGCGACGTCACGTCAGTGAGCCACTTGGGGCTCGCGGCCGATATTGCCTTCGCGGTCGCGATTTTGGGCGGCGGCGCCACCGTCTACAGCTACGCCACACGCCCTAGCGTGCCGCTAACGGGAGCAGCCGCGCCGCCCGCGCCGCGGTTTCAACTGGTTTGGAGCGGCCTCTGCGTGACAGCCAGGGGCAGCTTTTGAAGAGGCCCGTCCAAGCCTCCGCGCGGCTTTGCTTCGTGGCTTGGGCGCTGTTGGCTGCTTGCTCGTTGGTCGTCGATCCTGAGAGCTTGCAGAAGGGCTGCCCCGCCGGGAGCAAGCCCTGCGAGGTGACGCCTGGCGAGCTGCGCTGCGTCAGCACCTCGGATCCCGAGTACGGCTGCGCGCGCGAGTCGTGTGTGCCGTGCACGCTGTTTCAAGCCGTGGAGGTGTGCGGCGGGGACGGTGAGTGCGCCGTCGGCACCTGCGAGCCAGAGTTCGAAAACTGCGACTCCGCGCCCAAGAATGGCTGTGAGGTCGATTTGGATTCGACCTACGACCACTGTGGGGCGTGCGGCGCCAGCTGTGACGACGACCTACGCAAGATGCCCCGCGCCATTTCCGCCAAATGCAGCGGTGGTCGCTGCGTGGTGGACGAATGCCGCGACGGCTACGCCGAGTGCGACGGCGCAGCTTCGACAGGCTGCGAGACGCAGCTCGATCCGAGCGACTGCGGGCGCTGCGGCGGCTGCCCAGGCGACACCGTGTGCAACCCGGAGCACAACAGGTGTGAGTAGGCACGCCCGCCAAGTTCGGTGTTTTGGCGAGGCTTTCGCGAGGACCAAGCGACCATTGGGGCGCCTCCCACGGACACGTACTTGAGTACGTGAGCATCGGACCGCAGCGAAAACGAAGCCAAAACCCGAAATCGGCGGGCGTGCGCTCAGAACGTCAGGCCGTGGCCGAGCATGAACTGGGGCGCGTAGCCGGCGTCTCCGAAGTTCGAGTTGGCTTGGGCTTCGGTCTTGGGCCAGCTGTGGCTCAGCTTGCCGGTGAACTTCTTGTCGCCGAACAGCACATCGGCCACGCCAGCGCCTTCGGTGCCCGGTAGCCAAGCGGCAACCCAGGCGTCGGCTTGAGCCAAATGGTCGGTGATCAGCACCGGGCGACCCGAAACGACGAGCGCAATCACCGGCTTGCCGGATGCGCGCGCCGTCTGCAGCGCCGTCCAGTCCTCTTGCGGCAGCGTGTTGATGGTCGCGCTGTCGCCTTGGAACTCGGCGTACGGCTTCTCGCTCAGCACGACGATGGCAGCGTCAGCGTCGGCCGCGTTGGCTACGATGGTGCCGTGCTCGTCGATGGCGGCCTTGATGGTCGTACCGGTCGTACCGCCACCGCCACCCTGCCACGACACCGACCAACCGCCGCACTGGCGCTCCAGGCTGTCCGCGCCGCTACCCGCGACCCAGAATTTGCCGTCCTTCTTCAAGGGCAAGGCATTGGCGTTGTTCTGCAGCAGCACCAGCGACTCGCTCACGGCGCGACGCCCGAGCATGCGGTGCTCGGCCGAGCCAATCTTGGACATCAAGCTCGCGTCGCGCGTCTTGCCGAACAAGCCGGCTTGGCATTTCGTGACCAAGACGCGGCGCACCGCGTCGTTGGCGCGGTCGTTCGAGATGGTGTTGCCGATCGCGCTCGCGATCGTGCCGGCGACGTTTTGCCAATCGGTCGGCTGCATCAGCACGTCGACGCCCGCGTTGACGGTCGCGACGACACCGCCCGCCGCCGACGACGCTTCCCAGTCGGTCGCGACGATGCCCTTGAACTTCAGCTCTTCCTTCAAGATGGTCGTAATGAGCTGCTTGCTGCCCGTCATGTTCACGCCGTTCCAGCGAGCGTCGCTGACCATGATGGTGCCGATGCCGGCTTTGATGGCGGGCAAATAGGGGGCAATGCCGTATTTGCGCATGGCCGCTTCGTCGATTTGCACGTCGCCGCGATCGACGATGCCGCCCTTGGACGACGTGCCCGCCTTGGCTTGGCCGTCGGCCGCAAAGTGCTTGCCGCAAGCCACGATGCCCGGCGCGCCAGTTCCGAGGCCACCGCGCCCCTGCAGACCGAGCACTGCCGCAGCGCCCAGGAGCCCGGCCAACTCCGGATCTTCGCTGAAGCTCTCGAACACGCGCCCCCAGCGATCGTCGAACGACACGCCGAACGAAGGCGCAAAGGTCCAGCTCATGCCCTGCGCGGCCGCCTCGATGGCCGTCACGTGGCCAATGTCTTCGACCAACTGCGGGTTGCGCGAGGAGCCCAGACCCGCGTTGTGGGGAAACAGCACCGCACCGACCGTCTTGCTCGCGCCGTGCACGGCGTCGATGCCGTAGAGCAGCGGAACCTTCAAGCGTGAGGCTGCGGCCGCCGCGATATAGCCGTCGATCATGCCGGCCCAGTCGCTGGCCTTGCTGCCGCCTTGCGGCGTGAGCGTGCCGCCGCAGAACACGGTGCCGAGCGAGGTGCTCGTGACCAGGTTAGTGCTCGGGTTTTGCCCCATGACCATCTGGGCCGCCTTCTCCGCGTTGGTCATCTGGGCCAGGATCTCGTCGGCCTTGGCGGTGCACTCGGCGCTGGGCCAGGTCACGGTCGGGATCGTGTACTCGCCGGGTGCGCTACCGCCCGAGCCGCCCGTGGCGCCACCGCCCGAGCCGCCGGAGCCAGCGAGCGGAGCCGAGCCCGCCAGACCGGCGCCGCCGGTCGCGCTCCCCGCCGTGCCCTGCCCTCCCGAGGCGCTGCCGCCGGCGCCGACCGAGCCGGCCGTCGCGGCCCCCGCCGTTGCCGTCGCGCCCGCCGAGCCAGAACCGCCCGGAGCCTGCGCAGTCGGCGCATCCGAACAGCCTGCGGCGGCGAGCAGCGTGCCAGCACCCAGGACCGAAAAAGCACATCCAAGCGAGCGGAAATTCATCTCGAACCCACATGTCCGGAAAGAGGGGCAATCTTTGCCCGATATGGCTAAGGGTCATGGCCGAAACCAAACTTCACCCGGCCCAGCGCCCGACATCAGACCGTGGCTCCTGGCCGCGTTGACGGAGCAGGGGTCGGACCCCAGGCTCTGAACGTGCAGAGGCAATCGTGGCGCTCGGTATGAGCGCGTTCCTCGTCATCTCGCTGTGTGGCTGGGTCGCCGTCGTGGCGGCCGCGCTGATGCGTTCGCGCGCCTACGCCATTTTCCGTGGCATCACGCTCGGGCTGCAGGTGCTGTTCGCGAGCGCGCTGGTGCACCGCTTTCAGAGCGTGCTGCCACTCTTCTGTTACCTACACGCGGCCGTGTTCGTTCAGTCCATCGGCTTGGTTCGCCCGCGCATGCGCTCGCTCGCGTACCGCGCGCTGGTCAGCGTACCGGGTGCGTTCTTCGCCGCCGGTACGCTCTTGTCTTTACCCTGGGTGCTGGCGCACGCGTTCGGCTTCGAGCTGCCGGGTGTGTTCGTGCCGTACGTGGCCGCCGGCATCGGCGTGCTGCAGTCTCTGTGGTCACGCGAAGAAACACGGCACATCGTGGTAGCCGACAGTCACGTGGTGCCGGCGCTGGCGCGTCACGCTCCGGGCGCCGCGCGCGTCGAGCGTCCGCTGCGCCTCGTACAAATCACCGACCCGCATTTGGGCCCGTTCATGTCAGTCGAGCGCCTGGCAAGCATTTGCCAGCGCGCGGTCGAAAAGTCTCCCGACTTGGTGCTGTTGACCGGCGATTTTCTAACCATGGAATCGCAGGCGGATCCGGCTCTGCTCGAGCGCGCGCTGGCACCGCTACGACAGCTAGAAGGCCGCGTTTTTGCCTGTTTGGGCAATCACGATCACGAAGCTCCGCTCATCGTCCGGCGCGCCTTGGCTCAGAACGCCATTACTCTGCTGGTCGACGACTCCGCCCTGCTCGAGACCGCCGCGGGGCGCGTGCAGCTCGTCGGGATGGACTTCGTGTGGCGCGAGCGAAAAGAGCACTTGGCGCGCGTATGTGAGGCGCACCCGCGGCAGCCGGGCGCCATGCGCATCGTGCTGCTCCACGATCCGGGCGCATTCATCCACTTGCCCGAGGGCGAGGCAGACTTGGTTCTATCCGGCCACACTCATGGTGGCCAAGTGGGTTTGGTCAGCCTTGGCCTGCCGTACACGATGATGCGCGCGTTCGTGAAGATGCCGGACCACGGCTTGTGGGCGCGCGGCACCGACCGCTTGTACGTGCACCGCGGCACCGGTCACTACGGTTTCCCGCTGCGCCTCGGCGTGCCGAGTGAAGAGAGCGTGCTGGCGGTGCACTCACCGGCGCATCACGGCGCGCCGCTGCCGTCGTGATCCGCGCTCTTCGGCTCCAAGAAGGCCGGTGACGGACCAAGCGCTACGCTGTCGATCAGCTGTAGCTGTGACAGCGCGCGGTCGTAGATGCGAAATTCGTGAAAGCTGCCTCCAAAGCGCGTGTCGACCACGAACTGTGAGCGACCGAGCCAGTTGTTCACGTCTTCGATCGCCGACAGCGGCTCGGTGAGCTGCGTCCGCCCCTGCTCGACTCCATTCATGAACAGGACCAGCTCTCGAGCTGGTGCGTCGACCACGACGGCCATGTTGAACATGGCGTTACTCGGGGTCGCGTCCAGCGCGTCGATTATCACCTCGCCGTCGGTGTTCAGATCGCGGAAGGCGGCGCGCGGCAGCTTGGGTGTGGTGCCGGGTTGGCCTGGCGCCAAGAACAAGTAGCTCTTGCCGCTCTCGCGTTGCTCTTCGCCCAGGGTGCTCACGCCAAAGTCGAAGATTCGCTCCCAAAACGGCTTGGGCTCCGTGGGTGGGGTCTCCCAGGTGACCCAGGTCTCGAAGGTCGCGCTGTCCAGCGCGCTGATGATGCCGTTCGGTAGCTCCACGTACTGCTCGAGCTCCGCCGACCGGTCCAAATACAGCTGCCCAAGCCCGCTGAGCTCGGTGTTCAGGATGGCACCATCTGCCCCGCCTACGTCGTCGACCGCCACTGGGCCCCGGCCATTGAAGGCGTAGCGATGCACCAAGGCGTCCTTCAGCGGAACACAGCGCTCTTCGGCGATTCCACAGCCGCACTCGCCGGGGTAGATCTTTTCGACGTCGTTCGGACAATCATCGAAGACGACCTCCAGACGCAGGGCGTCCCCGCAGCCCGAGAGCAGCAAGAAAGACAGCGAGAGCGCGCCCCGGAACATGTGCAAGGACCGACCCTAGTGAAGCACAAACGGCTTTTTCCCGCGTCCCTTGCCGCCGCGCTGTGCGTCGGACCGTCGTTCGGCTGCGCCGGCACCCCACCCGAAACCCCGAGCCCAGACAGCTCAGCGCCCCACGGTTCTACGGTTCTGACGACCGCGGCGACTGGCCAACCAAGCGTGCTGCTGTTCTCGCGCACCACCTCTTTCCGCCACCAGTCCATGGCGGCGGGCATCGCCGGCGTGACGGCGCTCGCCCAACAGTCGGGCATTGGCCTGACCGGCACGGAGGACCCGAGCCAATTCACCGACGCGTTCCTGGCTGGCTTCGACGCCGTCGTGTTCCTCAACACCAGCGGAGACGTGCTGGAAGAGCCCGGGCAGGCAGCGTTCGAGCGCTACATCGCTGCCGGTCACGGCTACGTCGGCGTGCACGCCGCCTCCGACTGCGAGTACGACTGGCCTTGGTACGGCGGCCTCGTTGGCGCCTACTTCACGGGACACAGTGACATCGTGCCGGCCACGCTCAAGCTGGAGGCGGTCACGCACCCCGCACTGACGGGCCTCCCCTCACCTTGGATGCGCAGCGACGAATGGTACGGCTTCCGCACCAACCCGCGCGGCCAAGTCACCGTGCTGCTCACAGCCGACGAGACTAGCTTCGATCCCGGCACCGGCAGCATGGGCGCCGATCATCCGATCGCCTGGTTCCACGACTACCAAGGCGGCCGCGCCTTTTACACCGCGCTCGGCCACACCCCCGAGACGTTCACCGAGCCAGCGTTCGTCAGCCACCTGCTCGGGGGCATTCGCTACGCGGCCGGCATGGCGCCGTAGCCGCGTAGCGCGCTCAGCCGCTTTCACTCACTTGGGGCCGTTGGGCTTTTTGCAGACGGAGGAGCAGCTGTCGCCGTTCTTGGTGTTGCCGTCGTCGCACTCTTCGCCGTAGGCCTTTTGCAGCTTGGAGTCGCCGCAGTGCGGACCAAATTTGCAGCCTGGCGCGCATTTGCCGTAACCGCCCAGGTTTTCGCCGTCGTCGCACTGCTCGCCAGAGCCCTTTTGCACGACGCCATCACCGCAGCGCGGCCCGAGCTGGCAATCCGGCCCGCACTGACCGTAGCCGCCGGCGTTCACGCCGTCGTCGCAGATTTCGCCGTCTTCTTCCTGCGGGCTGCCGTCACCGCAGCGCGCGGCGCGCGTGCAGTCGACGTTGCAGCCGCCGTACTCGCCGGTGTTGTTGCCGGTGCCC